>CALZIK010000071.1 GCA_945787635.1 Thermoanaerobaculia bacterium | reverse complement strand
TGGTGGAGCCGATCGGGATCGAACCGACGACCTCTTGAATGCCATTCAAGCGCTCTCCCAACTGAGCTACGGCCCCAGGGTTCCCACGAACGCGGGAGCGAGAGTCTAGCGGCGGGCGTTCGGGAGTGTCAACACGCGCGGCCTTCGGCCGACACGGAGATCGACCGCTACAGTTCATCGGTCGACACGGAGATCGACCGCTGCAATTCGTCGGACGCGATGGAGGTTGACGTTTACGCGCCGCCGCCGTTGCCGTTCGTACCGTTCGCGGCGATCCGTTCGAGGAGCATCGTCTTGAGCTCTTCGACACCGGCGCCGGTCTGGGCCGAGACCGCCGGGGCGCCGTTGCCGGCTTCGCCGTCGTCGCTCCAGAGATCGCTCTTGTTGAACACCGGTAGGACCCGGGTCATGTCGACGTCGAGGTCGGCCAGAACCTCTTCGCCTATCTCCATCTGCTCGCGCCAGCGGGGATGGCTCCGATCGACGACATGCAGCACGAGATTGGCCTGGGTGATCTCTTCGAGGGTGCTTCTAAAGGATGCGACCAGATGGTGCGGGAGCTTTCTGATGAAGCCGACGGTGTCGGCGAAGATGGCGGTCTTGGGCCCGCCGAGCGAGCCTTTACGCAGCCGCGAGTCGAGGGTCGCGAACAGCCGGTCTTCGGCGCGCACACCGGCGCGGGTGAGCCGGTTGAAGAGCGTCGATTTACCGGCGTTGGTATAGCCGGCCAGAGCGATCACCACGTGGTCGCGGCGGCCGCGGCGGTGGAGCTCACGGGTGCGCTCGATGCGGCCGAGCTCTTTCTTGAGTTGCTTGATGCGGGTACGCAGCATGCGCCGGTCGGCCTCGAGCTGGGTCTCGCCCTCGCCGCCCCGGACACCGATGCCGCCGGCCTGGCGCGAGAGGTGGGTCCAGCGCCGCGTGAGTCGCGGCAGCTGGTACTCGAGCTGCGCGAGCTCGACCTGGGTGCGCGCCTCGCGGGTGCGCGCCTGCCGGACGAAGAGATCCAAGATCAGCGCGCTGCGATCGATCACCGCGCAGTCGATGATCGCCTCGAGGTTCTTGACCTGGTTCGGCGTCAGATCGTCATCGAAGATCACGACTTCGGCGCCCAACTCGGCGGAGGCGCGGGCGATCTCCTCCGCCTTGCCGCGGCCGACCAGAGTTCGCGAGTCGGGCGAGCGCCGATTCTGCAAACCGTGCCCGACCACCTCGAGGCCGGTGCTTCGCGAGAGCTCAGCGAGCTCGGCGAGATTCTCCTCGACGACGTACCCGGGCTGCGCTGGAAGCGCCAGCCCCATCAGAAAAGCCCGGGTCGCGGGCCGTTGCCGTTGTTCCTGCAAGCGTCAGAAGTGAATCGAGACCCCGGCGTGCCCCATCATGAGGGTGTCGATGGTGTCGAGATTAGCCAAGTGGCCCGAGAACTCGATGACGAATCCAACCGAGTTGCTGATCAGGAACTCTCCGCTGATTCCCAGTACCAAACCGACCGCTTCTTCGCTGAATACTCCGCCGGAGAACCTCACGCCATCGAGACTGTACACACCCAGTCCGATGTAGAGACCCGACTCGTAGAAGCTCTCGGTGAACCGGTACTCGCCGACGACGGTCGCGTAGTCGAGGCTGGTGTCGATCGACTCTCCGACCAAGGCATTGCCGAGGTCGAGTTGGCCGACTCGTAGACCGACCAGAAGCTGATCTTCCGGCTCGACCGAGAAACCGAGCTGAAACGTGGAATTCGACAGCCCGGCGTCGTCCTGATCCAGCGATCCGCCCACGCCGGCCATCAGATTGAATCGGAACACCGAATCCGCGGCGGCGGCGGCAGGGACCACCAAGAGCGCGAGGACAAGGAGTACGAACGAAGCTGTTTTGGATCGATTCAAGTGGGTCTCCCAACCATCAACATACGGTGGACTTCGGTGCCCCGTCTAGGTCGAAACGAGGCCGAGCGCGAGTATAACGGTTGCCATCGCGTCTTTATCGATCGAGCCAGCTATGTGCGCCGGACGCTCTCGATCTTCGCCGCCTTCTCGATCGCCCGGCCTCGCTCGCGCTGTGACGGCGAGGCTGCTGGACGCGCTGGTGCCGTGCCACTGCCTGCACTGCTTCGCGCTCGAGCCGGGATCGATGCGGCTCGGCCTGTGTTCGGCTTGCCGGTGTCGGCTCGAGCCGGTCGAGTCCGCCGATCGAGTCGCCTGCGAGCTCTGCGGACGGGCTCTCCACGGCCGACGCTCGCGGGCTTTTCCTCTCTGCCTGCCGTGCCGCGGGAGATCCTCGCCGATCGATCGCCTGTTCGCCGCCTGGAGCTATCAGGCTCCCCTCGACGACGTGATTCGCGCGCTCAAGTTCGGAGACCTTGCCTACCTCGGCGGACACCTCGGAGACGCGCTCGCCGAGAGCCTGCCGACGGACTTGACCGTCGACGCGGTCGTGCCGGTGCCGCTCCATTGGCGCCGCTCGTGGTCTCGGGGCTACAACCAGGCCGCTGAGATCGCGCGAGCCCTGGCCGGAGCCCGAGACTGGCCGCTGAGATCCGTCCTGAGGCGCCGGCGACCCACGCCGCCCCAATCGGGGCTCGACCGCACGAGCCGACGGCGCAACCTTAGATGGGCGTTTGCCGTCCAAAGAAAAGCCACGCGCTCGGCCCTCCGAGCCCAGCGGCTGCTCCTCATCGATGACGTGTACACCACGGGTGCCACCGCCGAAGCCGCGGCGCGAGCCTTGAAGAAAGCCGGTGTCCGTTGGGTCGGGCTGGCGGTCGCCGGTCGCACTCCACGATTCCGTGGCTGACCGGATCCGGCCCAGGTCTGCCCTGCTCTGTCAAGATCTGCCCCGTCTCAGGCCTGGCCTGGGCTGAAAGAGGCCCTATCTGGTTGGAGTTTTGGTGTCATAGATTAACAAGCTTCCATCTTCTTTTTCTTTGACCTGGACGACACGTCTCCCTATACTTATCCTGCGTATAGTTAGCTATGCATCAGAAGAGCCATAGATTCTTGTGCGCGTTCGCGATCCTTCTCGCGAGCGCTGGTGGTGCGTGGGCCGAAGGCGCGGGCGCCTTGGCGGGCCGAGTCGAAGCCACCGCGGCGCCGCTTTCGACGGTGCGCGTCTACGCATATGCGGTCGCGGACTTGAGCCTGCGCAAAGAGGTCACCGACAGCTCGGGCGTTTTTCTCTTCGACGGCCTGCCAGCCGGCCTTTACAAGATCATCGCCTTCAAGCGAGGTTTCGTGCCGGCGGTGATCATGTTGAGTCGAGCTTCACAGGACGCGATTCAATTCCTGGAAGTCGAGCTCGGCTCACCACCCGAGTACAGCGATACCGCTGCAGCCTCGTTCTGGAAGATCCGCGAAGAGATCCCTCCGGACGTGCTTCGAGACATCGAGATGCCGGTGGTCCCGGTCTTCGCAGTGGCCCCGGGTGACATCGAAGATTCCTACGGCGCGCCACAAGGCATCGCCGAGGCCGGTTTCCAGACCGAGATGCGAGCGATCACCGGACTGCACGAGAGCGCGGATCTCGGAGCCGCTCAGCTCAACGGCGCAGAGTTCGGCGTCACCGGCACGGTCCACGATGTCCAGATCGACCTTCACGGCGGTTTCTCTTCGCTCGTGGGTGAGGCCTTCGACAATCTCGCCGAGCCCGACGGCTCGACCCAGGCTCTAAGCTTCAGCGTTGCCAAGGCGGACCGCTCCACGGTCGGCTTTACCACCCGCAGCAGTCGCCTCACGGGCGCCGGCGGCGACGAGCCGGGTGACCCGATCAACTTCGAGCGCCACCAGCTCAGCTGGACGCAGGCCTACGGCGAGCGCTCGAGCTCGAGCTTCTCGGCGCAATACGTCGAGGAGAACAACTTCTACCGACAGGCCCTCGTGGTTCCCGAGAGGATTCCCGGGGCTTCACGATCGTGGCGCCTTGAAGGCTCTTACGAGAGCCAGATCACCGACCGCTCGAGCATCGAAGCCGGAGTGCGCTATCGCGACCGCGAAGCCGAGCTCCGCTCGAACGATCCCTCCCGCACTCTGCCGGAGGAGACGGTCGAGCTCTTCGGTCGCGCGGGTTGGCAGATCAACCCGACCGTGGTCGTCCAGTACGGCGTCTTCTCGGCGCTCCATGACGGCACGCTGTCTCTGGCTCCCCAGGGAGGCGTGGTGCTCCAGCTCGGCGACAACTGGCAGGCCACGACCCTGGCCAGCCACCGCGTCGACACCGACGAACAGGAGTTGCGGCGCCCCGACTTCAGCCCGACGTACTACCGCGACGCCCGCGGCTGCGGCCCGGCCGAAGAGTATTGCTACGAGCTCTCGCTGTCGCGCGACACCAAAGGTGACAGCGGCATACGTCTGGGTGCGATTCACCGCAAGATCGGTGAGACGCAGCGGCTGTTCTTCGACTCCGATTTCTTCGATCGTTTCGACAGTCTCTACCTCGTCGATGGCGACCGCCTGCCGGAGCTCAAAGTCGAGGTCACCCAACGGCTTTCGCCCAACGTCTTGACCCGAATTGAATCCAATGTCGGCGCCGGCGGTGGCGGCTTGATGCGTTCGGCCAATCGCTCCTACTCGAACGAGGTCCGCTACCTCGTGACCTCGATGGATACCCGATTCGAGGAGACCGACACCGGACTCTACGTGGCGTTCCACCGCCTCGAGCAGGAGCTGACGCCGCTGACGGGTCGCCAACAGGTGGCTTCCGCGATGGCCCTCGAACGGCTCCAGCTCGGTGTCAGCCAGGATCTCGGCTTCCTCGACCGACTGGCCTCCGATCTCGCGGTTCGACTCGACATGGAGTTGAGCCGGGGTGGGGCCTCCGCCGAGCTGTACGACGAACTGCGCAAGCGGATCACCGGCGGCTTCGCCGTCCGCTTCTAGCAGCGCCGCAGGGCCCGGGCCTGGCGGCCGGGGATCCAGGTAGCTCAAAAACCTGGATTCAACAATCCGCAGATCCTCCATTTTTTTGGATAGAATCTCGTAAAGGCCTCTCCGGTATGGCTTTTTGGGCGATTCAACAAACCGGTTCGTGGCACGGTTCCTGCTCTAGATATCAGCGACGATGACCGACCCCGCCAAGAAACTGATGCTCCTCGCGGGCATCGCGCTCGCCGCCGTTGTCGTCCTGGGCGGCGCCACAAGCTCCTACCGGAAAATCGAGTCGTTTCAGCCCCTCGGCTTCGAAGCTCGGCAGGTCGGAGGGCACTGGCTGGTGCTCGAGGTCGAAGAGCGAGTCGGGCTCGAGCCGGGCGACGAGATCGTGCTCGTCAACCTCGAGAGCTTCGCGACCGTCAGCGATCTCGGCGAGGTCCTGCGCCGGCACGCGCAGAGCGAGCTCCTGGTCCTTCGCGACGGCGAGATGACCACGGTCACCTACGCCTCGCCCTCCCTCGAGATCGACTTCGCGTACCTGGTCCTCGCGCTCATCGGCTGCGCCTACCTTCTGGTCGGGCTCTATACCTTGATGCGCGACCAGAGCACTCCGGCTGTGGTGTTCTTCCTCTGGTCGGTGATCTCGGCGATCGTCTACCTGTTCTCGCCGGTGGGCCCCTTCGACCTGATCGACAAGGTGCTCTACATCACTGAAGAGTTCGCTCGCGTGCTGCTCGCGCCGCTCACGCTGCATTTGTTCGCGATCTTCCCGAGACCGATCAAACAAGCGCGGGCCTCGAGGTGGCCAGTCCCCTTCTTCTACCTGCCGGCGGCGTTTCTGATTCTGCTCCAGATCGATCTCCTGGTCACCGGCGGCACCTGGCTCTTCGGCGCGACCGCGCCGATGGCGCTTGCCGTGCTCGACCGACTCGAGCTATTTCATCTGGTTTTCTTCGGGCTGGCCTCGGCCGCCCTCGTAGCCTGGCGTCTCTGGAGCACGACCGAACGCGAAGCTCGACGCCAGACGACGTGGATCAGCCTGGGGCTAGCCGGTGGCTACCTGCCCTTCGCACTCCTCTACGTCGTACCGAGGGCGCTCGGAGCGAGCTGGCAGGAGTCACTCGCGCCGCTAACGGTCCTGTTCCTCGCGATCGTGCCGATCACCTTCTGCTACGCGATCCTGCGCTACCGCCTCTGGGATCTCGGGGTCTTGGTTCGCGATACCGCCTCGCTGGCGCTCACGGTTCTCATCGGCGTGAGCGGTTTCGCGCTCGCCAATCTGGTTGTCAACCGGCTGGTTCCCGAGGACATCGCGCTGGGAAGAAACCTCCTGGTCTTCGTTTCGGGCCTGACCATCGCCGGCCTGATGGTGCCTACTCGCCGCGGGCTCGGCCAGTCGCTCGAACGTCTTCAATACCGGGGCCGGTTCGGTCGGCGACGGGCTCTGGCCGAGATCGGCGAGGAGTTGCTCAACGAGCGCGACCTCGAGACCTTGTGCGAGCGTCTCTGCTCCGAGGTCGAGAGCGGCCTCGAGATCACACCGACCAACGTCCTGCTGCGACGCGGTGAGGTGCTCGTCGCCTGGCACGAAGAGCCCCACTTGACCGAGCCCGTACCGGCAGCCGCCTTTCCCTTGAAGACCTGGAAGGCCGGTGTGCACAGCCTTCCGGCGATGGGCCTGCCCGATCAGAACCACGCCGAGGTCGCGCTCTTCGGCTCGGGCTATCGCTACGCCTTCCCGCTGAAGGTGCGGGAACGCAGTCTCGGGCTGTTCGTGTGCGGCTACAAAGAAGACAGCCTGCCTCTCAACAGTGACGATGTCGACCTGATTCGCAGCGTCCTCAACCAGACCGCGCTCGCAATCGAGAACGCCCAGCTACTGCACCGAGTGCAGTCTCAGTTCGAGGAGATGAGCCGGCTCCAGAGATTCAACGAAGAGGTGGTCGATTCTTCGCCCGCGGGAATCGCGGTCCTGGACCGCTCGAATCGAATTCTCTCGGCCAATCGAGCCTTTGCCAAGCTGACCGGGCGAGAGCTCGACACGTTGCGCGGCCAGCCCCTCGCCGAGAGCCTGCCGATCGACTCGCTCCCCGAGCCGGGCGAAGGTATCCGCGAGATCAACTACACGACTCCCGAGGGCCGCCAGGGCTATGTTCAGGCGAGCGTCGGCTCGCTGCCGGATCCCGAGCGTTCCGGCCAGACCGTGCTGGTCATTCAGGACGTCAGCCAACGCGTGGCGATGGAGACCGCGCTCAAGGAGAGGGATCGCCTCGCGTCCCTCGGGGTTCTCGCGGCGGGCGTCGCTCACGAGGTCAACACGCCAATTACCGGCATCTCGAGCTACGCGCAAATGCTGCTCGAAGAGACCCCGGTCGACGACCCTCGCCGCCAGCTCCTCGAGAAGGTCGAAAAGCAGACCTTCCGCGCCGCTCGAATCGTCAACAACCTGCTCAATTTCGCGCGCAAGCGCGATGGCGAGCGCCAGACTCTGGATATCGTGCCACTGCTCGGGGAGTGTCTCGATCTGCTCAAGGAGCGAATGACCGAGAAACGGGTGACGCTCGTGTGGCAGCCTCCGACGGAGCCCGTGTCGGTACACGCCAACGATGGCGAAATCCAGCAGGTCATCACCAACCTCGTGATCAACGCCATCGATGCGATGCGCGCCGAGGGCGGCACGCTCACGGTGGACATCGAGACCAACGATGCCTGGGTCTGGCTCGGCATCGAGGACACCGGGCCGGGCATCCCCATCGCCGAGCTCAAGAACATCTTTGAACCGTTCTATTCGACCAAGTTCGCCCAAGGAGGAACCGGGCTGGGCCTGTCGATTTCGCACGATCTGATCCAGAGGCACGGAGGGGACATCCGTGTGATCAGTCATCCGGGGGAAGGATGCCGGTTCGTAGTCGAGCTGCCGCTCGCCGCGACGCGTCGCAAGGAATGAAGATCCTTATCGTCGACGACGAAGAAGTTCTGCAAGACGTCCTCACTTCGGTCTTGAGCAAGGAGGGCTACGAAACCCGAAGCGCCCGAACCATAAAGGACGCTCGTTCGATGCTCGCCAAGGAGGAGATCGATCTGGTGCTCCTCGACCTGATGCTCCCCGACGGGTCCGGACTCGACCTCCTCAAGCAGATCCGCGAGGAGGACCCCGAGCAGGTCATCGTGGTGATCACCGCCTTCTCCTCGGTCGAAGGCGCGATTCAGGCGATGCGCGACGGCGCCTTTCACTACATACCAAAGCCGTTCAAAAACGAAGAGGTGCTGCTGACCGTGGAGCACGGGCTCGAGCAGCGACGGCTGGCGCAGGAGAACAAGTCCCTCAGGGCCCAACTTCGCCAACGCTATGGATTCGACAACATCATCGGCAAGTCGAAGCCGATGGAACAGGTTTTTGAGCTGATCCAGCTCGCGGCCCCCGCCAAAAGCAACATTCTGGTGCTCGGCGAAAGCGGCACCGGCAAGGAGCTCGTCGCCAAGGCGATTCACCACAATTCGAGACGCTCCAAGGGACCGTTCGTGACCGTCAACTCGGGCTCGATGCCGCCCGACCTTCTCGAGAGCACCCTCTTTGGTCACGTCAAGGGCGCGTTTACCGGCGCCCACTCGAACAAGAAAGGACTGTTCGAGTTGGCCGATAAGGGTTCCATCTTCTTCGACGAGATCGGCAACATCCCGCCCGACACGCAAGCCAAGCTTCTACGGGTGATTCAGGAAAAGGAGTTCATGCGGTTGGGAGGCGTCGAAACGCTCACCGCCGACGTGCGCATCATCGCCGCCACCAACGCCGAGCTCGAGGCGGCAGTGCGAGCAGGCACCTTTCGAGAGGATCTCTACTACCGGCTCAACGTCATCACCATCAACCTTCCACCCCTTCGCGAGCGAACCGAGGACGTGCCGCTCTTGATCCGCCATTTCCTGGCGATCTATGCCGAAGAGAACGAGAAGCCGGTCGCCACCATCAGCCGTGCCGCGATGGAGATTCTGCTCGACTACACCTGGCCGGGCAACGTGCGAGAGCTTCAGAACGTGATCGAGCGCGCGGTCGTCCTATCGACCTCCGAGTCGCTCGACGCCGATGCCCTGCCGCCCAGCGTCAAGCGCCAGGACGGCGTCTCGACGCCACCGGCCAGCCTCCCCGACGGCGGCATCTCTCTCAAGGAAGCGATCAGCTCCTACGAACGGCAGCTAATCATCAAGGCCCTGCAAGCATCGGGCGGTGTGCAGAAACGCGCCGCCGAGCTGCTCAGCGTAAAGCCCACGACCCTGCACGAGATGATGAAGCGGCTGAACGTTTCGATCGACGGCCTCGCGCTACAATAGCCGCTCTCATTTGTCCGCCGGGAAAGGCTCGTGGATGGCGCTTGTGTTGAGGACTGGAATCCTGCTCTGCTGCCTGGTCGCGATGGCGGCTGGAGGCCTGCACGCCTCCGGCGCCGTTCTCCTCGAGGCCCTGACCGACGGCAGCGCGGTCGAGCTTCCGGATCTCGACCCGGCGGTGCCCTCTCCGGCCGACTATCTCGGCTATTCCCTGGGCGAAAGGTTCACTCACCACGAGCAGATCGTTCACTACCTCGACCGGCTGGCCGAGGTCTCCGATCGCGTCAGCATCCGGAGGTACGGCACGACCTACGAGGGCAGACCGCTCAAGCTCCTCGCGATCACGAGCCCGGAGAATTCCGCGCGCCTCGACGCGATTCAAGACGGGTTGCAGACCCTGGCGCGAACGAACGAGCTTTCCGAGGCCGACCTCGCCGCAACTCTCGAAGCGACTCCGATCGCCGTCTGGCTAGCCTACGGAATCCACGGCAACGAGGCGTCTTCGGCCGAAGCGGCGATGGCCGCGGCCTATGTGTTCGCCGCGGCTCAGGGAGAGTGGTCCGAGCTTCTCGAAAGGGCCGTGATCTTGATCGACCCGCTGTGCAATCCCGACGGCCGGGAACGCTACGTCCACTTCTTCGAGACCCAGCGCGGGCGCGTTCCCGACCCGCTTCCCGCGGCGGCCGAGCACGCCGAGCCCTGGCCGGCCGGCCGCCAGAATCACTACCTGGTCGATCTCAATCGGGACTGGGCCTGGATCACCCAGCGGGAGACCCAAGATCGCATCCGGGCCTACCGGTCCTGGGATCCCCAGGTCTACGTCGATTTCCACGAGATGAGTTCTCGATCGACCTACTTTTTCCCACCTTCGGCGGAGCCGATCCATCCCAACATCAATCCGAAGGCGCTTTACTGGCTGGAAACCTTCGGGCGAGCCAACGCCGGCGCCTTTGACAGTCGCGGGTGGGTCTACTACGTGGGCGAGCGCTTCGACCTCTTCTACCCCGGCTACGGAGACTCCTACCCGAGCCTGCGCGGAGCCGTCGGCATGACCTACGAGATGGCCGGACATGGACACGCCGGCCAGGCGATCGAGCGGCCGGACGGTTCGCTGCTCACCCTCGCGGACCGGGTGGCCCGGCACCTGACCACTTCGATCGCGACCACCCGCACGGCCATTCAGAACCGGACGGCGCTACTCGCCGACTTTGCCGCCTCCCGGCGCCGGAGCGTCGAAGCTCCTCAGCTCACGTATCTCTGGCCGGCAAACCAGCAGGAGGCGCGCTCCGCAGCCGACCTGCTGATGAGCCATGGCGCCGAAGTCGGCATTCTGAAAAACGACCTCACGCTGCGAGCAGAGAGGCTTTCGGGCGGCGTCGCGGAAACGCGAGACTTTGCCGCGGGCACCTACGCGGTATCCACCCGCCAACCTCTGGGTAACCTGATCCGCACGCTCCTCGACCTCGACGCGTCGATGTCTGAGTCCTTTCTCGAAGAGCAGAGGCGGCGGCTCGAACAGAATCGATCGACCGAGTTCTACGACATCACCGCCTGGTCTCTGCCGCTGGCATACAACCTCGACACCTGGGTCAGCAAGAGCCCGGTCGAAGAGCTGGCGCCGGTGGCCGAGTTCGCCTCGGCGGCGAGCACCGGAGGCAGTCTGGGGTTTTTGATTCGGCCGCAGGGCCTGGCCGGCTACAGGCTGACGAGCGCACTTCAGGCTCGCAACGTGGGCTTCCGGGTCGCACTCAACGAATTCACCCTCGGTGCCACCGACTATCCGAGCGGCACGGTGTTCGTGCCCAGGCGCGGCAACGCCGGGTCGCTCGAAGAGACCGTCAGCGGCCTGGTTCGGGCGGCGGGAGTGACGGTCGAAGCTGCCGACTCGGGCTACGCCGACAAGGGCAACTCGCTCGGCTCGGACGCCGTAGTCAGCGTGCGTCCACCTCGTATCGGACTGGTCGGCGGCGAAGGCGTCAGCGCGACCTCGTTCGGTTTTCTCTGGCATCTGCTCGACCAGCAGGTGCAAACTGCCCATCATCGGCTCAAGCTAAACTCTCTCGAAGCCATCGACCTCGCCGAGTTCGACGTGCTGGTGCTGCCCAGCGGCCGCTATGGAGACACCGCTCCGGAGAGCCTTGCCAAGAAGATCGACGGCTGGGTGCAAAGCGGCGGCATCCTGGTCGCCGTCGGCCGAGCGTCGGAGTGGCTCCGGCAGCACGAGCTCAGCTCGATCAAGGCCTGGCAGCCGCCGAAGCCGGATACCGGGGACAACGCCGTCACCGAGATCACGCCCTCGAACCGGGAGCTCTACACGCCGGGAGTGGCACTGCGCACCGAGGTCCGCCGCCCCCATCCCCTGACCGTCGGCGTCGACGGCTCGCCGGCCGTGCTCTACACCGGTACGGATATCCTGCTACCGACCGGCGACCCCCGCCACGATGTGGTCGTCGCCGCCAAGGAAAATCCGGTCCTGGCCGGTTTCGCCTGGCCGGAGGCCGAGGAGCGGTTGAAGGGCTCGCTCCTGGTTGGGCTCGAGCCCCGAGGGCGCGGCGCCCTGGTGGTCTTCTCCCAGGACCCGAGCTTCCGGCTGTTCTGGCGGAGCACGTCGCCGGTCTTCTTGAACACCGTCCTGTTCGGCCCCAGCTTCGCCGAGCACGGGCACTTACGGTAAAAGGTCGGGAGGGGACACGATGGAATCGTGTCCCCGATCTTGCTCCGGCCGCCGAAATGATCTACGCTTCATTGCCCTCGGTCGCCGGTCCGGGAATTCGCGCCGGCCGACACGCGTTACCAGGGCGAGGACTTTCATATGAAGAACGATCTGCATCCCGAACTCCATCGCATCACGGTGACCTGCGCCTGCGGGAACTCCTTCGAAACGCACTCGACAAAGTCCGAGCTCCGGCTCGAGATCTGCAGCGCCTGCCATCCGTTCTTCACCGGAAAGCAGAAGCTGGTCGACTCCGCCGGCCGCGTCGAGCGCTTTCAGCGCCGCTACGGCCTGCAAAGCGCATCCTAGCCTGGCGGTTCGTGTCGAGCGGCGCCGGCGGCGCCGTGTGGGAGAGCTGCGCGCGCGATTCGAGATCCTAAAAAACGCTTCTAGAAAACCATGCTCGAACAACTTGAAGCCATCGAGGCCCAGCACGCCGAGTTGGCCGAGAAGCTGGCCACCCCGGAGCTTCTCGCCGACCCCAAGGCCTATGGCGAGACCAGCAAGAAGCTGGCGGCGCTGGCCACCGTCGTCGAACTGACCGGGAAGTTCCGCAAGCTGCGGCACCAGGCCGAGGAAACTCGCGAGCTGCTGTCCTCCATGGACAAGGACGACGAGCTCTACGCCATGGCCTTCGAGGAACAGGAAGCACTGCAGACGAAGCTCGCCGATCTGGAAGAGCGGCTCAAGCTCGAGCTCGTTCAAAAGGACCCTAACGACGAACGCAACGTGGTTCTCGAAATCCGCGCAGGTACCGGCGGCGACGAGGCCTCCCTATTCGCCGCCGAGCTGTTTCGGATGTACAGCCGTTTCGCGGAAAACCAGAAATGGCGGGTCGAGATCATCGACCTTTCCGAGTCCGGGATCCGGGGAATCAAGGAAGTCTCGGCGATCATCGAGGGTCGCGGTGCCTACAGCCGGCTCAAGTACGAGGCCGGCGTTCACCGCGTGCAGCGGGTTCCCGAAACCGAAGCCTCGGGCCGCATCCACACTTCCGCTGTAACCGTCGCCGTGCTTCCCGAGGCGGAGGATGTCGAGATCGAGATCGCGGAAAAAGACCTGAGGATAGACCGGTTCTGCTCTTCGGGACCGGGCGGCCAGGGGGTGAACACCACCTACTCGGCGGTTCGGATCACCCACCTTCCCACCGGGCTCGTGGTGAGCTGCCAAGACGAGCGTAGCCAGATCAAGAACAAGGCGAAGGCCATCCGGGTGTTGAAGGCGCGCCTGCTCGAAATCGAGCGAGAGAAAGCCGACTCGGAGCTCACCGCCGAGCGGCGCAAGATGGTCGGAACCGGAGATCGATCGGAGAAGATCCGGACCTACAACTTCCCCCAGAACCGGATCACCGACCATCGCATCGGCTTGACCATGCATCAGCTACCGACGGTTCTCGAGGGAGACCTCGATCCCCTGATCGAGCCTCTGGCGACCCATTTTCAAGCCGTCCAGATGCGCGAGGCCGCCGAGGCTCGAACCTGACCTCGCGCTCCGACCACTAGTCTTTCCGGCGATCGCCCAGTGCCGCGTCTTCGCCTGGAAGGGGCTCGTCGGCGAAGACGACGTCGATCCGTCGGACCTCGGCATTCTCGAACGCGCCGCTCAGCCAGTTGCGCACGAAGACTTCGGTGTGGCGCCGGGCGGTTTCCCTGACGATCGGAATGTGCTCTCGAGCGCGCTGGCGCGAGAGCTCGGTCAGGCCGGCCTGGAGTGCCGCGATGGCCGCGTCCTCGTCGCGAAAAACGCTCGACGCGCGAATCTCGTAGTCGAGGCGCGACACATCCAGCGCCGGCGAGCTGAAGCGAAGCCGGGGCGCTCGGACCCGCAGGTCGCGATCCCTCAGCTCGAACTCCCAGGCGTCGGCGAGATCCAGAAAATAGACATACTCGACCGGAACACGCGCCTCGACCACGACCTCCGGTAGCTTCAGGGTCCCCCAAAGAACGCTATTCGACTCTCTGCGCGCGTAGATCTCGGTCTGGTCGAGCTCCGCGACGATCAGCTTGTTGCCTCCGGCGAGTCGGGTCGCGTGGCTGATAAAGGTGGTCTCGATCGTTCCCTGCCGGAAAGCGGCGGCCAATCCCTTGAGATCGCCGACGATCTCCCGGCCCGCCTCCACGGTACGGCCCGGCACCCCGAGCACCCAGCGAACCGCGTAGACCCCAGCGAGAATGGCGACGATCGCCAGCGCGGCCACTGCGATCGCCCAGGCGCGGCCCGATGTCGAGATTCGACGCACGTGGCTCCAGTCTACGCTCAAACTCCCCCACGATCGGGTGGGATCCTATCCCGCCTGGGCGGAGGTTGCAGGGTCCTCCGCCGGTCCACACTATGGGTTACGGGGTAGTCGGCTAGAATAGCGACTACCAGCTAGGCCCCAGAAACGGAGGACGTCGTGAAAAGAACCAATATCTTCGGATTCGGAGCGGTGGCGTTGATCGCCGCGGCAACCTTCCTTCCGGCGCAGGAGCCGGCCACCGATCCGGACCCGGGCGAGAACCGGGGCTTCATGGCGGCCAAGGGCCGCGTTACCTTCCGGCGATACTGTGCCAGCTGTCACGGCGAAAAGGCCGACGGCACGGGCCCGGTGGCCAGGATGCTCAAGGTCCAGCCCACCGACCTGCGCGTTCTGACCCAGAAGAACGACGGCGAGTATCCCACCGATCGCGTCTCCGCGTTCATCGACGGCCGCGAAGAAGTCGCGGCGCACGGCAGGCGCGACATGCCCGTGTGGGGCGAAGTCTTCCAGACCTCGCTGGTCGCCAACCCGGCAGCGCCGGACGAGGACGGCGAGGCCAGAGCCGCGCGCAAGGGGCGCGAGCTCATGCTCTACCTCGAGACGATCCAGAAAACAGTTCCGGTCAAGAGCGACGAGGAGGAGTAGACCGGCGGGCACGACGACTCCGGGTGAGCTTCCCATCACGGTAGACTCCCGCCCGTGATGTTGGGTGAACTCGTCGAACTGGCCCGCTCGAGCCTCGCCCGGGCCGACTTCGGACCCGCGCAGCGAGAGGCCTATCTGCTTCTCGGTCACGTCCTCGGGCTCACCGAAGCGCAGGTTCTCGCTCGCTGGGACCAGCAGATTCCAGAAGAGCCCGAGCAGCGGTTTCGGCACATGCTCGAACGCCGTCTCAGAGGCGAGCCGGTCGCCTACATCCTCGGCCGGCGCGAGTTCTACGGCCGGTCCTTCCGGGTCGATTCCAGCGTCCTGATTCCGCGACCGGAAACCGAGCACGTTGTCGAGGCGGCGCTGTCACTGCCGCTGCCGCCTCAGCCGAGGGTCCTCGACCTGGGCACGGGCTCCGGCTGTCTCGCCGTCACTCTCGCCCTGGAGATCGACCGAGCTTCGGTCGTGGCCGTCGACATCTCGCCCGCGGCTCTCTCGGTCGCGCGCGCCAACGCCTTCGACCTGATCGGTGACCGGGCGTTCGATCGGATTCAGTTCGTCGCCGGAGACCTGGCAGGATCGCTGTCGCTCGAGGGCTTTGATCTGGTGGTCTCGAACCCTCCCTACATCGGCCTGGACGAAGAGGCGTTTCTCTCACCCGAGATCCGCGAGTTCGAGCCTCGGGCAGCGCTATTTTCTCCCGACGGAGATGACGCGATCATCAGACGCCTCCTGGCTGAACTGGAAGGACTGACCTCGGGCAGTCATCTGGTCGTCGAAATCGGCCATCGCCAGTCACGGCGCGTGACCGACTCTCTGGCGCGTTCGGGCTTCGAGCTGACCTCCATGACCGAGGACTACCAGGGCATTCCGCGGGTCGCAACCGCCCGGCGCAGGTAGCGATTCCGGCTCACGATGGACAAGCTGCGCATTCAGGGACCCTGCCGGCTCGAGGGCACGACCGTCGTCGCGGGCGCCAAGAACGCGGCCCTGCCGGCCCTGGCCGCCTGTCTCCTGACCGAAGCAACGGTCACCCTCACCCGGGTACCCGCGGTCCGCGACCTGTGGACCATGCGCAAGCTCTTGGAGCATCTCGGGGTCAACTGCTCGTCGTCGAGCGGCGCGCTCGAGCTGCGTCACATCACCCCTTCGGAGATCGACGACGCTCCCTACGATCTGGTCAAGACAATGCGGGCGAGCGTCCTGGTCCTGGGACCTCTGGTCGCGCGCCTCGGCCACGCCCGGGTCTCTCTGCCGGGTGGGTGCGCGATCGGAGTCCGGCCGATCGATCAGCACCTGGCCGGCCTCGAAGCGCTGGGCGCCGACGTTACCCTCGAGCACGGCTACGTCACCGCGCGAACGCCGCCCTCGGCCTCCGGAGCCGGCCGTCTTCGCGGAGCGCGTTTCCGATTCTCCTTTCCCACGGTGGGCGGGACGGAGAACGTGCTCATGGCCGCGACCCTGGCGAGGGGCACCACCGTGCTCGAGAATTGCGCCTGTGAGCCCGAAATCCGAGATCTCGGCCTGCTCCTGACCAAGATGGGTGCCAGGATTTCCGGCGCAGGCACGGCGACGATCGAGATCGAAGGGGTCGATTCACTTTCCGGCGCCGAGCACTCCATCTTGCCGGACCGCATCGAGGCCGGCACCTATCTGATCGGCGCCGCCATGACCGCCGGCCGAGTCACGGCCACCGATACTGTAGCTGCCGATCTGGCGCCCCTCCTGGAGCAGCTGGCCGAATGCGGCTGCGCGGTCGACTGTTCCGCGTCGACCATCACGGTGGAGCGGTCAGGCGGCCTCCAGCCGCGAAACATCGTCACCGCGCCCCACCCGGGGTTTCCGACCGACCTCCAGGCTCAGTACTTGGCGCTCATGACCCAGGCCGCGGGCACCTCCGCGGTTTGCGAAACCGTTTTCGAGAACCGCTTCCAGCACGTGCCCGAGCTTCGGCGCATGGGCGCCGAGATCGAAGTCGCCGGCAACCTGGCCCGGGTCACGGGCCCCACCCAACTGACCGGAGCCCGGGTCATGGCCACCGACCTTCGCGCGTCCGCTTGCCTCGTCTTGGCGGCTCTGGCCGCGCACGGAGAATCCATCATCGACCGGATCTATCACCTCGACAGGGGCTACGAATCGATGGAACTGAAATTGCAGCAACTGGGAGCGGCGAGTTGTGTCGAGCGGATTGAGTCGTTCCAGGACGAGAGGCCCAAACAGTGAATCAGGACTGTATCTTCTGCCGGATCGTCTCGGGCCAGATTCCAGCGAAAACGGTTTACGAAGACGATCGGTTGATCGCCTTTCACGATGTTTCGCCACAAGCGCCGGTCCACGTATTGCTGATTCCCAGAGCTCACATCTCGACGTTGCTCGAAACGACCGACGACGATGCGAGTCTCCTGGGTGAGCTTCAACACCGAGCGGTCGAGATCGCGCGCGCGCTCGGCCTCGACAAGACCGGCTTTCGGCTCGTGACCAACTGTCTCGAAGATGCCGGCCAATCGGTCTTTCACATTCATTTGCACTTGCTCGGTGGCCGCAAGTTCTCCTGGCCCCCGGGCTGAGGCGCGATCGCAATGATCTGGGCAGCCACTGTTCTCCTGCTCGCAGCTCCCGCCGACCCCCGGCTGCTGCTGACCCAGTATCAACTCGAGGGCCGGTTGACCGAAGCTCTGACGGTGGTCGAGGAGACGATCGAGGAGCATGGAAACGAGGCGCTGCCGCCCGGACTCGACTACTTGCGCGGCCATCTGCTCGAACAGCTCGGCCGGGATCGCGCGGCCTACGAGGCCTTCGCTCTGTCACTGACCACTGCTACGCCGCTCGCACCCTACGGCCGCTTTCGCATCGCGCTCAATCAGGAACGCCGCGGACACCCGGAGGTGTCGGCCGGCCTGCTCGCGACCCTGCTCGCCGACAGCCCGCCCAAGCGCCTGATCAAACCGGCCGTCGCAATGCTCGCGCAAGCGGTCGAAGCCGGCGCCGACTGCCGCCTGCTTTCGAACTCGGCGCGCTGGCGGCTCGAGCAGCCACCGAGACGGCGCATCGAGCTCGCCAAGGCGAGTTGCGAGGAAGCCGAGAACCGCTCGGGCGAAGCGTCCAACCGGCTCTTGAGCCTACTCGAGGGCGGCATCGACGACGAGGCCGCACGGCTGGCGGCGGAGCGCTTGAGTGAAGCGCTGGGCGAGAACCTCTCAGCCGAGTCTTCGATCCTCCTGGGACGCGCCTTTCATGCCAATCGCAGGTTCGACCTTTCGACGCTGTACCTGAAACGGGGCCTCGTTCGTCTGGGGCGCGAGGACCTCGAGGCTCGCTATGCACAGGCGCGAGGCTATTTCTGGCGCGAGCAGTACCTTCTGGCGGCCACCGAGTTCGGCAAGGTAGCGGCCGCAACGGACGGGTCGGAGACCAAGGCACGCGCCCTGTATCAGCAGGCCCGCAGCTTCGAGTTGAATGGGAGCTGGGACGCCGCCACCTCCAGCTACCGGCTCGCCTACCTCGCCGAGACCGACGGCCGGTGGGCCGACGCCGCCCTGCTCTCGGCCCTGCGGATCGAATGGCGAACCGGGTCCGAAGACACTGCACTCAAGCTGTACGAGGTCTTGGCGTCGCAGCGATCCTGGTCCACTCTCTTCGAGAAAGCGAGTGTGTTCCTGGCGAGCTCTGAGATCGTCCGGTCACGCTCCGATCGGGCCGGCGCCTGGCTGCAGCGAGCCCGCCGGGCTCGGCGAGAGCCCTCGACCGATGCGTCCTACTGGTCGGCGCGGCTGGCCGAGCTCCAAGGCAGGCCTGAGCAAGCCTTCGAGCTCTATCTCGAGGTCCTCACCGACAATCCGTATCACCCTCTCGCTCTCGCGGCCCACCGACGTCTGGTCGGGCCCGAGCTCGCAGCCACGACGCTGGCCCAGGCCCGCCGCATCGCGTCAGGATCGAATACCGCCGGCCTCTACAGCGCGATTCTGCTTCTCCCCGCCGACGACGCCGACGCCCGGTCGGCGCGCGAGCGACTCATCAGCAGGCTGGCCTCGAAGCCCGCGGCTCGGTCGTTCCTGCAAGCCACCTTGACAGACCCGGCGGACTGGCCGCTGTGGAAAGCAAGTCTCGCGCGTCCAGAGGAACTGCTTCTAGCTCTCGGCCTCTGGGGCGAGGGCGAGCCGGCGATGCTCAAGCACTTCTCGATCGCCGAGCCGGACCTCGGCCTGACCGCGGTCGACCTGCTCGAGCGCGCCGGAAGCCTGAGGCCCGCCCTACGGATCGCCGAAATTCTTTTTCAACGCGCGGTGAGCGAAGTGCCGATCGACCTGCTTCCGAACGTCTTGCGTCGATCGGCCTATCCCCTGCATTTCCGGGAGCTGATCACCGACCGCAGTCGGCAGGCTGGAGTCGACCCGTTTCTTCTGGCCGCCATCGTTCGCGAGGAAAGCCGGTTCGACTCAGAAGCGATCTCGGCGGCGGCGGCTCGCGGCCTGGCCCAGTTCGTCCTGCCTACCGCGGAACGACTCGGCGTCAAGATCGGCCTCGAGACCGTGACCGCCGAAGATCTCCACCGGCCCGAGCTCGCGCTGACTCTGGGGGCCGCGTACCTAGCGGAGCTAGAAGACCGCTACGTGGATCAACCCTACGCCGTGGTCGCCGCTTACAACGCCGGTGAGAACCAGGCCACTCTATGGCAGTCATACTGCTTCAGCCAGGAGCCCGAGGAGTACTTCAGCAAGGTCGGCTTTCCCGAAACCCGGGAGTATCTCCGCAAGGTCCTCGAGAGCCGCGAGCACTACGCGCGGCTCTACTCGCCGGATTCCGGCTCGGCGCGCACGCCGATCGAGACGTCGCCGGCCGCTTCCGCCATCGGCTCGAAGTAGTCTTCGATATCGGCTTCGAGGCGCAGCTCGCGCGTCCAGCGCTCGATCTCACTGTTGAGCCGCTCCTCGCGGAGCACGCGCCGGATCTGCTCGCGCACCTCGGCCAAGGGCGGCAGCACACCGCCGGTGCGCTCCATCTCGGGCGTCAGCACCGAGTCGTAGTAGCCGCGAATGTCGTCGAGGCTGACGAACACCCTGGGCCCCAGCCGTTCATCGACATAGGTCAACACCATGATCTGTCGCGCGACGATCTGTCGCACGTCGTCGATGCTCAAACCGAGCTCCGCAAGCCGGCCCTCAAAGGCTCGCTCGCTGGCAAACGCCGACTTCAGCGCGCCGAGGGCCTCCTCGACCTCGGTGAGTGAGATCTCGGTGAAACCGAACCGATCGACTTCGTGAGCTCGAAGCCGCTCTTCGAGCAGGAGATCCAGGGCTCGCCTTCGGAACGCCATTTCGCTCTCGCCGCTTTCCGGTGACACCAGACCGAGTCCAATCGCCCGATCGAGATCGGACGCCAGAATGGGATCCTCGTCCACAACGGCCACGATCCGATCCACCAACTCGGCCGGCGCAGGACCCTCCGCGGGCGTTTCTCCACCTGTCTGGGCAGCGGTGGCAACGCTCACGAGAACCGCAAAAACCATTGTGATATAAGGCTTTTTCACGCTCGGCATGCTAGCATAGGGTCGCTGCGCACACCTCCGCTTTCCACCGCTATGTCCACCCAGATCACCCTAGGGATCGCGCAGATCGACGCCCGCCTGGGTGACCTCGCGGCGAACCTCGAGCGACACCTGGGGTGGATCGAGCGCGCTCGCGAGAGCGGCGTGGACCTCTTGGTCTTCCCCGAGCTCTCACTCACCGGCTATCGGCTCCTGCATCTGACCGGCAAGGTGGCGGAGCGGCCCGATGATTCCGAGATCGTCAGCCGGCTCCTGGCCGCCGCCGGCAAGATGAGCGTTGTGGTCGGCCTGGTCGAGGAAGACCGCAAAGGAGTGCTCTACAACACCGCCCTTCTGCTGCGCGCCGGAAAGATCGCTCACACCCACCGCAAGCTCTACCTGCCGACCTACGGAATCTTCCAGGAGGGTCGGTTCTTCGGACCGGGGAATCACCTGGCCCCGGCCGCCGATGGGCTGGGCATCTTGATCTGCGAGGACCTCTGGCATCCGCACCTCGCTCGAGGGCTGGCACTCGCGGGCGCCAAGATCGTGGTGGTCATATCCGCCAGCCCGGGGCACCTCGGTCCCGGAGAGACTCCGGAGAGCCAGGATTCCTGGGAAGCCCTGACTCGCTCGACCGCCTTGGTCAATACCTGCTGGGTGGTCTACTGCAACCGCGTCGGCTGGGAGGAAGGCTCCTTCTACACCGGCGGCAGCCACGTCGTCAGGCCGGGCGGAGAGATCGTCGAGCGCGCTCCCTTTCTCGACGAGACTCTGCTGATCGCCGAGATCGATGTCCGCGAAGTCGACAGACTGCGCTGGCGGCTGCCTCTGGTTCACGCCACGCGCAGCGACATCGAGGGTGTCCAATGATCCGCAAAGAAGACGTTCGGGACCGCTTGCGCCTCAACGCCGAGCTCGCCGAGCGCGTCCTATCGAGCTTTATCAAGGACGCGGTCCAAACGACCGGTACCGAAGGAGTCGTGGTGGGGCTCTCGGGCGGCGTGGACTCGGCTCTGGCCACGGCGCTCGCCGCTCGCGCTCTGGGACCGGATCGCGTCCTCGCTCTCCTGCTGCCGTACCGCACCTCCGCGGCCGAGTCGACCGAGGACGGCCGAGAGGTCGCGGCGCAGCTCGCGGTCGAAACTCGGACGATCGACATCTCACCGATGATCGACGCGTACTTCGACGAGAACGAGACCGACGCCGAGCAGCTGCGCCGCGGCAACAAGATGGCCCGTGAGCGAATGGGCATTCTCTTCGATCAGGCCAAGAAGCGCCGCGCTCTGGTGCTCGGCACTTCGAACAAGACCGAGATCTTGCTGGGCTACTCGACGATTTTCGGCGACAACGCCAGCTCGATCAACCCGCTCGGCGACCTCTACAAGCAGCAGGTGTGGCAACTCGCGGAACACCTCAGCCTGCCCAAGCAGGTCGTCGAGAAAAAGCCCTCGGCCGATCTCTGGCCGGGCCAGACGGACGAGGGCGAGCTCGGATTCGCCTACCGCACCGCGGACGAGGTCCTCTACCTGATGTTCGACCGCGGACTCTCCGCGGGGGAAGTCGTCGAGCGCGGGTACGACACCGATGTAGTGACCCGAATCGAGCAGCTCGAGCGGAACAATCGGTTCAAGCGCCGCCTGATGTTGATCGCCCGGCTCTCGGGCAGCGCGATCAACCTGGATCGTGAGATACCGCGCGATTGAGCGGCCGCCTGACAGTGGTCGCCACCCCGATCGGTAATCTCGCGGACCTGAGCGAGCGAGCGCGCACGGCTCTCGAGGCCGCCGACATCATCGCCTGTGAGGACACCCGCCGAACCGGCGCGCTGCTCGAACACCTGGGCTTCAAGAAGCGCATGATCTCGCTCCACGAGCACAATGAACGGGACCGCCTGCCGGTTCTCGTCTCGGACCTCGAGGCGGGCCGGTCGATCGTGCTGGTCAGCGACGCCGGAACACCACTGCTTTCCGACCCGGGCTATCTTCTGGTGCGCGAGTGCGCCGCTCTCGACATCCGAGTCGAAGCGGTGCCCGGGCCCTCGGCCGTGCTCGCCGCCCTCGTGGTTTCCGCGCTGCCGCCGTATCCGTTCACCTTCGCGGGGTTCGCGCCGCCCAAAACCGGCAAACGGCGCAGTTTCTTCGAGCGCTTCTCGGTACTCGGACATACGCTGGTCTTCTTCGAGTCGCCCCACCGGCTGATCCCGAGCCTCGAAGACGCGTTGGCGGTGTTGGGCGATCGCCCGGCGGCGGTCGGACGCGAGCTCACCAAGCTCCATGAGGAAGTGGTTCGTGGAAGCCTTGGCGATGTCGTCGAACGGCTGCGTGAGAAAAAGCCCCGGGGGGAGTACGTGATCGTGCTCGGGGCAGGCCCCAAGCGGCCACCGAGCTAGCGGATCCGAGGCGGCGGATGCGGCCTCAGGTCCAGCCGGGCCCGAGACCCGCTTCGATCCAGCAACCGCCCAGAACCCGCGTTCCCGAGTAGAAGACGGCGGCCTGCCCCGGCGCCACCGCGGACTGCGGCTCGGCGAAGTCGATTCGCGCCCCGCCTGCGCGATCGGGCTGGATGTGGGAGAGCACTCCTGGGTGCCGCGACCGAATCTTGACCGTAGCCTCGAGAGAACTCTCCGGAGGTCGGCCGATCCAGTGCACCTTGCGCCCCGTCAACCCGCTCGACAACAACTCCTGTTCGGCCCCCACCACGACCTGGTTCCGCCCGGGCCGTATGCCGAGAACGTAGAGTCTCTCGCCGGTGGCGACCCCCAGGCCCCGGCGCTGACCGACGGTGTAGCGGTAGTAGGGATCACCTTCGCCCAGGATCGCACCCTCCCGGTCCACGACCTGCGCCGGAGCGCCCGCTTTCGCCGGTACAACCTGTTCCGAGCGGGCCTCGACTTCCTCTTCAACGAACTCACGGATGCCACCGGAGACGAAACAGATCTCCATCGATTCGCCCTTTTCAGCGACGGACAGGCCGGCTTCGCGAGCCAGCCCGCGCACCGCCTCCTTGGTCATGTCGCCGAGCGGGAAGCGAGAAGCGGCCAGCTGTTTCTGGGTCAGCTCGAAGAGGTAGTAACTCTGATCCTTGGCCGCGTGGCGGGCACGGTGGAGCTCGAAGCCGTCCTCCCCTTCGACGATCCTGGCGTAGTGACCCGTCGCCATTCGATCGGCGCCCAGGCTCCGGGCCTTTTCCAGAAAGAGATCGAACTTGACCCAGGTGTTGCAGCGAGTGCAGGGAATCGGTGTGCGCCCGGCGAGGTAGTCGTCGACAAATGGATCGACCACGTGACGCCGGAACTCCTCTTCCATCGAAAGCGTGTAGTGCGCAATCCCGCACTGACGCGCCACCCGCCGGGCATCGCCCAGGTCCAGCGCGCCGCAACAGCGGCCGTGGGTGGTCTCGTGCGATCGATCCCAGAGCAGCATCGACAGCCCCACGACCGGCTCACCTCCCGCGGCAAGCAGCCAGGCCGTGACCGACGAGTCGAGGCCGCCACTCATCGCGACCGCGGTCAGTGGCGTCATCTCGGGCGGGTCTCCGCCATCGCGCCCGGCGTCGCCCCCGTCATCAGATACCAGCGGCCGCCCGCGTGTGGCTGCGCACCGCGGCGAGCTGGCGCTCGAGCACTTCGAGAAACCGGTCCGTCTCCGCGAGCGAATTGGTGGTTCCAAAACTCACTCGCAGCGAGCTCAGAGCCGTGCTCGGGTCGATCCCCATCGCGGTCAAAGTCGCCGACGGCTCGGGCTTGCCCGAGGAGCAGGCCGAGCCGGCGGAGACCGCGAAACCCTCGAGATCCAGCCGGATCATCAGGCTGTCGGCGGCAACACCGTGAAACGCGATATTGGAAGTGTTCGGCAATCTCGCGGTTCCGCGGGCATGAATCGACACGTCCCCGAGCGCCCCGAGGCCGGCCTCGAAACGGTCACGCATGGCCGACATTGCGGCGGCTCGCTCGTCGAGCTCCGCCACCGCGAGCTCCAAGGCCTTCCCGAGCCCAACCACGGCGGGTACGTTCTCCGTCCCGGCCCGGCGCCGGCGCTCCTGGCCGCCACCAACCAGGTAGCTCTCGAAAGCCGCGCCCCCGCGCACCCACAAGGCCGCCGCTCCCAACGGACCGTAGAACTTGTGTGCGCCCAGAGTCAGATAATCGACGCCCAACTCCCGGACCGAGACCGGGATCTTGCCGACCGCCTGCACCGCATCGCAGAGAACCGGAATGCCGCGCTCGCGGCACAATTCGGCCACCCGCCCGACCGGCTGAATCGAACCGACCTCGTTGTTGGCGAGCATCAGGCATACGAGAAAGGTCGCGTCCTCGAGGGCCTCTGCGACCCGCTCCCCGTCCACCGCGCCGTCACTGTCGGGTGCGATCCGGGTCACCCGAAAGCCCGAGGCCTCGAGCCGGTCCGCAGCTCGCAGGATTGAGGGATGCTCCACCGCGGAGATCACCAAATGGCCCGGCAGGTCTTTTGCACGAGCTTGCCAATGGTGAGCCAGACCCAACAGAACCGCGTTGTTGGCCTCGGTGCCCGAAGCCGTGAACACCCACTCCGGCGGTACTCCACCCAGGCTTCGAGCGACTGCATCCCGCGCACCGTCCACGGCTTCGCGGGCACGCTGTCCGAAAGAATGCACGGAGGACGGATTGCCGGGGCCTCCCGACATCCACGGCAACATCACCTCCAGCACTCGTGGATCGAGCGGAGTGGTCGCGTTGTGATCGAGATAGACGGCGGCCATGGGCGCTTGATTCTAGCGCTGATTTGCACCTTGGAATCCGCCGGCCATAGGATTGAGCGATGATCCGCCCGACGATCCTCCAGCGCGGCCTCGCCGGACTGCTGTTGCTGTGCCTGCTGGCCGCACCGGCTTCACTCGCCAAAAAGACCCCCGTTCCGGACGATCTGCCGGAGCAGTACAAGACGTGGCTCGAGGAAGTTCGGCTGATCATCAGCAAGGAGGAGCGGCAGACCTTCCTGGCGCTCGAGAAGGACTATCAGCGCGATGCGTTCATCGAGCGCTTCTGGCGCATCCGGGACCCGTATCCGGACACGGCCCGCAACGAGTTCAAAGAGAGGTGGGACGCCCGACTTGCGGAGATCTACGCGACCTTCGGTGATCTGACCGGCGAGCGCGCCGAAGTCATGCTGCTCAACGGCCTCCCGGACGCGCTCATCAAGGTTCGCTGCCTCGATCTGTGGCCCGCCGAGGTCTGGTACTACCGACGCGCGGAGACCGTCGGCAACGAGATCATCCTACTCTTCTACCAGCCGGGAGGGCTCGGTCGTTATCGCCTGTGGCAGCCCGTGGAGGGGCTGGAAACCCTCTATCGGTTCTCCGGAACCAGACCCGAGCTCATCCAGGACATGGCCAGCGGCTGTGGCGCCACCGACGGCGACGCGCTGGTGAGCGCCATCTCGTTCGCGGCCCGGCAAGGGCAAATGAGCTTTACGATGCTCGCTGCGAACGTCTTGACCCCGCCTCGGGGACCTTCGGGCGAATGGGCGCAGACTTTCGGCGCGTACTCGACCGAGGTGCCGGAGGGCTCCGCCAGCTTTCCGGCCGAAGTGAGCTTCGCGTACCCCGGCCGCCACAAGACTCGCACGGTGCTTCAGGGGCTGATCTCGGTCGATCGAGACAAACTCCAGACCGCCACCCTGGGCGACCACGAGTCCTTCAACCTCACCCTGGTGGGCGAGGTCCTCCGAGACGACAAGCTTTTTGACAGTTTCCGATACAGCTTCAACCACCCGGCGGCGGCGGTAGGCGAAGAGGCCATTCCGTTCGTCTTCGAGCGCTATCTGCGCGCCGGCGACTACCGCATGATTCTTCGCCTCGAGGACTCGAACGCCAAGGCCTATTTCCGGCTCGACCGTGAGATCGACGTGCCCACGGTGACGACCATCTACTCCAGCCCGCCTCAGGACGAAGAAAGCGCCCGAATCCTGGCGGAAGCCAACGCCGCCATCGCGTCTGGAGATACCACGATCAGGATCGTGCCTCCCGGCGACGACCTGCAGACCGGCAAGCTCAGGGTCGACACGCTGGCGATCGGCGAGGATATCGCCAGGGTCGAGTTTTCACTCGACGGCAAGCAGGTGCTCACCAAGAACGCTCCCCCATTCAGCGTCGAGTTGGACATGGGTAACCTGCCCCGGATGCGCAACCTGGTGGCCACGGCCTACGACGCCAACGGCAGCGAGCTCGCGCGAGATGAAGTGTCGCTCAACTCGGGATCGCATCGCTTCGACATTCGCCTTGTCGAGCCCCGGCGGGGGCGCAAGTACCAGCGAAGTCTTCGTGCCGAGGCCGAGCTCCAGGTGCCAGAGGATCGGGTGGTCGAACGCGTCGAGTTCTATCTCAACGAAGACCTGGTCGCGAGCCTCTATCAGCCGCCCTATACCTTCCCCATCACTCTGCCCGAAGTCGGTCAGGTGGCCTACGTTCGGGCGGTCGCCTTCCAGCCCGACGGCAACTCCACGGAGGATCTCGTCTTCGTCAACGCTCCCGACTACCTGGAAGAGGTCGACGTCCAGTTCGTCGAACTGTACGTTTCGGTCCTCAACAAGGAGCTTCGCCCGGTCGACACGCTCGGAGAAAGGGATTTCTTGATTCGCGAGGACGGAGTATCGCAAACGCCGTTGCGCTTCGATCGGGTCACCAATCTTCCGATCCACGCGGGCATCCTGGTCGATGTCTCGGCCTCGATGGAGGAGAACCTCGAATCCGCCCAGCTCGCCGCCCTCAAGTTCTTCCAAGAGGCGATCACCAAGAAGGATCGCGCGAGTCTGATCACCTTCAACGACCATCCCCATCTCGCCGCGAAGTTCACCAATAACGTTGACGTTTTGGCCGGAAGCCTGGCCGGATTGCGAGCCGAACGCGGCACGGCGCTCTACGACAGCCTGATCTTCGCTCTCTACTATTTCAACGGCATCAAGGGCCAGCGGGCCCTGATCATCCTCTCGGATGGCAAGGACGAGCACTCGCGCTTCAGCTTCGAAAACACCCTCGAATACGCGCGGCGCGCCGGGGTCGCGATCTACGCGATCGGCCTCGACCTGACCAAAAGGCAGGGTGACACACCGAAGCAGCTGCGCCGGCTGACGGAGGAGACCGGCGGTCGCATTTTCCTGATCGAAGGGGTCGCCGAGCTCGAGCAGGTCTATCAGGAAATCCAGCGCGAGCTGCGATCACGCTACTACCTTGCCTATCAGTCCACCAACACGTCGAGCTCCGACGATTTCCGCTCCATCGAGGTCGACTTGGCCGAAACGGGCCTGGACGCCAAAACTCTGCGCGGTTACTACCCTTGAACCTCATTCGCGCCGCGGCGTGCGCTTTCGCCGCGCTGCTCTGGCTCGCGCCGTCCGCGACGGTCGCTCAATCGAAGACCGAAGCCGTTGCCGGAGCGACCCGAGCCCCAGGCGGACCGATCACCGAACCGATCGAGCTGCTCCTGTCGGAGCGGGAGGCGAGGTTCTTTCGCGCGCTCGAGAGCCCAAAGACCCGCGAGCGGTTTGTGGAGCGGTTCTGGAAAACCAGGGAACCGGCGGCACGCGAGCGGTGGAACCGGCGGCTGTTGCTCGCTGGAAGCGAGTTCTCCGATTTCGACTCCGACCGGGCGCGGCTCTTCCTGATCGTGGGTCCACCGCTCTACCGGCTCGCCAACATCTGCCCGACCCCGGTCCTCGAGCACGAGGTTTGGCACTACGCCGAAGACGGCTCGAGCACGGTAGTCTTTGTGGCGATCGGCGGCGAGTGGAGGCGGTGGCAGCCGGGGGACTGGCAAGCGCTCCTCGAAGACGCCGGCGGCCGGAGTGCACGGGAGGAGATCCTCCGATGTGAGCGCGGCGCGGAATTGGTGGCCGCTCTCGAGAACACGACGGCGTCTTCGCCCGAGCTCAAACCGGGCGATGACGGCTGGGTCGATGAGTTTCTGACCGAAACCACCCTACTCCCCGACGGAGCCGAACGATTCGAAGCCTCGGTGGACCTTGATTTCCCCGAGGCCGTAGGCGAGGAGACCGCCGTCGAGCTCAACCTGCGTATTCCCGGTTACCAGCCGGAACCGGGAGCGGCTCCGGCCGCGACCCGCGCCATGCTCCTCACCGGCGTCGTTCTGGGTGAGGCAGAGGTCGATGACTTTCGGTTTCTCTATTCCGGAACCGCCGCAGGCGAGGAGGTCGTGCGGCTCAACGCACGGCGGCATCTAGCTCCCGGCCACTATCGCATGGTGCTCAAGCTCCACGACCTCGCGCGCAACCACTTCTACCGGACTGAGCGGGAGTTTGACGTTCCCACGGTCGTCGCAAAAGACGAGTCTCCATCGCCCGCCAAGCCCGAACGACAGCTCTTCAAGATCCTGCCGCCACCGGACGGCTACCTGATCGGAACCCGGAGATTCGACACAATCACCGCTGGAACCAGCGTATCCAAGGTGCGCTTCTTTCTGGACGGCCAACTCGTGATGACCAAGAACCGAAAACCCTTTTCCCTGGAGCTCGATCTCGGCCCGATGCCACGACCGCGGACAGTCGAAGCGGTCGCCTTCGACGCGCAGGGCACCGAACTCGCCCGCGATCGAATCGCGGTCAACTCGGGGCCGCACCGATTCGCGATCCGATTGATCAGCCCCCGCTCCGGAAGCGCCTCCAGGCCCGGTTTGAGCGTGCATGCCGAAGTCGACACTCCGCTCGGGGAAGAGCTCTCCCACGTGGACCTCTTCTGGAACGAACGCCTGGTCGCAAGGCTCTACCAAGCGCCGTTCGTCCATACCTTCGATCCCTCCGAGACCCCGGCATCCGCGTACCTTCGCGCAGTCGCGGTGCTCGAAGACGGTCACTCCGCGGAGGATCTCGTGGTCCTCAACACCAAGAGCACCGTGGACGCCATCGAGGTCGCCTTCGTCGAGATCTACGCCAGCGTGCTCGACCCGCAGGGCGAAGCGATCGAGGGGCTCGCTCGCGAGGATTTCGGCGTCTTCGAGGACGGCGTCGCGCAAGAGATCCGGCGGTTCGAGACCGTCGACAACCTGCCGATCAACGCGGTCGTTGTCCTGGACAGCTCAGAGTCGATGATCGAGGAGATCGAAGAAGTAGAGAAAGCCGCAGCCTCGTTCTTCGAGAGCGTCCTCGAGCCCAAGGACCGGGCCGCGGTCATCGTCTTCAGCGACACGCCCGTGCTGCGCGTTTCGCTCACCAACAATCTCGCGCACCTCAACAACGGTCTCGCGGGAATCGAGGCCAGCGGCGAGACGTCGCTCTACGACACGCTCATCTACGGGCTCTACTACATGGCCGGATTGCGCGGAAAGCGCGCCTTGATCCTGTTGTCGGACGGCGCCGACTCGGTTTCCGAGTTTTCATTTGACGACGCCCTCGACTACGCCCGCCGCTCCGGGGTCGCGATCTACACGATCGGCCTCGGGCTCTCGAACCGCGATGTCGAGGCTCAATCGATTCTCCGGCGCTTGGCTCACGAGACCGGAGGCGAGAGCTTCTCGATCCCGAACACGCGTAAGCTCGATCGAATTTACGCCCAGATCGAACGAGAACTGCGATCCCAGTACCTCCTTGGCTACCAGTCGCCCCAGATAGAGAGAGGCGAGTTCCGGCAGATCCGGGTCGAGGTTGCGGGCGAGGGTCTCGAGGTCAAGCACCCTCCCGGGTACTACCCTTAGATCCCGGTGGCAAAACAGCCCCAGCTGGTCCTGGCCTCGTTATCGCCGCGGCGCTCGACCATCCTCTCCGAGCTCGGACTCGAGTTCGAGATCGAGCCCGCCGAGATCGATGAAAGCCGGCTTCCCGGAGAGATTCCCGAGACCTACGTTGTGCGGGTCGCCGGCGAAAAGGCCCGCGCGCGGTCCCGACCGAACGCGCTGGTCGTGGCCGCCGACACCATCGTCGTCATCGACGAAGCGGTGCTGACCAAACCCGACGACCCCCGGCACGCGAGCGAAATGCTCGCCACCCTGGCTGGCCGCGAGCACGAGGTGCTCACCGCGGTTGCTCTTCACGATGGCGGCGGCCGCGCCCGCTGCGAGCTGGTCCGCTCGTGCGTCCGCCTCGCTCCGATGACCACCGAAGAGATCACCTGGTACGTCGCCACCGGCGAGCCGCTCGACAAGGCGGGTTCCTACGCTATCCAGGGCCTGGGCTCACTCTTCGTCGAGAGCGTCACCGGCAACTACACCAACGTCGTGGGCCTCCCGGTGCCGACGTTGTACCGGCTATTCCGGAAGCTGGGGTATTCGCTGCTGGAGTTCAGGGCGTAGCAAGACCAGGCGGGAGGGAAGACGGTCGACGGGGGCGTCGACCGCCACTATCAGATTCGGTCGACAGAGGCGTCGACCGCTACAACACATCAATTTCGATTAGGATCGCGGCCCGCGTCCATAGACACAAGGCGACCCTGCAACGCCGTAGATGTGGGCGCGGGACGCGACCCTAACCGAATTTGATGGGGTCGCCGAGTTCCTGAAGCGAAAAGTTCGCCATAATCTGATGGCCGTTGAAGTCCAGCACCCGGATGTCCTCGACTCCGTCCAGGTTGTCCATCACGTTCTCGAACGAAACGCCGTAGTGCTCTTTGACGGCAGCAAGGTCGACTTCGTAGGCGAGAAACTTGTCGATGCCCTTGTAGCGGAGCTTCTCGATGAGCCGGCCGTCGGTGAGCTTGGGGTAGCTGGAGAGCACCAGAATCGGGCCCGTGCCGGTGAATATCAGATACGAACGCGGAGCTTTGTCTGTCATCATGCGGTTTGTAGCGCCTCCGATCGACAGTCTATCAAGCCGGCCAACGCCCCCGAAGAGCCCTGACCGCGCGATAGAGTGCGCCATCGATGGAGGAGACGCCGGCAGTGATTTTGGTGCGCCCCAGCGAGGAGGGCAACGTGGGCGCAGTGGCGAGAGCGATGGCCAACATGGGCCTCGAACGTCTGGTGCTGGTCGAACCGGCGGTCGCGATCGGCCAGCGAGCCCTCGCGCGTGCCGTGGGAGCTCGAGAGATTCTCGAAACCGCCGAGCGCCGGGCCTCGGTGGCGGAGGCGATCGCTCCCTATCAGCTAGTGGTCGGAACCAGCTCGCACCGCGAGCGATCGACGCGCACTCCGGTGATCGAGCCTCGGCAGCTGGCGGATCTCTTCTCCCGCCGTTGCTCGACCCGGACGGCCCTGGTGTTCGGACCGGAGCGCTCGGGGCTCACCATCGAGGAGCTGTCGCTCTGCGGCACGATCGTCCGTATTCCCACGGCTTCGAAGCAGCCGACGCTCAACCTGGCGCAGGCCGTCCTGATCGTCGCGCACGAGCTCTTCGCCGCGCGCCGACGTAACGTGGATCCCGCCGGTCCAGCTGAGCTAGCCTCACCGGAGGCGACCGGCGGCGAGGTCGCGGGGCTCTTCGATCACGTCGACTCGGCGCTGCGAACGGTCGGATTCGCCAGAGACTCCACCTACGAAGGGGTCGTGCGAGACCTCCGACGGCTCGCCGGCCGGGCGCGCCTGACGCAGCGCGAAGTGGCGATTCTGCGGGGCTTGTGCCGGCGGCTCGAGCACGCCGTGGGCGAGCGACGAGGGGCGCTTCCAACCGACGATTCGCCGTCCGGGGAATCCTCGGGCGCGTGATACGATCTGCCACCCGATGACGACGGCAAGCCCGATTCGAGCTCCCCTGTCACGGCGTGACCTTCGCAGCGGCGTCGCGCAGAGCGTGGCGTCGGCACCTCTTTTCGGCGTCGTTCGAACCGAGAGCACCGACGAGGCGTTTCGGCAGGCCCGAGCGTTTCGAGAAGGCGGCGTCGAGCTCATCGAGATCACCTTTACGGTGCCGGGTGCACTCGAGGTGGTGCGGTCGCTGGTCGCTGAGCGGGCCGGCGAGGGACCTCCGTGGCTCGGCATGGGCACAGTTACGAACGCCGACCGCGCCCGCCAGGCCCTCGCCGCCGGCGCCGAGTTCCTGATCACTCCCAATGTGGCTCCCGAGGTGGCCGAGGTCGCCCGTGAGGCGGGTGTTTTCCTGGTGATCGGAGCCTTGACGCCATCGGAGATCGTGACCGCGGCCGGGCTCGGCGCGGACCTGGTCAAGGCCTACCCTCTGCCGCCGGTTGGAGGCGCCGCCTACCTGGCCACAATCCGCCAGCCGTTGCCGGACATTCCGATTCTAGCCGCCGGCGGCTTCGGCCCCGGCGAGATTCCCGCCTATCGCGATGCGGGAGCGGTCGCTTTCGGCCTGGGAGCGCAGCTGCTCGGTTCGGACGCCGACTCGACCCGGCTGCGAATCGCAGACGCCATCAAAGCCGCTCGATCGTGAAGCTCTCCAACGGCAAGCTGGAGCCGGCTCAGTTCCGGTTCGATCCGACTCCTGAGATCTTCGCCACCGACAGCTCGGGCAGATTCTCGTTCAGCCTGTCTGCCGACGGCAAGGACCGGCTCAAGACAATTGGCTTCGACGAAGTTCGCTTCGTATTCTCCCTCTGGCACCCGTCGGCGAATCGGGCGATCGACCTCGATCACGCGTACGTCGAGCTGAGCTGCAGCCTCGACGAGGAGGAGAGCCACTGGATCAAGCTCGCCGAGATCGAGCCGGTGGTGCCTCCCTACAATGCCGGCGGCACGTTCGACGGCTGGATCGTTCTGCCGATACTGGGCTCCTCCACCGCGTTCGAGGTCTCGGGCAGTGGCTTCGCTCCCAGGGCGCGGATCCAGATCCGGGCCAACGCCTACCTGGTCTCGTGACCAAGCCGGTGATCCTGATCGTCCGCGACGGCTGGGGACGCAACCCCCATCCCGAGCACGATGCCTTCAACGCCATCAAGCTGGCCTCGACACCTTTCTGCGATGGGCTGCTGCGCGACTACCCCTGGACGCTGATCCGGACCAGCGGCGAGGACGTCGGCCTCCCCGAGGGCACCATGGGCAACAGCGAAGTCGGGCATCAGAATCTCGGCGCAGGGCGCATCGTCAACCAGGAGTCGGTGCGAATCACCAAGGCGATCCGGGAGGGCGGGTTCTTCGAGAACCCGGTTCTGACCGGCGCCGTCGACGCGGCTCGCGAGGGCGGCTCTGCGCTGCATTTGATGGGGCTCGCCTCGGACGCGGGGGTTCACGCCCTCCTCGACCACCTCTATGCCCTGCTCGAGCTCGCCAAGCGCCGCGATCAGGAGCTCGTCTGGATCCACCTCTTCACCGACGGCCGGGACACCGGACCGTTCACCGGACTCGGCTACGTCCGCCGGGTCGAAGAAACCTGTCGCGACCTGGGCGTCGGCCGGGTCGCGTCGATCTGCGGCCGCTACTGGGCCATGGACCGGGACAACCGCTGGGAAAGGGTGGCCGCTGCGTACGATTGTCTGACCGGCCGCGGCGACCCGCCGCCCCATTTTCAAGACGCCGCCTCGGCGATGCAGGACTACTACGACCATCCCATCAAACCCGGCCTGCAGGGTGATGAATTCGTTTCCCCGCGAACGATCGGCGCGGATCCATCGGCCTCGCGAATCGACGACGGCGATACCGTGGTCTTCTACAACTATCGCGGCGACCGCCCCCGAGAGATCACGCGAGCCTTCGTCATGGACCCGTTTCTGGGTCATGTCGCCCCGTCGCCCGACACCGGAGAGCGGGGCTTCGATCGCGGCGACCGTCTCGAGCTGCGCTACGTCACGATGACCTCCTACGAGCAGGGCCTCGAGAACCTGGTCGAGATCGCCTTCCCCAAGCCGCCGAAGATGGCGTCGATCGCCGGCGCCCACCTGGCCGATCGGGGGCTCACGCAGTTTCGCTGCGCCGAGACCGAGAAGGCGCCACACGTCACGTTTTTTTTCAACGACTACCGCGACGAGCCCTTCCCCGGAGAGCGTCGCGGTACGGCGCAGTCTCCCCGAGTCGTTACCTACGATCTCCAGCCGGAGATGAGCGCCGCCGAGGTTTGCCGGATGGTGCTCGAGCGAATCCGAGCCGACGACGGCGAAGATTTCATCCTGGTCAATTTCGCGAACACGGATATGGTGGGTCACACCGGAAAGTTGGAGGCCGCGATCCGAGCCGCTGAGGTCGTCGACGGATGCGTGAGGGAGATCACCGAAGCCGCGCTCGAGCGGGGCGGCAAGCTCATCGTGACCGCCGATCACGGTAACTCGGAGCAGATGTGGGATCCCGAGACCGAAGCTCCCCATACCGCTCACACGACCTACGACGTGGAATGCATCGTCGTCGATCCGGCGCTGCGCGACGCGGCCAGTGGGAGCCCGGACCGGCCGTCGCCCAGCTTGCGAAGCGCCGGCCGTCTTGCCGACGTCTTCCCGACGATTCTCGAGTTGATGGGGCTCGATCAGCCGGAAGCGATGACCGGCAGGTCACTGCTTCGGTAGTCGACAGCTCGGAGGCCGACCGCCGGCCCTAACGGAAGCCGCGCCGCAGCTCTTTGCGGAAAGTACCGAAGACCTCGGAGTCGAACAGGCAAACCACCACCCGGTCGAGCTTTGTGCCACCCTGAAGGTAGCGGTGAATCTCGGTCAGGGTCACCCGAGCACACCGATCGATGGGGACACCGAAGACACCGGTTGAGATGGCGGGCACCGCGATCGACTTCAGCCCGTGGCGATCCGCCAGGGCCAGGGCCGAGCGCACCGCAGACGACAGCTTGCGATCCTCGTCGCCGTCGCCCATTTTCGGGCCAACCGCGTGAATGACGTGTTTGGCATCGAGGGCGCCGGCGCCGGTGATGACCGCGGTTCCCACCGACGTTCCGCCGATGCGATTGCACTCTTTCTGGATCGACCGCCCGCCCTTCTTGAGAATGGCGCCGGCCACCCCCGCTCCGAGCTTGAGATCTTCGTTTGCGGGATTTACAACCGCATCGACATCGAGTTCGGTGATGTCGCCCTCGAGCAGCTCGAGCTGGGTACCGTTCAGCTGTATTTTGACGTGGTTCTTTCCCATCGGCCTAAGTTCCTTGGCTACGAGCCGCCAATCATATCAGCTATCCGGGCCGGTGGCTCACACCCATGAGGTACACTCCCCGCCGCCATGTTGACGGCTCTTCGAGACTCTCTGGCGGAGCGCATTCAGGCCCGGATCGAGGCACTGTATGGCGTTTCGCATACGGCGCGACCCGAAGTTCCGCCACGCCGGGAGCTGGGCGACCTGGCCTTCCCGGGAGCCTTGCAGCTGGCTCGGGAGGTCAAAAAGAACCCGCGCCAGATCGGCGAAGAGATCGCCGCCGGTCTCGAGCTGCCGGTGGGCGTTCGTGAGGTTCGAATAGAAGGGCCAGGGTTTCTCAACTTCTATCTCGATCGCAGCACCTTCGCCGCCGCCTTGCTTCGCGAGTCGCCGATCGAGACTACCTCCGCCGAGGGCGAAAAGATCATCGTCGAGCACACCAACATCAATCCCAACAAGGCAGCGCACATCGGTCACCTGAGAAACGCGGTCCTCGGCGACGTGTTGGTGCGTTCCCTGCGTGCTCTCGGCCACCGCGTCGAGATTCAGAACTACATCGACGATACCGGCGTCCAGCTGGCCGATGTGGTGGTCGGGTTCGCCGACCTCAGGGGTATGGACCTGGCCACGGTCAGCGCGCTCCCCGAGCCCTTCGACTACACCTGCTGGGATCTGTACGCGGAGGTGGGCCGCTGGTACGAAGACGACCCCGCGCGTCAGGAGTTTCGCCGCAAGACCCTCCACGAGCTCGAAGCCGGCAACGGGCTCCGCGCGGATCTGGGCCGGCTGATCGCCCGCCGGATCGTCTCGCGTCACCTCAAGACGATGCGCCGGCTCGGAGTCGACTACGATCTACTGACCCGGGAGAGCGCCATTCTCGGCCTCGAGTTCTTTAGCCAGGCATTCGAAAGCCTGAGGCAAGCGGGCGCCATCCGCCTCGAAACCGACGGCAAGAACGCCGGCTGCTGGGTCATGCCGCTCGCCGAGAGCTCCGAGTTCGCGGGCCTCGAGGATCCCGACAAGGTCATCGTGCGCTCGGACGGAACGGTAACCTACGTGGGCAAGGACATCGCGTACCAGTTGTGGAAGTTCGGCCTGCTCGACATGGACTTCAGGTACCGGTACTGGAACGAAGAGAAAGTCTGGGAATCGGTTCTCGACGGCGTCGACGACCACCCCGATTTCGGCCGGGCCGCCCGCGTGATCAACGTGATCGACACGCGCCAGGCCTATCTCCAGAAGGTCGTACGAGCCGGGCTGGAACGTCTGAATCACACCGAAGAAGCCGCCCGCTCCATCCACTTCGCCTACGAGATGGTCGCTCTCTCTCCCGCCGCCGCTGACCAGCTCGGCCAAGGCGGGGCGACCGACGACGGCAAGCGACTCGAGATGTCGGGTCGCAAGGGTATCGGGGTCAAAGCCGACGACCTCTTGGACCAGCTCGAAGCCAAGAGCCGCGACGAGATCGCGGCCCGCGACGCCGAGCTGGAAAGCCAGGAGCTGGAAGAGCGGGCGCGACTCATCGCTCGGGCGGCGCTACGCTTCTTCATGGTCAAGACCACGACGAACAGGGTCATCGCCTTCGACTTTGACGAAGCCCTGAGCTTCGAGGGCGACTCCGGACCCTACCTCCAGTACTCGCTGGTCCGAGCGGCCAACATCTGCCGGCGGCTCTCCGAGGAGGGCCTCGACAGCGAAGTCTCGCCCCAGACCGCGGCAGAGATTCCAGCCGAGCTCTGGGACGACGATCTCTGGGAGCTGATCTATCAGACCGCGGAGGTTCGCGACCGGATCGAGGTCGCCGCCGAATCTCTCGAGCTCTCGCAGATCGCACGCTTCGCCCTCGACCTGGCGCAAAAGTTCAACGCCCTCTACCATCGCCATCCGATTCTCCAGGAGCCGGACCCCGACCGGCGGGCGACCCGCCTGGCCGCGACTCAGGCCTTTTCCAAGGCTCTGCGCACACTCTGCGAGATCATGGGGCTACCCGTCCCGGAGCGGATGTAGGGGACTCTCGACGTTCGCACCCCATGGCCAGCACCGCCGGCTATTCCGCGACTCCACTGCCCAAGAAGCTCGGCATCAAGCCGGGCCTCCGGGTGGTTCCGGTCTCCGCTCCCGCCGGGCTCGAGCGATGGCTCGGCGCCCTCCCCCAGGGCGTCCGGTTGAACCCCCGATTGCGCGGCCGGGCCGACATTTTGCTCTTTTTCCCCAGGGACGCCTCTGACCTCCTGCGGCGCCTCCCCCGCCTCGTCGCCCGGCTCGACAAGAGCGGCGGCCTGTGGGTCGCCTGGCCGAAGAAAAGCTCCGGCGTCGCCACCGACGTCGATTTCGCGGTCGTGCAGAAGGCCGGCCTCGAAGCGGGCCTGGTCGACAACAAGGTCTGCGCGATCAGCGAGGTGTACTCGGGGCTGCGCTTCGTCTTTCGGCTCGCCGATCGATAGTCGTCGTCGCACGATGGTACACTGTGCCGTAACACGGCATCGTTGCAGGAGTTTTTGTCCGAATGGCTACGGCAGAGCGGGTTTTGTGGGAGACGATCACGGTCGTCGTGTTCCTGGTGCTGCTCGTCGGCACCGTGATCTGGTCCGGTAGCCGCCTCGACCGCCACCGCGCGCAGCTCGAGGAAGAATTCAGCACCCGGGTCGCGGTGTCCGAGGACCAGCAGAGGAGGCAGACCGAGCGACGCGAGGAGGACTTCACGCGGCGCGAGCGCGAGCACGAAGTGCGCGAGGCCAAGGCGGTGTTTCGCTCCTTCGAGGCCGGTATTCGGTCAGCGGTCGCCTCCCGCTGGGGCAACTATGTCAGCCGGGCCAAGAGCAACCTGCTCGAAGACACCAACGTTACCTTCGTGCATATCTTGACCCCCACGGGTCTGGTGCTCGCCTCGAGCGACGAGAAGCTAGCCGCCACGGGCAGAATCGACGAACGCGGCGACTGGGCCAGGGGCACCACTGGCATCGAGGTTCGAAACTTCGGTGGCAGTGGCGAAATCGAGCTTGCGGGCCCGATTCAGGGGGACGGCGGGCGCCCGGTGGCGTTCCTGTGGCTGGGATACGACCTTTCGGCGCAGGCGGACCCACCGGCCCCTGTGACGCAGTAGCCGAGCCCGAGCCCGCGCGCCCTCAGAACGAAAGCGTTTCCCGAACCGCTGCGATCACCCGATCGGCGTCGGGCAGAAGCGACTGCTCCAATCCACGACCGTAAGGCACCGGCCGATCCGGATATGCCACGCGCTTGACCGGTCCGTCCAGCCAGGCAAAAGCTCGCTCGGAGATCTCCGCCGCTACCTCCGCTCCGAATCCGGCAGTGCGTTGCGCCTCGTGGACGATGACCGCCCTTCCGGTCCGGCGCACCGACGCTTCGATGGTCTCCCAGTCGAGTGGCACCAGGGTGCGAAGGTCGATGACCTCCGCGGAGACGCTCTCTTCATCCAACCGTTTCGCCGCCTCGAGGCAGGTCCAGGTGCTGGCGCCGTACCCGATCAGCGTCAGGTCGGTGCCCGACCGCCGGATCGCGGCGATTCCGAGCGGCGCCACGTCCCACTCGCCGGGCAGGGTCTCCTTGACCCTTCGATAGAGGAACTTGTGCTCGCAAAAGATCACCGGATTGGGATCCCGGATCGCCGCCTTCAACAGCGCCCTCGCATCTTGAGCCCCGGCCGGACAGACGACCTTGAGCCCGGCCACGTGCGCAAACCATGCTTCCGGATTCTGCGAGTGGAAGGGCCCGGCGCCGACCCCGCCCCCTGAGGGCAACCGAATCACGATCGGACACGGAACCTGCCAGCGATAGAAGAGCTTGGCGGCAACGTTGACTATCTGATTGAAGCCGCAGGACACGAAGTCGGCGAACTGCATTTCGACGACCACCCGGTAGCCCAACAGCGCCGCTCCGATGGCGATTCCGATGGTGCCGCTCTCGGCGATGGGGGTATCCAAGACCCGCCGGGGCCAGCGCTCGTGAAGTCCTCGGGTGACCCGAAACGCGCCTTCGAAGCGGCCTATGTCCTGCCCCATGAGAATCAACCGATCGTCACGGGCCATTTCCTCCGAGAGTGCCTCGCGGATTGCGTCCACGTAGCTGACTTGAGCCTCGGACAGCGCCGGATCCTCGGATTGCATTCTAGAGGCGCGCTCGGGCGCCGGAGCCGGAGCCAGCGCCGGCCGGCTCGCAGTTCCAGCCTCAGGTGGGGGCGCGTCGATGGCTGTGTCGAGCGCCGAATCGATCAAGAAACGGCAGCGCCCGGCAATGGCGTCCTGGGTATCGAAGTCCAGAACTCCCTCTCCCCGCAAACGCTCGGCATAGCCCGGCACGGGATCGGCGGCGAGATACTGATCCAGCTCTCGCCGCGGCACGACCTTCAAGGAGTCGTCGCCCTCGCTGTGGCCCCGCATCCTCCCGACCATCGCTTCGATCAGGGTCGGTCCGTCCCCGGAGCGCGCCCTGGTCACCGCTCGAGCGACGGCTTTGGAGACTTCATCCGGATCGTTGCCATCGACGGTCTCCGCCGCCATTCCGTATCCCCGGCCCCGATCACTCAGCCTCGCTCCGGCGTACTGCGCTTCGACCGGTGTCGAGAAGGCGTATCGATTGTTCTCGACTATCAGCACCAGCGGCAGCCGCCATACCGCCGCCATGTTCAGGCCTTCGTGAAAGTCGCCGGTGGAGGTGCCGCCATCTCCGATGAAGTTGATCGCCACCCGATCCGAGCCGCTCTGCTTCATGGCGAACGCGCAACCCGCGGCCACCGGGATCATGGCACCCAGATGACTGATCATGCCGACGTGCAGAATGCCGGCCTCGGGCGCCAGGTAGCCGTAGTGAAACGACCGCTCGACGCCCTGCGAGAAGCCCGCGGCCTTGCCCAGAAGCTGACATGCCAGCCGTTCGAGCAGTTCGACCGGGTCCGGCCGCCTACCGTCCGGCTGTCCGAAGCCCAGGCCCGGAAAAGTACGCGACGGATCGAGGTAGGTCGCCAGAATCGCTCCGAGGTCCCGGTGCAGAGTGCACAACGCATCCCCCGGCTCGATGGCGAGCCCCGCCGGCACGGTGGTGGCCTCGTTACCGATCGCGCTGTACCACTTCGAGACTCGCCCGGTGAGAAGCAGCGACTCGAACCGGGCATCCAGATCTCGCGCCAGCCGCATATAAGCGTATCTGAGGAGTGAGGGATGCCCGGTCATGTCGATTCGAGATTCAGAGCCCGAATGCCGAAGACGGCATCCTTCCAGTTCTCGCCCTCGCGCGCAAAGGGTACGCCGAGAAGTCGAGAGCCTCCGAACCGGATCGAGTACTCCAGATTCCTCAGCGTGTCGGGTTTGTCGACTTCGCCGGCGACCACCGCGAAATGCGCCAGCTTCCGCGCGTCTTCGACCCCATAGCAGCCTCCGATCAACCGCTCGCCGATCTTCTCTCCCAGGCCCGGGAGCTCCCGGGTGTAGCGTCTCGCTAACTCGACGGTGGCATCGAGGTCGATCTGGAACGCGGGCACCACGAACTCGACATCTCCCACCGACGAGCCTCCACGTCCTCCGAAGACCGACTGGATCAGGCTCGGCATGCTGCGTCCCGCCTGCCGGCTCCCTAGTTCGACATGGGCCTCGAGCACCCAAAATGGCATATACCGCTCGGCCGTGACGTTCGACGCCGCGATGAACTGGACCTCGAGCCTGGCCAGGTGGGGCAGCTCCGCCTGGTATCTGTAGCCGTTGCGACAGGCGGTACAATAGAAAATCACATCCTCGCCCGCCGCGGCCAGCGCCGCTCCGCAGGTCGGGCAGTCGAGCGGCACGAGCTCGAAGCCCTTCGATTCGGCCGGTCGGCTGTCCACTCCCCGGCTCACCTGAGCTCATCTCCGCGCCCACCCCGCAACCAGCGGTTGAGCTTGTCGAACCTCGTAGCCCGGGTGACCGGCTCGACGCCGGTGCCCTCGATCACCACACCTCCATAGCGAAAGTGCTTCCAGCCCCAAAGCACGATCGACAGACCAATGCCGAACACCGCAGCCACCGCGAGACAACCTTCTCCAGCGAACTGAAGCGCCGTGGTCGCGATAAAAACCGCGCCGGCCTCGGCCAGCACCAGCATGGCGGCCCGGAAGAAATCGTTGCCGGGCGCCTTACCGTAAGCCAGGGACCCATCTTCGGCGTCGACCAGAATCTGATACGCGCGATCCCGGTAGTGATAGCGCACGACCCACAATGGGTAGTAGATGACCGAGAGCCGCTCGCGCACGGTCTCCAGAAACTCGAACCGAACCTTCTTCAAGCCGGCGGCGGGATTGGTCGCGGTGCGAAACCGCTCGATGGCGGCATTGAAGACCCGTTGCTCGGAGCCGGTCGGCTCGAACACCATTCCCCGGCGCCTGAGCGAGCTCGCCTCGAACGGCACCAGAGGATCGCCGACCAGATTGACGCGCTGGAGGCCCCACTCGGAGACGTCCACGGCCGGGTAGGTCCGGTCATGGCTCTGGCCCACCTTCCGCTCGACATCGACCTCATAGGTCTCGACCCGGCGGTTCTTTCCCGAGCCCACGGTGCGCTGCCGCAGCTCGGTTCCGAGCGCCACGCCTACGCAGTCCGCGCGCACTCGATAGAACGGCAAGAAGCAGAGCACGGCCTCGCCGAGTCGCGCCTCTCGACGCAGCTTGGGGTCTTTTCTCATCCCCTTCGTCAGCCACTCACGGGCCACCGTCTTCGCCCGATCGGCCCCGATCTGAGGCTCGACCGCGAAGCGCCGCGCTCCGGTCTCGCTCGAGACCAAGAGCGGGGTGCGGCAGTATTCGCAAAAGACCACGCGCAGACCGCTGTCGACGGCGAGAGTCCCGCCGCAATTGGGGCAGGTCAGGCCCTCGACCCGATCGGAGAGCCGGTGCGGAACCTCTTCGAGCCCGTTCTCGGCGCCACTCGAGGCCTCGGGGGCGGGAAGCGGGGGCGGCGGCTCGGAGAGAGGCTTCATACTCTCCGCGTCACCCACCAGGCGACCAGCAGCAACGGGACGCTGGTCACGGCGTAGGCGAGCAGTTTGGCAAAGGGATTGGAGATGATCAGGCCTTCGATGCCGAAGAGCACCAGTCCGAGGATCGCTACCAAAATGTACGGGCTTTCGGCTTTTTCAGGATAGACCGACGCGAGAACGTTACCCGTGGAACCTTCGACGACGGCCTGGTACCGCTTGCCGCCGAACTCGTAGCCGGCGCGCCAGAGCGGAATCTCGACCAGAGCCACTTCGGTCACTTGCTTGGGGTCAACCCCCCGCTGTTCCACCCAGGTTCTCGCGGTCTCGAGCGGCACGCCCACGGGAACCGCCTCGGCGCCTTCCTCCGGTCCTTCGAACGGCTCGAGGCTGCCGGCCGGGATGGCGAGATCCGCCAGCACCGGAATCGGGGTCGGCGCGGCCGGCTCCACGGTCGCCGATTCGCGGCCGGCCTGGCGGGAACGAAACAACCACATCGGGAAGGTCACGGCGACCGGCGAATCCACCGTGCTCTTACGATCGAGATCCTTGACCGTGTGGTTGCCGGCCATCCACCGGCGCAGCGCGGCCTTTGCTTCGTCGCCATCGATCAACCTGGGCAGGCGATACCGGCCGATGATCTCGGCGCGATCGAGAAACAGCGTGGTTCCACAGAACTCGCAGGCGAGAAAGCTCTCCCCCGAGCGCAGCGCGTTGTCACCACCGCACTGGGGACAGGTTACCCGCGGTGGCTCTTGGTCCGCCCGAGTTACCACGGCGGCACGATCGACTAGCCGGAGACCTTGGTTCCGCAGGACGGGCAGAACTTGGCGCCCCCGGGCAGGCCGCCGCCGCACTCGTGACAAAACTTCGAGCCTGTTGCGGCCGCCTCGGCTGCCCCGGCTGCCCCGGCCACAACTGCACCCGCCGCCCCGGACGACGCCGGTGGCTGCTGGCCTCCCTGAGCGCCAGTGGAGCCGTCGGGCGCAGGCGCGCCCGAGCCTCCGCCGGATGACATGGCCTCTTTCATCATCTGCGGAAGCATCATCCCCATGCCGGCGCCCATGCCCACTCCCAGACCGGCGCCGACTCCGCCGCCGGCCTCGCCGCCACTCTGCTTGGCGGCATCACCCATCGCCTGGGCGGCCTTGAACTTCAAGTACTGGTTCATGTCGCCGACGGCTTCCATGCCACCGCGCTCGTCGATCTGCTTTTGCACCTCTTCGGGCGGCGTGATCGCGCCCAGGTAGAGATCGACCAGATCGATGCCGTACTTCTCGAAATCCTCGCTGACCCGCGCCTTGAGGCCCATACCGAGCTCGTCATAGACCTTGGGTAGGTCGAAGATCGAATCGAGGTTCTCACCCAGAAGGTCGGTGAGACGCGCCACGATCACGTCCTTGAAGTACGCTTCGACACCGTCGGTGGTGTAGACGCCCTGGGTACCGACAACCTCGTTGACGAACTGCTGCGAGTTGGTGATCCGCACCGCGAACTTACCGAACGCGCGCAGACGGACCATCGCCAGTTCCTTGTCGCGATAGGCGACCGGCTCCTTGGTTCCCCACTTGAGGTCCAGGAACGTCTTGGTCGATACGAACACCACCGCCGCTTGAAACGGTGACTTCCCCTCGAACGGAAGTCCCAGGAGCTTGCCCAAAAGCGGCAGGTTCATGGTCGCCAGCGTGTGGCGGCCCGGACCGAAAGTGTCGAGAGCCTTGCCGTCGCGAAAGAAGACCGCCTGCTGGCTCTCTTCGACAATCAACTGGCTGCCCAACTCGATGGCGGCGGTGCCGCTGGCCGGTACCCGGGCCACCATGGCGTTCCCGGTGGGGTCGACGTGCTGAATGATTCTCATGATCGTGTACCTTCCGTGGAGTGATCTCGATGGGACGGGTTTAGGAGGACGCCTTGACGACGTCGCCAATCACATTCCGGCGGTCGGCCCAGCGACTCGCCATGGCATCCAGACGGTCCTGAGCACGAGCCGCCGCCCCGGCGGCGTCGCCACCGCCCGGAGCCGGAATCGACTCCAAGTCACCCCGCAGCGCCGCCACATCGTCGAGAAAAGCCAGGTCGAACTCGTACAGCTTGGCCAGCTCTTCTTCGTATATCTTGACGACGTCGAACAGGCCGCTGGCGCCGTATTCAGCGAATCGAACCGCCTGCGAGACGCCGTCGAGCTTGCGATCGAGGCGATCGAAGAGATGCAGCAGCCCGATCTGGCCAGCGTCGGTGTAGTCCCGAGCCCGGCCTCGAACCTGCGCCTTGAGGCCGCCGAGCTCGCCGGAGATGTGCTCGCGCTGCATGCGATCGACATCCCGCCTCAGCTCACGATCCTGATACCCCTTGAAGCCCGGAATCCGAGCGACCAGCCGCTCGAGCCAGTTCCTCTGCTGTTCAGCTGATTCGTAGCCATTCGCCATTCGAGTGCCTCCTGTACCCGACCCGAAAACGTCAGGAAACGAAATGCTAGCAGAAGCCGCCGCCGGCTCGCTCAGACGCGCCGATCGAGTGCTCGTGCCCTCGAGGACAGCCAGAGTGCCGCGACCGCAACGGTGCTGCTCACGACATTGAAGACGATGTCTCGCAGATCGTAGTAGCGATTCGGCAGAACCGCCTGGATGCCCTCGTCGCCCCAGCCGGCCAGGCCAGCAAGGACCATCGCCAGGACGGCGGCGCCCAGCTCGGCACGAGAGCCCGAACGGCCGAGCCTCTCGGCCCGCAGCCGACTCGCCTGAAACAACATGCCACCCAGCAGCCCGTATTCGAGAAAATGGATTCTCTCCTCGGGTAGCTCGGCGAGCCGAATCAGCCAGACAAACAGGCCGCCGCAGACGACCAGAACGGCTTTCTCCCGCGCGCCGGGGCGACTGCGCCTCACCAGCCACAACAATGGCAAGGCAGCGGAAATGAATGCCGTCGCAACGGCCGGGCGCAGGAGGTTGCGCTCGCGCAGGAACTCGGTCGGCGTCCGGACGATGTAGAGGGTCGAATAGATGAGGATGACCAGAGCCAGTGAGGCGAACCACCAACGCCGCTCTCGCCTCGACCACCGCACGTCGCACTCCTCGCCCGAGCTCGACGGGCTCTAGTCCATCTGCTTGCGCAGCACGGTCGGGATGTCGAAATCATCGACGTTCGACCAGTTCGGACCGAAACCGTTCGGATCTTCGCCTCGAGACTGCGCGATCACTTTCCGATAGAAGGGCAACTCCTCGGGCTCTTCGGGCTGCGGCTGTTCCGTCGGTACTCGCAGTTGCTGAGCGGAACGCTGCTGCATCGGGGGCTGCGCCGAAGTCGGCGGGATCGGCCTCAGAGGCTGCGACTCGAGCGGAGCCCGCTGCTGCGGTTCGGATGGAGCCGCCGGCTGGGGACTGAAAAAGTCGTCCTCGACCGCAATGCTCTGCTCAGAAACCCGCCGCTCGCTGCCGGCGAAGCCGGTGGCGATCACCGTGACCTTCATTTCATCTTCGAGCGACTCGTCGATCACCATGCCCGAGATGATGTGCGCGTCCGGATCGACGGCATCGGAAATCACCCGCGCGGCTTCGGCGACCTCGTCCAGAGCCAGGTTGCGGCCGCCCGAGATGTTGAGCAGCACGCCTCTGGCGCCCTCGATAGAAGTCTCCTCGAGTAGCGGCGACGAGATCGCGGCCTGAGCCGCCTCCATCGCCCGCTTCTCACCTTTCGCAACGCCCGTGCCCATGAGCGCCATGCCCATGCCGGTCATGACCGTCTTGACGTCGGCGAAGTCGACGTTGACCTCGCCGGGCACCGTGATCAGGTCGCTGATCCCCTGGACGGCCTGCCGGAGGACGTCGTCGGCGATCCGGAAAGCTTCCGAAAGCGGCGTGCCTCGCTCGACAAAATTCAGCAGCCGCTCGTTGGGTATCGTGATCAGCGTATCGACGGCGCCGGCGAGCTCCTCGAGACCTCGCTCGGCTTGCTCCATCCGACGGCGCCCCTCAAACTCGAACGGCTTGGTCACGACCGCCACGGTCAGCGCGCCGATCTCGGCTGCAAGGGATGCCGCGATCGGCATGGCGCCGGTGCCAGTGCCGCCACCGAGTCCGGCGGTGAGAAACACCATATCTGCTCCCTGCAGCATCTCGAGGATTCGCTCGGTGTCCTCGAGCGCCGACTTGCGCCCCACCTCGGGATCTCCGCCGGCGCCCAGACCTCTGGTCAGGGCCGTGCCCAGCTGGAGTTTTTGCGGCGCCCGGCATTTGCGCAGAGCTTGGAGGTCGGTGTTGGCGGCGATGAACTGGATGCCGCCCATGCGCGCGTCGATCATCCGGTTGACCGCGTTGCCGCCTCCTCCCCCGATGCCGAGAACCTTGATCCTCGCCGGCACCATGTCGTCTTCCAAGGTGATCGGCAGTTCGCCGTCCAAATCCTGGTCACTAAATAAAATCATGTCGAGCTCCTTTGAAAAATCGAATCACCTCAGAGTAAGTCCGAAAACATTTCTTTCAAGCTGCCCATCATCGATCGCACGGACGATTCCCTGCGATTCGACTTGCGCAGCCGATTCATTTCCGATGCCTGGCCATAAAGCAGCAGTCCCGACGCCGTGGTCCACACCGGCGAGCTGATCACGTCCACCAGACCTCCGAGCCCCTGGGGCAGCCCGTAGCGTACTCCGGTGTCGAAGATCTGTTCGGCCATCTCCAGGAGGCCGTCGAGCTGGGCGCCGCCGCCAGTCAGCACCACTCCTCCGCGCAGATTGCTTTCTACCCCGGCCCGTAGCAGATCGTCGCGCACCAGCGACAGAATCTCCTCGGCCCTCGGCTGCAGGATCTGGCAGAGCTCGGCTTTGGGAACCACTCGGGGTGGCCCCCCCGCAACCGCGGGGATCGAGATTCCCTGCTCCTCGCCGAGCATTCCGGCCAGACAGCACCCGTAGCGGATCTTGATCTGTTCGGCCTCGGCAAAGGGCGTGCGCAAGACCATAGCCAGATCGTTCGTAAAGTGCCCAGAGCCGACCGGCAGAACGCCACTATGCTGCACTTCGCCCTCGCTGAAGTACGCATATTCGGTAGTTCCGGAGCCGATATCGAGCAGCAGTACGCCGAGCTCTCTCTCATCGTGGGTCAAAGCCGCCTCGGCGGTCGCGAGCGGTTCGAACACCATCTCGATGGCCTCGATACCGGCTCGGTTGATGCACGTCAAAAGCGTCTTGGTGCGAGTCCGATTGCAAGTAACCAAGTGCACGGCCACCTCGAGTCGTGAACCCATCATGCCGATCGGATCGGCGATCCCGCCCTGTTCGTCAACGATGAACTCTCGCGGAATCGCGTGCAGGATCTCGCGGTCCGAGGGCAGAGCGGCCGCCTGTGCGGCTTCGAGGGAACGCTCGATGTCCAGCCGGTTGATCTCGAGGTTCTTGCGAGCCACTGAAACCATACCTCGCGAGTTGACGCAACGAGTGTCGGTGCCGGCGATACCGACATACGCCTGCTCGACCTCGACGCCCGCCATGACCTCGGCCTCTTCGGTGGCCTTCTTGAGAGCCTCGACGGTGGCCTCGACGTTAACGACATGACCCTTACGAGTGCCGCGATTCGGAGCGTGGCCTTTGCCGACAACCTCCATGAACCCGTGCTCGTTGACTTGACCAATCAGGACGCCGACTTTCGACGAGCCGATGTCGATTACGACGGTTTGGGAGTTTGGCTTAGGCATTCGTTTCGCCCTCTAAGTTACGCGGCGCCGGCGCCGCGGGTTGAAAGACAATCCGTCCGTGGAATCTCAAATCGATCGCCCCAACCTGGGGAAACCGGGTCATTTCTTGTTCGATCCGCGGTCCGTACCGCACCAGCGAAGCCAGTCCGTCGGCCAGGTTGACCGAGGAGACAAAGAGCGGGCAAGGCAGCGCGGCCGTGATCACTTTGAAATCCGTCGCGGTCAGCGCCTGAACCTCCGAGAGGCCTTCGATCCAAGGTAGTCCCTTACCTCGCCACTCGGCTATCAACGCCAGTCCCGCGACCACCAGATCCGATTGGTCTTCGGGGATCGAGAGGACGACCAGATCTCCAGGGTCGACGCCCGGGTCGTACGGTCCGATCACCCCCCCGGACCGGTCCACGAAAACCAGGGTCTCGCCCTGAACCAGGAGGGCCGCCGGGTGCTTCTCGAGGATCTTCACCTCGAGCTCGCTCGGCGGCCGCCGGTCGATACGGACACCCTCCACCCAAGGATGCTCTCCGAGCGTCCGTTCGACCTCGTCGACGCCCACCGAGAGCAGGTTTCGGCCCTCGAAAACGCGCAACCGCTCCGAGGCCCAGGCCGCCGAGACCCTGTCGCCCACGACGATGCTGACCCCGCGGACCGCGAATTGGTCCGAAAGCAGAATCCAGCCGACCAGGACGCTCGGCAAACCGACGATCGCGAGCGCGGCCATGAACGGCTTGATCAGGCGGAAGATCAGCTTGCGGCGCCGATGCGGCGCAACGAACTGACGCCGCCGGAACGGCTCGGGCTTTGGGGCATCGAGAGGCGCCATCCGCTGGTGATCGCTCACGAGACCTCCTCGGCGTCTCCGGCGGCGAGTTCGGCAGCCAACCGAACCACGTCGCCCGCTCCCATCGTTATGACCACATCTCCGGCCTCGACCGATGCCTCCAGCAGCGCGCGGGCCTCGACGAAGTCCACCGCGTCCTCGACCCGTTGGTGGCCACTCCGTCTCGCGGCATCGCTGACCAGCTGGCTGGTCACTCCTTCGATCGGCGCTTCCCGAGAGGCATAGATCTCGGTGACGATCGCATGGTCCGCCGCCATTAGCGCCAGACCGAAGGCCTCGGCTTGCTCGCGCGTGCGGCTGTAGAGATGAGGCTGAAAAACGACATGAAGCCGCCGACCGGAAAACGTCGCACGAGCCGCCTCGAGGGTCGCGGCCACCTCGGTGGGATGGTGGGCGTAGTCGTCAACCACCTCCGCTCCCCTCCAGCTGCCAAGCCGCTCGAACCTGCGATGGACACCGGAAAAGCTCTCGAGCGCCGATACGATGGCGTCGAAGTCGAGCCCGACCGCCCTGCCCACGGCGACCGCGGCCAGGGCGTTCTGAACGTTGTGCCTTCCCGGGAGTGGAATCCTCAACTCTCCGAGCGTCCCCTCGGCCGCGGAGTGAACCACGAAGGTGGTTGCGCCGTCGCCCTGCCGAACGTCCCGCGCGGACAAGTCCGCGTGTGGCGAGAACCCGTAGGTCAGCGTTCGCCGATCGCTCAACCGCGGCAACACCTTGCGGACATTGGGGTCGTCCAGGCAGACGATCAACTCTCCGAAGAAGGGCACCTTGGACGCGAACTCGACGAAGGCGTTGCAGATCTCGTCGAGATCGCCGTAGGTATCGAGATGGTCGGCGTCGATCGAAGTCACCACCGCCAGGACCGGCTGGAGGCGCAGAAAGCTGCGATCGAACTCGTCGGCCTCGGCAACCAGATATTCACTGCGCCCGAGGCGCGCGCCGGTACCCGAGACTCGTAGACGACCGCCGACGATTACCGTCGGGTCGAGACCGGCCTCGGTCAGGAGCGTTCCCACCAGCGACGTCGTCGTGGTCTTGCCATGGGTGCCGGCTATCGCGATCCCGTACTTGAGCCGCATGAGCTCGGCCAGCATCTCCGCTCTCCGGACGACGGTGACGCCCCGCTCGCGCGCGCCGCGAACCTCGACATTGCTTTCGTCGACCGCCGACGACACAACCACCAGATCGACATTCTCGAGGTGCGCGGGAGAATGGCCGACCTCGACCGCCACGCCCAGCTTCGCGAGCCGCCGCGTGGCTTCACTGTCGTGCAGGTCGCAACCCGAGACGGTCAACTCATAGTCGACCAGCACTTCGGCGATGCCGCTCATGCCGGCGCCACCGATGCCGATGAAGTGAACGCTCTTCAAGTCCGCGAACTGGCGAAACATCAGCGTCGACCTCCGGCGGTGGCCAGTACTTCCGCGATGCGGGCGGCGGCGTTCGGATTCGCCAGCGCCCTCGCCGACGACGACATCGCCTCGAGCCTCGGGCGATCCCGCAGTAGCGTGAGGATCGCGTCTCCGAGGCGGTCGCCGTCGAGGCGGTCCCCCGAAAGAGCCAGCGCGGCTCCCTCGATCTCCATCCGCTCGGCGTTGAACCGCTGATGACCCGCTCCGGCCGCGGTGAGAGGGACCAGAATCGCCGGTCGTCCGGCGGCCGCCAGCTCGGCGGTGGCCAGAGCCCCCGCCCGCGACACCACCAGGTGGGCGGCCGCCATGGCGGCCGCGACGCCATCGATGAAGGGCACGACCGACACCGGGCCGCCGGTAGTCGCAATCGAGCCCAGCGCTCGATAGCCGGACTCGACCGCATCGACATGAACACCGCCCGCCTGGTGGGTGACCGTCAAGTCCGGCAGCTCGGCGATCAGGCGCTCCACGATCGCGGGCATCAGCTCGTTGATCTGTCGCGCCCCCTGGCTGCCTCCGAGGACCAGCAGATGCGGTCGTCCTTCCGGCAGCGGGCCAATCGAGTGAAACTGCGAGCGGACCGGAATTCCAGTGACCTCGGCCGGGCAGGCCAACTGCCGCGCGGTGGCCTCGTGCGCGATGAACGCCGAGGTCGACCAGCGTGCCATCAGCCGGTTGGCGGATCCGGCCTGGGCATTGGGCTCGAAGAGGAACGCCGGTCGCCCGGCGAGTCGAGCGCCGAGCAGGGCGGGCGCCGAAACGTAGCCTCCGGTGCCCAGGACCGCGTCGGCGGCGAGCCGGCGCACGAGGCTTCTTCCGCGAAGGCTCGACCAGCCCAGGGTCGCGGCCGCTGCGGCCTTGGCAACGACGCCCTTGCCGACCCAGGGCCGTGCCCCCAGCTCGTGAAACTCGAGGCCGGCCGCCACGACCAGGTTCTCTTCCATGCTGTCCGATCGGCCGGCCCAGCTCACCTTGTGCCCCCTGCGGTCGAGCTCGGCGGCCACGGCAAGCGCCGGAAAAACATGTCCGGCGGTGCCCCCTCCAGCCATGAGGACATGAACCGCTGCCGGTTGCTCACGTTGACCCTCATCATCCATGCTGAGACACGTTCAGAATGACTCCGCAGGAGGCCAAGCTCAGCACCAGTGAGGAGCCGCCGTAGGAGACGAAGGGCAGGGTGATTCCAGTGGCCGGCAGGAGAGCCAGCGCCACGCTGACGTGGATCGCCGCTTGAAGGCAGAGGCCGCCGGTCAGACCCCAGGCCAGATAGCGACCGAGCGGATCCGGCGCCCGGCGGCCGGCTCGCGCGCCCCGCCAGAGCAGAACACCGAACAGAGCGACCAGAAACAGGCATCCAACCAGACCGAGCTCCTCGGCGATGATCGAGAACACGAAATCCGAGTGGGGATAGGGCAGGAAATGGAGCTTCTGGACGCCCTGCCCCAGCCCGAGACCGAAGGAGCCACCCGAGCCGACGGCGATCAGCGACTGCAGCGCCTGAAAGCCCGAGCCCAAGGGGTCCGCCTCCGGGTCGAGAAACGCCAGCCACCTCGCGCGCCGGTAGGGCTCGAAGACGATCGAAGCGACGATCACCGGCACCACAAGGCCCGCGGCAGCCAGGATCCGCCATAGCGGCAGGCCGGCAAGAAAGAACAAGAGCGCCGTCGTGGCGACCAGGATGGCGGCGGTCCCGAGGTCGCGACCCAGCAGAACCAGAACTGCCAGCGTGCCCGCGGTCAACATCGCCGGCACCACGAACCGGCGGTTCTCTCGCAAGGTGTCGGTCTTGGCCAGCTGGTAGGCCACCAGAGGCACGACGGCGAACTTCGCCAGCTCCGACGGCTGAAACGACATGCCGGCGACAACCAACCAACGATTCGTGTTGTTGAGGGCCGGCGCCATAAGTGCCAGGCCGAGCAGAGTCGCGGTGATCGCAAACAGGCTCCAGATCACCCTCTTGCGACCGAAGAGCTGATAGTCGAAGTGCATCAGGAGCCACATCGCGACCACGCCGACGGCGGCGGCGAACGCCTGCTTCATCATCAAGGCGGCCTCCGATCCCTGATCGCTCTTGGCGGTCGCCGCGCTCGCCGAATAGACGATCGTCAGGCCAAAGACCACCAGGATCAGGATCGTCGTGAAAAGCACGGCGTCGAATGCAAGCTTCTTAGCCATCCGATGCTCCAGTCGAGCCGCCGCTCGAGCGGGCCTTGGCCGCGACCAGCGCCAGCACCAGGCGCTTGAAGTGATCGCCGCGCGCGGCGAAGTTCGCGTACTGATCGAAGCTGGTGCAGGCCGGCGAGAGCAGCACGGACTCGCCGTCGCTCGCTTCGCGAGCAGCTCGCGTGACGGCCTCCTCCAGATCCCCGACCTCTTCGAGGACGGCGCCGTCGAGCGTCCGTGAAAGCTCTCCCGAAGCCTCGCCGATCAGATAGACCCGGCGGGCTTTGCGCGCCACCAGTTCAGTGAGCGGCTCGAAGCTCTCGCCCTTGCCGCGACCGCCGAGAATCAGATGCACGCTTCCGTCGGGCAACGAGCCGAGCGACTTTAAAACCGCGCTCACGTTGGTGCCCTTGGAATCGTCAATCCACTGCACGCCGTCGAGAAGCGCGACGGTTTCCATCCGGTGGGAAAGCCCCTCGAACCTCGCCAGCGCTGCGCTGAATCCGGCCGGCGCCGCACCCATCGCCCGCGCCAGAAGGGCCGCGGCCATGGCATTCTCGAGATTGTGCTCGCCTTGCTGCGCGACATCGGACCGCTTGAAGAGCTCGGTTGAACCCTCGACGGGATCGATTTCAACGACCCGGTCGCCGTCGAGGTGGCAGCCATCCTCGACCTTCCCGAGCCGCGAGAAGAACCTCTTGCGAGCGCGCGTCCCGACCTCTCTCACCAGAGGGTCATCGGCGTTGAGCACCGCGCAGTCTTCACGCGCCTGGCGGGCAAAGAGGTTGGTCTTTGCGGCCACGTAGCCGGCCATGTTCTTGTGACGGTCCAGGTGATCCGGGGAAATATTGAGCAGAGCTGCCGCCCGTGGCCGGAAGGTCGCCACCGTTTCGAGCTGGAAGCTCGACAGCTCGACCACGAAGATCCTGCCGCCGGGGCCGTCGACCACGGAGGCCAGAGGCACTCCGATGTTGCCGCAGACCTCGACCTCGAAGCCCGCGGCCCGCAGCAACGCCCCGGTCATCGCGGTGGTCGTGCTCTTGCCGTTGCTGCCGGTGATACCCACCACCGGGCCGTTGAGAAGGGGAAACGCGAGCTCCACCTCGGCCAGGATCGGAACACCCTTGTCGCCCGCGTCGACGAGCAGTGGGCGATCGAGCGACACGCCGGGGCTGACCACCACCGCGTCGATGTCGGGCGGCAGATCGACCGGTTCGCTGCCGAGCGCCAGCTCGACTCCGATCTCGCCGCCGGGGCCGGCCAGGGCGGCGAGATCGATCTCTTCTTGACGACGCCGGTCAACACCGAGGACGGCAACGCCCCGGCTCCTCAACAGACCGACGGCTGCGATGCCTGAAGACCCCAGGCCGTAGACCAGAACCCGGTTCAGTGTGCGTTGCTGGTGCTCGAAGGTCATCGTAGCTTCAGGGTCGAGAGGCCAACGAGTGAAAACAGAAACGCGAGAATCCAGAACCGCACGATGATCTTCGGCTCTGACCATCCACTGAGCTCGAAGTGATGATGAATCGGCGCCATTCGAAAGACGCGCTTTCCGGTCAGCTTGAACGACGAGACCTGAATGATCACCGACAGGGCCTCCAGCACGAACAGCCCTCCCACCAGGACCAGAACGATCTCCTGCTTGGACAGCACCGCCACCGTGCCGATCGCGCCGCCGAGCGCCAGGGACCCGACATCGCCCATGAAGATCTCGGCCGGGTGGGCGTTGAACCAGAGAAATCCGATGCTCGCGCCCACCAGCGCGCTGCAAAAAACCGCGACCTCGCCGACGCCGCCGACGAACGGCACTTGGAGATAGCCGGCCACGACCGCGTTGCCGGCCACGTAGCTGAAGATGCCGTAGGTCGCCGCTGCGATCAAAACCGCGCCGATCGCCAGCCCGTCGAGACCGTCGGTCAGATTGACCGCGTTCGACGCGCCCGCGAGCAGCAGGGCGACAAAGGGAACGTAGAGCCAGCCGATGTCGATCACCGCCGTCTTGAAGAAAGGCAACACGACCGTCGAGGCCACCGCGAACTCGTCGGGGAGCGACAGAATGACCGTCGCCGCGGTTCCGGCGACGACGAGCTGCAGCGCGAACTTGGTCGCGGCGTTGAGGCCGAGGTTCTTGCGCCTCCGGATCTTGAGCCAGTCGTCGGTGAAGCCGATCGCCCCGAACGACAACGTGACTCCGAGCGTCAGCCAGATCAGCGGATCGTCGAGCTTTGCCCACAGCAAAGTTGAAACCGTAACCGCGAACAAGATCAGCAAGCCGCCCATTGTGGGGGTCCCGGCCTTCGCGTGGTGCCGCTCGGGTCCCTCGGCGCGAATGCTCTGCCCGATCGACAGGCCCTGAAGCTTGCGAATGAACCAAGGGCCGAGCAGCAGTGAAAGCAGCACCGCGGTGACCACAGCTCCCGCAGATCGGAAGGTGATGTATCGAAAGACGTTGAAAGCCGCGAACCGATCGCTCAGCGGAAACAGAAGGTGGTAGAGCACGTCTACTTGGCCTCCAAGGCGCGCTTCAGTTCCTGGTGATCGGAAAGCTGCCGGACTTCGCTTCCCACTTCCTGTCCCTGCTCGTGTCCCTTGCCGGCCACGAGAACCACCCAGCCCTCGTCTGCCACCGACACCGCGCGGCGGATCGCTTCGCGCCGGTCGGGGACGACCCGGTACGCCTGGTTGCCGCTTCGCTCCAGGCCCTCCTTGACCGCCGCGATGATCTGCATCGGATCCTCGCGCCGAGGATTATCGGAGGTGACGATCGGCAAGTCGGCCAGCTCACCCACCACCTGACCCATGAGAGCTCGCTTGCCGGGATCGCGATCTCCGCCACAGCCGAAAACGCAAACGATTTTTCGTCCGCTCGCGATCTCGCGAAGCGAGCCCAGGCTTGCCCTCAGAGCAGCGTCGGTGTGCGCATAGTCGATGAACGCTGGAAACGGCTGGCCGCAGTCGACCGGCTCGAGGCGGCCGACGACCGGTCCCAACGCCTCGATTCCCGCGCCGATGCTCTTTGGGGCTAGCGCCAGGGCCTCCCCCACCGCCACGGCGGCCAGCACGTTGAGCAGATTGAATCGCCCGCGCAGCGATGACGACAGCGCCAGCTCGCCCCTGGGCGTCTGCAACCGCGCCGTGGTTCGATCGATCGACAGCCCGGCCTCGATCACCGAAACGTCCGCTCCCGAACCTTCGCCAAAAGTCAGCACCTCGCGTCCCTCGCGAGTGATTTGATCGCGCAGCTCGCGTCCGTAGGGGTCGTCCAGATTGACCACCGCGCGCCCTGCCGGCTTCAGCTGCGCAAACAGCCTGCGCTTGGCTGCGAAGTAGTCCTCGAAACCGCGGTGAAAATCGAAGTGGTCGCGAGACAGGTTGGTGAACACCGCGACGTCGAACTCGAGGCTCGTCGCCCGCTCGAGAGCCAGGGCATGCGAGGACACTTCCATCACCGCGGCCCGGCCGCCGTCCTCGATCACCCGGGTGAGCAGCGGATAGAGGTCGGTCGCCTCCGGCGTGGTTCGCGGCGAGCTCGCCGAGAGCTCACCGAACTGAAAGCCGAGCGTGCCGATCGTCGCGGCGGGCAGCTTGGCATGCGAGAGGATCGAGGCCACCAGCGCGCAGACCGTTGACTTGCCGTTGGTGCCGGTCACCCCGACCATCAGGAGCCGGCGATCGGGATGCTCGTGGAGTCGCGCCGAGAGCGGAGCCATCATCGCCCGGGGATCGCCGGTGCGCAGCCACGGGCCCTCGAAGCCCGCCGGGGCCTCTCCGACGGAGAGCACTCCCACGGCGCCGCGCTCGCGCGCTTCGCCGACGAACGCGCGCCCGTCGAAACGTTCTCCGACCAGCGCGACGAAGAGATCGCCGGCCTTGACCCGACGAGAGTCGTGCATCAAGCCCGTGACCTCGAAGTCCACATCGCGGGCTTCGATCGGCAGTCCGCGAATGAGCTCCGATGCGCGCATGACCTCTTCGATCCTCAAGATCTCGCTCCGAGCCAGAGTTCGACCTTTCCTCCGGCTTGCTCCAGCGGTTGACCCGGTAGCGGAACCTGAGCTTCGACGAATCCACTGCCGTGGAGCGTGGGAACCAGGCCCGCTCTCGCCAGCTCTCCGATTGCCTCTCTCGCCGTCAATCCGCGCAAGTCGGGAACCGAGTCGTAGGTACCCGCGCCCTCGACCGGTTCGGGAGGTACGGTTCTGACCAGCAGCGCCGGCGGGCTCTCCGCCACCGGGCTCGCGGGCTCGAACCGACCGGGCGGAGGCTCCGCAACACCGGGCGCCACTCCCAGATAGGGCAGGACTCGCGTCATGATGGCGCTGAAAACCGGAGCGGCCACTTCGCCTCCGTAGTATTTCCCCTTGGGCTCGTCGAGAATCACCAGCGCCACGACCTCGGGCGCGCGGGACGGAACGAAACCGACAAAGCTCGCCACATGGCGATCGGCGAAATAGCCGGCTCCCGGCTGCGCCTTCTGGGCCGTGCCGGTCTTGCCGGCGACCCGGTAGCCGGCAACCGCCGCTGCGGTTCCCCCGCCTTCCTCGACCACTGCCTCGAGCAGACGAGTCAATGACCGCAGCGTCGACGCGCCCGCGATCGGGCCGCTCGGAGCAGAGCGCTCCGGACTCAGCCGGCGACCGCCTCGATCTATGAAACCGACCAAATGCGGCTCGACCAGATAGCCACCGTTGGCAAGGGCGCCGAAAGCCCTGGCCAGCTGCAGCGGCGTCACCGAGACTCCCTGGCCGATCGACAGATAGGCCGCTTCGTACTTCGACCATCTCTCGACCGGGCGCACGATGCCCGCGCTCTCACCCGGCAAGTCGATGCCGGTCCCGTCCCCGAATCCGAACCGGCGCACGGCGTCGTAGAAGTCGGAGCGCTCGAGCAGCAGCCCGGTCTTGATCGCGCCGACATTGCTCGACCGCGCGACTACCTCGCGAAAGGTCAGCTTGCCAAAACGCTTGTGATCCCCGATCCTGGTCGATCCGAGGGTGATCGCACCTTGCTCGCAGTCGATTACGTCCATCGGATCGACGAGGTTCCGGTCGAGGACCGCGGAAGCGACCACCGCCTTGAAGGTGGAGCCGGGCTCGTAGGCGCTTTCGATCGCGGCGTTTTTCCATTGGCTCGAGTCATAGGCGCCGAACCGGTTGGGATCAAAGGCCGGCAACGACGCCATCGCCAGAACCGCTCCGGTCTCGGGCCGCAGCATCACGACCACTCCCGACTTGGCGCCGGTGGCATCGAGAGCTCGCCCCAGCTCGTCCTCGACCACGTACTGCACCGTCGCGTCGAGAGTCAGGTGCAGATCGGCTCCAGGCGCGGCGTCGATGAACGAGAACCCGGGCGCCACCACCCGACCGTCGAGAGCGTCCCTCAGGAGCTTGCGCCGCACCGGCTCACCGGAGACCACCGAATCGTAGGTCGCCTCCAACCCTGCCAGCCCCGAGTGATCGGTACCCACGAAACCCAGAACCGGTCCGGCCATCTCCTCGAGCGGATAGAACCGCTTGCTCTCGCTGACGAAGTTGACACCCTCGAGGTCGAGCGCGTGCAGTGCGTCTGCGGCCGGCGGATCGAGCTGGCGGGCCAGCCAGAGCCAGCGACGATCGTCGGTCAGGCGCGCGAGAACCGTTTTTTTCGACCAGCCCAAAACCTCCGCGATCCGTTGGGCCGCCGCTTCAGCATCCGCCACCTCGTGGGGCAGCACATAGGCCGAGTCCACCGCGACCGAGACGGCCAGCTTGCGCCCGCGCGCGTCGAAGAGCGTGCCCCTGGGGGGCGCCAGCTCGACGGTTTTCTGCTGTTGATCCAGGGCGCGCTTCGCGTAGGCCTCGTGCTCGACGACCTGCAACTCGACCAGTCGAGCCGAAATGACGGCTGTCCAAAGAGCCATCGCGATCAGAAAGGCGGCCAACCGGATGTTCACGGCGTCGCCTCCACGAACAAGAGCTGCTCGGAGTCCGGGGCCGACATGCCCAGCTCTCGTACCGCACGCTCTTCGATTCGCCGCGGGCTCTGGAGATATGCGGCCTCGAGGCCGAGCCGGCGTTCGAGCTCCACCCGTTGCTCGAGCTGCTGCTCGAGCTCGTGAATCCGGTATCCGACGCGCAAGACCTCGACGTGGAGCCAAACGTAGACCAGAGCGCAGACCGCCACGGGAAGCAGAACCGCCGCCACCCACAGGAGGTCCCGGCGGCGGCGGCGATCGCGCTCTCGGATCAGATAGTCATTGAAGACCGGCCGTACCACGGCATAGGCGCGCTTCACGTCTCGACTAAAGCCTCCGGGCCGCGCGAAGCCGAGCCGAACGGGCTCGCGGGTTGACCGCCACTTCCTCTGCGGTGGGCCGAACCGGCTTCTTGGTCAGGACCTCGATCACTTTGGTCTCGGAGTGAGACCGGCCGGTGATCTCGTCGATCTTCCCGCGAGCGAGATTGCGAAGTGAGTTCTTGACCAGGCGATCCTCGAGGCTGTGGTACGAGATCACCACCAACCTACCCTCGCTCTCGATCAGCTTCACGACATCCTCGAGCAGCTGCTCGAGACGCGCGAGCTCACGGTTCACCTCGATTCTGAGAGCTTGAAAGACCCGGGTTGCAGGATCCACACGCCCCTCCCTTCGGCCGGGCCGTCCGGAAGAGCGTCCCTTGGCTCGATAGACGACCCGCTTCAGGTCATCGGTGGTCTCGAGCGGCCTTTCATCGCGAGCCTCTGTCAGTGCCCTCGCTATTCGACGAGCCTGTCGTTCTTCGCCGTACTCCCAAATGATGTTTCGCAACGCTTCCTCCGAATATTTGTTGACGACGTCTGCTGCCGTCGGACCTTGGTTTCCCATGCGCATATCGAGCGGCCCATCCCGTCTGAAGCTGAAACCCCGCGCGGCGGTGTCGAGCTGCAGCGTCGAGACTCCAAGGTCCGCGAGCACTCCGGCCGCGGGCTCCGCGCCTTCGTCGGCGAGGACTCGCGCGAGATCGCCGAAGTCGGCCTCGACCAGCCGCACTCGCGAGCCGAAGACCCGCAAGCGCTCGCGAGCCATCTCGAGCGCTCTCGGATCACGGTCGATACCCAGCACGCGGGCGTCCGAGTGGCGTTCGAGAATCGCTTCGCAGTGACCACCCAGACCGACCGTGCAATCCACGAACAACCCGCCGCGCTCGGGTTGGAGGTAGGCGAGAACCTCGCCGAGAAGAACTGGTATGTGCTGCACGCAAGTCGCTTCAATGGAGTTCGATGCGGGTCAGATCCCGCGTTCGCTCAGATACTCGAAATCGTCATCGGTGAAGGGCTGATCCCGGAAGCGCGCCAGCAATCGCTCGTGGTTCCAGACCTCGAGGTGATCCAGGCGCCCGGCAACCACCACTTCGCCGGTCATGTCGGCGCTCTCCCGCAGAAGCGGCGGGACCACGACTCGCCCTTGGGAGTCGAGCCGCGCCTGCTGGCCGAAGTAGGCCACGCGCTCGAGGTAGCGGCGCTTGGTGCGATCCGTGGATGGAAGGTTGGCGAGTCGCAGCTCGAAATCCTCCCAGACGGCCAGCGGATAGAGCTGGACGGAATCACCGACGACGGAGGTGATGAAGACCTCTCGGCCATAGCGCTCTTCGAGCAAACGGCGAAACGACGTCGGGACTTTCAGCCGCCCCTTGTCGTCGATCTTGGCTGGCGCACTTCCACGAAACATGAGCAGACGTCACCTTCTTCGGAAACCCGACCGACTTTACCATCGGGCTCCACTTCTGTCCATTTTGGTCCACATCTCGGCAGACCCGAAAACGGGGCGTAAAACCAACGCGAGCGAGCGTGGGGCGTGCGCGCTCGGGCGGCGTTTACCCGCTCTCGGCCGCGGTGCTTTCGGTCGGCTCCGACACCGGTGCCAGACCGTCGCTCGGAGAGGGTGCGTCGCCCCCCTGGCCACGATAGTCAGCCGCTTCGGGTGGCGGATTCGACACGATGAACGCGGTCTTCTCGAGCCGGCTCATGTACTCGGCCTGCTTCTTCTGAAAACGCCGGTCGCGCTCGGCGGCCGCGAGCTCCTGGCGTACCTCCGAGAACTCCCTGAGCCGCGCGTCTCGACGCTCGACCAGCTGCAGCAAGTGGAGCCCGCCCCGGGCCGCTGTGGCCTCGCTTACCTGCCCGGCCTCGAGCTTCTCGACCGCGCCCTCCAGTTGCGGGTCCAGATCTCCAACCTGGACCCAGCCCAGGTCAATCCAGCCGGTGGTCGAGCCCGCCGCCTCGGATTCCATGAGTAGAGCCTCGGCTTCACCCGCCGCGATCGCCTCCCGGAGCCTCTGGGCCAGCTCACTTCGTTCGCTCGAGTCGAGCGTGCTCGACTCGAGCACGACGACCTCGCGCAGCTGAAGCGCCGCCTGGGTCCGGAACTCCTCTGGGTGATTCCCGTAGTAGCGGCGAAGGTCTTCTTCCTCCACGGCGATATCCGAGTACACCTCGATCCCGAAAACCTCACGCATCCTCATGCCGTTTTCGATCTGCTGGCGAAGAGCGTCGCGGGTCATGCCCGACTGGCGCAACGCCTCTTCGTATTCTTCGTCGGTTCGAATACCGAAGCTCTCCTTGGTTCTCTCGAGCGCCGCCTGCAGCTCGGACGGCGGGATCCTGATCGAGAGCTGATCGGCGCGCGACAGCAGCAGCATCTCTTCGAAAAGCGCGCGCATGGTCTCGGGTCCGACCTGCGCCATCAGCTGTTGGCGCTCTTCCTCGGAGAGGTTCGATCGGGCCAGGTTTCGAATGCGGTCCAGCTTCAGCTTCTCGTAGTCATAGAGGGTCGCGATCCGATCGTTGACCCGAAGCACGATTCGGTTGGTTTCGGCCATCGCTGGCCCGGTTGGCAACAGTGCTTGCGCGGCCACCAGCAGTGCGGCCGTGAGAATGCGTTTTCTATCCATTTTTCCCCTGGTATCGCCCCTCGTACCGGAACGGCAGGTTCCTCGAGTAAACGCTGGCATTGTACCGCTTGGCGGCCCGCTCGCGGAGAGCGGTGATGGCCTGGCCGCGTTTGCGGTCCCTAAGCTCGTCGAGGATCGTCGGCTCCACCGCCTCAAGAGGCATGTCCGTGGGCGCGAGCCGCTCCGTAACCTGAAAGATATGGAAGCCATAGTCGGCGGCGACGATCTCGCTGACCTCGTCCGCCGCCAGACCGAAAATCCGATCCGCGATCTCGGGCGGCAGGTCCTCTCGACCCAGAACACCCTGGTCTCCGCCCAGCTTTGCCTTAGGGCCTTGCGAAAGCTCGCGAGCCACGTCCTCGAAGGGCGCGCCGGAGGCAAGCTCTCGAGCGGCGAGCTCGGCGGTGCCGCGGTCCTCCACCAGGATCTGTCGCACGCGCACTCGCTCCGGCTCTTGAAAGCGGTCGCGATTGGTGTTGAAGAACTGGTCGATCTCGGCGCGCTCGACCGCCTGGCTGGCCTGGGCGACCAGCTCCGCAACTCCTGCTCGGCTGGCGCCACCGGGCATGCCCTCCTCCTCGGCGAGCCGCCTCAAAAGCAGTTCGTCGAGGAACTGGTCGAGGAGGCGGGAAAGGACCCGGCTGTCGAGCGAGGGAGCATCCACAATCGCATTGGCGGCCAGATAGGCCTCGAACTCGGCGTAGGGCACTCGCTGGGCGCCGACCTGCGCGGCAACGTCGGCGGCGGGAGCGCCCGGTCCGCAACCCGCCGCCAGCAGGAGGACGGCGGCTGCGGCAATCGGATTGGCGATCGTGTGGTTCACTGTGGCGCCAGCACTTCCAGGGCTTCACGCGCGCGCGCCACCAGGTTGTCGTCGGGCACGCCGGTCCAAGTTAGCACTCCGGTCGGGCTGAAGGTCAGCTCCGGGCGCTCGCCGACGAATCGAATCAGCTGCTCGGCCTCGATCCGCGTGTCCTGCCTGAACCGAATCTTGAGCACGCCCGAGCCGCCGGTGACCGACTGAATACGCAACCCCTCGGCAAGCTGTTTGAGAGCCGACACCTCGAGCAGTCGATGAACCGCTTCCGGCGGCTCGCCAAACCGGTCGCGCAGCTCGGCGACCAGCTCGTCGGGTGAGGCTTTTCCCGCGGCGATCTGGCGATAGAGCTCGAGCCTCAGGTTCTGTTCGGCGATGTAGCCCTCGGGCACGCTGAGCTCGAAGGGCATCTCGACCGCGGTCGACACTGTCTCGGCGATCTCTTCGCCCTGCAGCTCGCGCACCGTCTCTTCCAGCATCTTGAGGTAGGTCTCCAACCCGACCGCCTCGATATGGCCGCTCTGCTCGGCACCCAGAAGGTCGCCGGCGCCACGAATCTCGAGGTCGCGCGCCGCGACCCGAAAACCCGCGCCCAGCTCGGTAAACTCGCGGATCGCTTCCAGGCGCTTGCGCGACAGTGCGGTGAGCGACTGCCGAGGAGGCGTCAACAGATAACAATACGCCAGCCGCCGGCTACGGCCGACCCGACCGCGCAACTGGTAGAGCTGGGCCAATCCGAACCGATCGGCGCGATGCACGAGAATGGTATTGACGTTGGGGATGTCGATGCCGTTCTCGATGATCGTGCTCGCCAGCAGTACGTCGTATTCCCCATCGGTAAAAGCGTGCATCCGCCGCGCCAGCTCGCCCTCGCCCAGCTGACCGTGACCTATGACGATTCGCGCTCGCGGGCAGATCTCCTGCAATTGCTCGGACATCTCCTCGATGCTCTCGACCCGGTTGTAGACGTAGAAGATCTGACCGTTGCGATCGAGCTCGTACTCGATGGCTTCTCGCACCAGTTGTTGACCGAACGGCACGATCGCCGTTTCCACCGACATGCGATCGCGAGGCGGCGTTTCGATGGTCGACAGATCTCGAACACCCGCGAGCGACAGCTGGAGCGTCCTCGGTACGGGTGTCGCGGTCATGGCCAGCACGTGGACGTCTTTCTTGAGCTTGCGCAGACGCTCCTTCTGGGCGACACCGAAACGCTGCTCCTCGTCGATGACCAGTAGCCCCAGCTTGGGGAACTCGAGGTCGGCGCTCAAGAGACGGTGCGTCCCGATCAGGACGTCGACGCGGCCGGCTCGGAGCCGATCGCGCACCAACGCGATCTCGGTCGCGCTTCGAAAACGCGAGACCATGTCCACCTCGACAGGAAATCCGGCCATCCGCTTGCGGAAGGTCTCCAGGTGTTGATCGGCGAGAATGGTGGTCGGCGCCAGCACGGCCACCTGGTAGCCGCTGTCAACCACCTTGAACGCCGCGCGCATCGCGACTTCGGTCTTGCCGAAACCGACGTCGCCGCAAAGCAGCCGGTCCATTGGCCTCGAGGCTTCGAGATCCTGCCTCACGGCGCCGATGGCCTGGACCTGGTCTTCGGTGGGCTCGTAGTCGAACGCGTCGTCGAACTGGCGCTGCAGGTCGCTGTCGGGAGCCATCACCGGTGCCTCGGCCAGTTGACGCTCGGCGTAGAGCTTGAGCAAGTCGCCCGCCATGCGTCGCATGCCCGCCTTGACGCGCTGCTTCTTGCGGGCCCACGAGGTTCCGCCCAGGCGGTCCAGCTTGGGCGCGACGCCCTCAAAACCGAGATAGCGCTGGATCCGGTCGAGCCCGGAAGGCGGCAGGAGCAGAGTGCGCTCGCCCGAGTATTGAATTTCGAGCGCCTCGACGCCTCCCGGCGCCCCACCGCGCTCCAGTGCTCTGAGGGTCTCCGGAATATGGGAATCGTCTTCGATTAAGCCGCCCAGGCTACGCAGGCCGATGAACTGACCGATGCCGTGATCCTGATGAACCACGAAGTCCCCGATCTTCAGATCCCGGAGGCTGGAGAAAAAGACCGAACCACCCTTGGGGCGGCGACGGGGGGCGACGCGGCGGAACAGCTGCTCTTCCGAGTACAGCACCAGCCGGGCCGCCGGCAGTCGAAAACCGCGTCCGATCTCACCGGTGACCACCTCGACTCCCGCCGACCCGATGGCGAGCCTGTAGCTCTCGCAAAACGCTTCGAGGCGGCCGCGGTGCTCCGCGGGCGCCGCAATGACCGGCCGCTCGCCGCGAGCGCGCGCCCCCGCCACCTCGGACGGAAACCGCTGCAGCTGATGGTGAAAGAGTTCGGTCGAGCTGGCGCCGAAATCGATCGCGCCGGGTTCGCTGACGCTGTTGGCGATCCTGACCTGGGCGGCACCCACCAACGCTTCGACCGAGGCGGCCGGAACCAGGAGTTGATCCTCGGGCAAGGCTCTCTCTCCCGCGTCGTGCTTGCGCTCGCGATCGAGCGCCAGCCGCTCGGCATAGCCCGCGACTTCGGCGTCGATCTCGTCGGGCTCGAAGGCCAGTGTCAGCGGATCGGAGCCCAGCCAGTCGAGCAGGGTCACGTTGTCGCGCTCGAGAACCGGCAAGAGCTCTTCCCACCCCGGAAACGGCACGCCCTCGAGAAGCCCCTCCAAGCGGGCGATCTCGTCCCGATCCAGGCGCTCGGGATCCTCGCCGAGCAGGAGAGCTCCGAGCTCGGCCATCCGGTCGGTTCCGTTTTCGAAGAGACCGAGCGGCAGAATCCGGACCTCCGCGATCTCGCCCCGAGATCGCTGGTCTCCGGGGTCGAAGAGGCGCAGAGATTCCACCTGGTCGCCGAAGAAGTCAATCCGCACCGGCCCTTCACGACCGGGTGGAAAGCAATCGACGATCCCACCGCGGACGGCGTACTCGCCGACATCGCCGACCAGGTCGAGGCGCTCGAAGCCGAGCCGGGAGAGGCTCGCGACCAGCGCCTCGAGCTCGAGCCGGTCGCCTCGCCGGAAGAAGATCGTTCGCTCGGTCAGCGAGGCCACCGAGGGGAGCCTCCGAAACAGCCCGGCGGGGGTCGAGATCAGGGTTCGGACCTGCTGGGTGCCGAGCCGGTCGAGCGCCACGATCTCGCGCGCCGCGATCGAGACCGGAACCGCGGTCGACTGGTACGGGGTCAGGGAAGGCGGTGAAAAAAACGCCGCTCCGTGCCCGAACAGCCGCGCCGAAGCTCTCCACGCCAGTGCCGCCGACTCCCGCGGAACGACGACCAGCGACGTTCGGGCGAGATCGTCGGACAGAAGTCCCTGCACCCAGGCGGCGGCCTCGACCGGCAGGCCCGAGGCCGGCCCCAGCTCGTCGCGCAGGCGGCCGTAGGCCTCGGAAGACCTCAGCCGCGCGGAATCCGGATGCCAGGTGTCGGCCACGGCACGTAGTCTAGTCCCGCTCGGCCGGCATGATCGCATTCGAGGGTCGCCGTGTCTTCCGGGTGGCGTTACTCCTCAGTCGGTGCGCCCGGCGAAAACCCTGAACGCGGATGGTAGCATCGCGCTCGCATTGCTTGAAACGAAGGAGGTCGGGTCATGAGACGAGCGGTTCTGGCGCTTCTGCTGGGTGGTTTGGTGTTGTTCGCGACAGGTACGCTGACGCAGGTAGGAGCCGGCGGCAGCGAGCCGACAGCTGCGGATGTCGCAACCACGCCTCCGGAGTCTGGAGATACGGCCCAGGCCGGGCAAGCCGAGACTGCGGCGCACTCCGCCGGCCACTCCGAGGGAGGCGGGCACCAGAGCCCGGTAACCCCGGTGTTGCTCGGCCTGGTGATCATCCTGGTCGGCGCCAAGCTCGGCGGCGAGCTCGCCGAACGGTTCCACCAGCCGGCGGTGCTGGGAGAGCTGCTTGCCGGCGTGCTGCTGGGGAATCTGGCCCTCGCGGGTTTTCACGGCCTCGACTTTCTATCGACGAACGAGGGTATCGCCATCCTCGCCGAGATCGGGGTCGTGCTGCTCTTGTTCGAAGTCGGCATGGAATCGAACATCCGGGAGATGCTCTCGGTGGGAACTTCGAGCCTGATCGTGGCTATGCTCGGCGTCGTGGCTCCTTTCTTCGTCGGCTGGGGTCTTTCCTCCTGGCTTCTCCCCGCCGAAGAAAGCCTGGTTCACATCTTCATCGGCGCCACGCTGTGCGCCACCAGCGTCGGCATCACCGCCCGCGTTCTCACCGACCTCGGCAAGGTTTCGACCCGAGAGGCGAAGATCATCCTCGGCGCCGCGGTCATCGACGACGTCCTCGGCCTGGTCATCCTGGCGGTGGTCTCCGGCGTCATCTCCGCCGCCAACACCGGCGGGACCCTGGCCACGGCCGATGTCTTGATCATCATTCTCAAGGCGACCGCGTTCCTGGTCGGCGCCATCGTCGTGGGCAGCTGGCTCTCGCCCAAGATGTTTCGCCTGGCCAGCCGGCTGCGCATTCGCGGACTGCTGCTGAGCCTGGCTCTGGCGTTCTGCTTCTTTCTCGCCTATCTCGCCAACGTCATCGAGCTGGCTCCGATCGTGGGCGCGTTCGCGGCCGGCCTGGTCCTCGACGAGGTCCACTACCGCGATTTTGTAGATCGCGGCGATCACAGCGTCGAGGAACTGCTCCACCCGATCAACATTTTCCTCGTGCCGGTTTTCTTCGTACTGATGGGCATCAAGGTGGATCTGTCCACCTTTGGTCAGGTCGAGGTTCTGGGATTCGCGGCGCTGCTTTCGATCGGAGCCATCGTCGGTAAGATGATCTGCGCTTTCGGCGTGGTCGAGAAAGGACTCGACCGTGTCTCGGTGGCGGTCGGCATGGTGCCCCGCGGCGAGGTCGGCCTGATCTTCGCCGGGATCGGCGCCGCTCTCGTTCTGCACGGCAAGCCCGTCATCTCGGGAACGATCTTCTCGGCGGTTGTCATCATGGTGATCGTCACGACCCTGATCACGCCGCCGCTACTCAAGATCACCCTCGCGCGGGGAGAGCGGATCAAGGCGTCGAAGCAGTAGGGCGCGCCGGGTCTGGAGGGGCTGGCAGGACCACGACCAGCTCGCCGGGGCGCGAAAGCCCGAGTTCCTCACGCGCTACCCGCTCGAGGGTGTAGGGGTCGGAGCGCAGCCGACCGATCCGGTCGCCAAGCTCATTGATCGCGGCATCCGTGACTCGCAGGCGCGTCTCGAGCTGGGTCTCGCGCGCCTTGAGCCGCGCCAGGTCCCGCGATCCGTCGTAGCCCGCGAGCACCAGCACTACGAAGACGATCAAGCACGCGCCGAGGAGGAGAGTCCGAAACGAGGAGTTCTCCGTCGGCGGCAGCTCTGTCTCGGCCTGGGTCACCTGCGGAAGCGCGGAAAAGCGGCGCTCCCGGGATAGGTCGCCGCCCCTTCGAGCTCTTCTTCTATCTGCAGCAAACGATTGTACTTGGCAACCCGGTCGCTTCGACAGGGCGCACCGGTCTTGATCTGGCCGCTACGAACCGCGACCGCGAGATCGGCGATCGAAGAATCCTCGGTTTCGCCCGATCGATGGCTGATGACGTTGGCGTAGCCGTTGGTCTTGGCCAACTCCACCGCGGCCAGGGTCTCGGTCACGGTACCGATCTGATTCAACTTGACCAGAAGCGCGTTCGCGAGACCGTCTCGTATACCGTGCGCGAGGATCTCCGGGTTGGTGACGAAGAGATCGTCTCCGACCAGTTGAACCCTGGCGCCCAGGCGCTCGGTCATGATCTTCCAGCCCTCGTGGTCGTCTTCGGCCAAGCCGTCCTCGATCGAAACGATCGGATACCGATCAACCCATTCTTCGTACATATCGATCAGGTCCGAGCTCGACAAGCCGGTTCTACCCTCGCCTTCGAGGGCGTAGGCGACCGCGGACTCAGAGCCTTGCTCCACGAACTCGCTGGCGGCCACATCCACGGCCAGGGCCAGGTCCTGCCCCGGACTGTATCCGGCTCGCGCGATCCCTTCCATGAGCAGTTCCAGAGCCTCGCCATTGCTTTTCAGGTTGGGAGCAAATCCGCCCTCGTCGCCGACCGCGGTCACCAGGGAGCGTTCCGCCAGGACGGCTTTCAGCGCGTGATAGGTCTCGACACCCGCCCGCAAGGCCTCGCCGAACTGCTCGAAGCCGATCGGAACCAGCATGAACTCTTGCACATCAACCGAATTGTCCGCGTGCGCGCCGCCGTTCAACACGTTCAGCATCGGAACCGGCAGCACGTTCGCGTTGGGGCCGCCGAGGTAACTGTAGAACGGCAGCCCGCACTGTTGAGCCGCCGCCTTGGCCACCGCCAGCGAAATACCGAGAATCGCGTTCGCTCCCAGGCGGCTCTTGTCGGTCGTGCCGTCGAGCTCGATCATCGCGGTGTCCAGAAGCACCTGATCGCGTGCGTCCATCCCCACGAGCTCGTCCGCGAGCTCGTCGTTGACCGAGCTGACCGCTCGCAGAGTGCCCTTGCCCCCGAAACGCTCGTCGCCGTCGCGCAGCTCGAGAGCCTCGCGCTTGCCGGTCGACGCTCCCGACGGCACCGCCGCCCGCCCGAAGGCACCCGCGCTCAGCAGACAATCCACCTCGACGGTCGGATTCCCGCGTGAATCCAGGATTTCGCGGGCCACCAGCTCTTCGATCTCGAACATCCTCGCCCTCCTACACGTGAACCGAGCCAAGCGTAACCCCGGCGACGCCGGAGGGCAAACGGGACCTGACGCGCTGGAGCGCTTCACTGGACAGTCGAGCGATTGACACCGCGCCTGGCCTGTGGCACGATTTCCGGCCCCGGCAACGGGGTACGGTGGCGCGGGGTGGAGCAGTCTGGTAGCTCGTTGGGCTCATAACCCAAAGGTCGCAGGTTCAAATCCTGCCCCCGCAACCAAGTCGATTTGAAAGGCCGCTCACGCCGAGCGGCCTTTTTTCATAGCGCGGGATAAAATCCTCCCGGTGGAGCAAGAACAACAGACTCAAGAGGGCCGAGAACTCGAAACGCCGCTCCTTCTGATCGCGACGCCTCAGGTCCTCGACCCGTTCTTCCACAAGAGCGTGGTGCTGCTGCTTCACTACGACGACGAAGGCTGCTTCGGGTTCAACCTCAACCGACCGACGACCGTGACCGTTGCCGAGATCCTCGATGGCCTCGAGATCGAATGGGCGGGCGATCCGTCGATCTGCGCCTACCTCGGAGGCCCGGTGCAGCCTCAACTGGGCACCGTGCTCTTCGGCCAGGCCGGCGCCCGGCCGGCGCCGGAGACACCCGACCAGACCACGACCTGCGTGCTGCCGGGCTTGTCGATGACCCAGCACGTGGGCGACCTTTCACGGCTGGCGCGAAAACCGCCTCCCGAGCTGCGTCTGTATCTCGGGTACGCGGGCTGGGGCGCGGGCCAGTTGATGGAAGAGATCCTGCGAAACGACTGGATCGTGGGACCGGTTCTCGAGCCCCTGCTGTTTTCCGACGAGCACGATTCGGTGTGGGAGCGGGCTCTCGCAGGAGCCGGGGTCGATCCCGAAACCCTGCCTTCCTGGACGCCCAACGACTCCGAGGCGGGAGTCAACTAATGATGGCGGCGCGGGCGCGGCGGAAGGCTCGATGAAGGCGCTCGCCCAGATCGCGCTCAACGGGCTCGGGGTGGTTCTCGCGGCAAACCTCGTACCCGGGATCCACTACTCGGGAGGCATCCTCTACCTGCTCCTGACCGGGCTGGTCCTGGGCGCGCTGAACCTCATCGTCAAGCCTCTGGTCACCCTGCTATCGCTGCCCCTGGTGGTTCTCACCCTCGGGCTGTTTTTCATCGTCATCAACGGCGCCATGCTGTACATCGCCTCCGCGCTGCTCTCGGGCCTTTACATCGACGGGTGCCTGCCCGCGATCCTCGGGGGATTGGTGCTGGGCCTCTTCAACTGGCTGGTCAGCGCCTTCATCGACTCATGACCGGCCCTGGAGCCAGGCCGAGACCGAGCCGGGGCCGGACAACGCCGGCCAAGGTTCGCCGCGAAAGCCGCCCCGCCCGGAAGCGGCGAACCGAAGAGATCCTCGCCCGGCTGAAGCGAGAGCACCCGGACGCGCACTGTGCTCTCGAGCACCGCAACGCGCTCGAGCTCACGGTAGCCACGATCCTCTCGGCCCAGTGCACCGACAAGAGGGTCAACGAGGTGACTCCGGCGTTGTTCAAACGCTACCCGAAGGCGGCGAACTACGCCGACGCCCCGCTGCCCCAACTCGAGGAGATGATCCGCTCGACCGGATTCTTCCGCAACAAAGCGAAGTCACTGAAGGGCCTGGGGCAGGCCTTGGTCGATGAACACCGCGGCCGAGTACCAAATTCGCTCGACGAGTTGGTCAAGCTGCCGGGCGTTGGGCGCAAGACCGCCAATGTTGTTCTGGGCAACGCCTTCGGCCTCAACGAGGGCGTCGTCGTCGATACCCACGTCGGCCGCCTCTCGCGCCGGCTGGGGCTCTCCGAGAACACCGACCCGGTCAAAGTCGAACGGGATCTGATGGAGCTGGTTCCGCGCTCCGAGTGGACGCTCTGGGCTCACCTGCTCATCTTCCACGGTCGCCAGGTCTGCCACTCCCGCAGGCCGGACTGCGCAAGCTGCGCGCTGGTCGATCTGTGCCCATCGGCCGAGCTATGACGAGCGCTCGGCAAACCGCGGTGATCACCGGCGCCAGTTCGGGCATCGGCCGGGAGACCGCGATCGCCCTGGCGCAGGCCGGGTTCGAGGTCGTGCTGGGAGCGCGTCGGATGGAGCGGCTGGCCGAGGTCGCCTCGGAGACCGGCGGCCGGGCCCATCCCCTCGACGTCACCGATGCCGAGAGCATCGAGGCTTTCGTCGCCGCCTGCCCAAAGGCGCTCGATCTGCTGGTCAACAACGCCGGTGGAGCGCTGGGACTGGACACGGTCGAGGCTGGCTCCGACGAGGAGTGGCTGCAGATGTGGAAGACCAACGTCCTCGGGACCGCGCGCGTGACCCGCGCCCTGCTGCCGGCAATGCGGCGAGCCCCTCGCGCTCACATCGTGGTGCTCGGCTCGATCGCCGGGTTCGAGACCTATTCCGGCGGCGCCGGCTACACCTCGGCCAAGCATGCTCAGCGCGCCCTCACCAGGACCCTGCGGCTCGAACTGCTAGGCGAGCCGATCCGGGTCACCGAGATCTCGCCCGGCCTGGTCGAGACCGAGTTCTCGCTGGTTCGCTTCCACGGCGATCGGGAGCGGGCCGAGGCGGTCTACAAGGGAATGACGCCCCTGCGAGGCGAAGACGTCGCGCAGTGCGTCTTGTTCGCGGTCTCGCAACCGGCGCACGTCAACATCGATGAGATCGTCGTGCGACCTCTGGACCAAGCCACCGCCACGGCGGTGCATCGCCGGTAGGGCACCGCCTAACCGGTCGATCCGAAGCCTCCCGAGTCCCGCTCGGTCGGCGAGAGCACGTCGACCTCCTCGAGCAGGACCCGCGCGACCGGCGCGAAGACCACCTGGGCGATGCGCTGCCCGCGCTTCAGGAGGACCGGCTCGCGACCCAAATTGACCAGAAGCACTTTGACCTCGCCTCGATAGTCGCTGTCGATGGTACCGGGAGAGTTGACCAGCGCGATCCCGTGGCGAGCCGCGAGGCCGCTTCTGGGCCGCACCTGCCCCTCCCAGCCCTGCGGAATCTCGATTGCGAGTCCGGTCGGGATCTGTGCGCGCTCGCCCGGCTCGAGGTTGAGCTCGCGATCGAGAGCGGCCCGCAGATCCAGGCCGGCGCTGCCTTCGGACGCGGTGGCCGGCAGCTCGAGGTCTCTGCCGTGGGCCAGCCGCTGGACTCGCACCGTCAAGGCCATCGCCAGCTACCGTTCGTCGTCGTCCCGACTCCGCTTCTGCCTGCGCCGGGAACGCCGGTCTTTGTCTCGATCGAGCGGGCTCTCCGGCAAGCCGGCGTCGAGACCTTCCTGCGCACCCTGGGGAAACGCCCGCCCGATCCAGTTGCTGTGGAGCCGGGGGATGTTCTCGCCGGTGGCGCCGAGCTCGATCTGGGGAAGTAACTCGGTGGTGAACTTCCAGTCGGTGTAGTTGGAGCTTCCTTCAAAGGTCTTGCTGCCCGACTCCGGGCTCAGACTGTGGACACCGATGATCGGCCCCAGAGTGACCTGCTGGCCGGCGCGGGGAACGCCTCGACGGCCGCCGCCCGGCCCCTCGATACGCTGGCGCGGGGAAATCGTCTGCCCCTCCGGTTGCCGGCCTCGACCGGCCGCACGCTGCTGTTCCCGACGCTGCCTCCGCGTCAGCCGGCGCTGTGGAGCCGATCCGGCCTGGATCGGCTGGCCCTGGATCCCCGTTTGCGCCGCCTGAGCCAGCACCAACCCCCACTCCGGCTCCTCGTTCATGGGATCCAGCCAGAGCTGCCGGATACAGCGTGGCTCGATCTCGATCAGCTCCTCGAGCCGGGTCGGGAAGCGACCGGTTCGGACCTGGAAAACGCGTATGGCCTCGGCATATTGAAGGCCCCGGAAGACAAGCTCATCCTCCTTCTGGCGCTCGATCGCCTTGCTCCACAAAGGCAGCGCCGCCGCGATGGCGATGTTGACCACCGCCACGATCACCATGAGCGCGACCAGACTGTAGCCGGCCCGGCTGCCGCGGCGCGCGCAGGCGCCGCCTCGTTCTGGCGTGCCGGCCGTTACCATTCGCTAAAGGGCTCGCCGTCCAGGCTCGTCCGGTCGGATCCCGACCTGACGTCGATGATTCCGGGAGCGCCGTCTTCAGAGTAGTCGGTCTCGGCGGGAATCATGTCGGGGTCCGGCTCTTCGTATTCGACCACCCAGGTGTCGCTGCCCTTGGTCATCGGGTCCCGGGGCAGGATGCGGAAGTAGCCCTCGTCGACCAGCGCATCCAGTGACGGGGGATAAACCCCCTTGTCGGCGTGGTACTGGTCGATGACGTCCCTGAGAGCATGCAGGTTGTTGCGCAGCACCGCCTCGCGCGCTCGAGCCGGAGTGTTCTTCAGGGCCGGCATCGCCACCGTGGCCAGGATGCCGATCATCGCGATGACGACGATCATCTCGAGCAGGGTGAAACCGGCGGCTTTCGCCGCCCCGCGCGACCGTCGACTGAGTCTGAGGGCTACCATTCGGCGTACGGGACTCCGTTGAGTCCCACTCCCTCGCTCAAGGAAAACACGTCGAAGAGATTCTCGCCTCCCCACGAGTTCGAGTCCCAATCATCCTGGAAGCTGCGCATCCCCCATTCGGCTTCTCCGGTCATCGGGTCCACCGGCACCCGGCGCAGAAACCGGAAGCGCTTGTTGATCTGACCGACCAGGTCCACGCCTTCGATCAGGGCCTCCATGTCGGGAGGATAGCCGTCGGTACCCAACTCGATCGGAATCAGACCGCCGTCGCTGAAACGTTTGTACTCGTCGATGGCGTTACGCAAGATTCGCAGGCTGGTACGCAGCTCGACCTCCTTGCTCCGCTTGAGCGTATGCCCGCCGAGCGGCAGCGCCATTGCCGCCAAGATGATCAAGATCGCTCCGACCATCGCCATCTCGGCGAGCGTGAATCCACGCTCGCAGGAGCGCCTCAACCTGACCATCAGCTCCCTTCATTGGCGCGAGCGTCAACAACCGCCAGGGCGTGCCACCGCTCGACCGGCTCGAGCGACTCGAGCGACGGCGAAAGAGCGGTCGCGCGAGAAAAACTGAGCTCCGTCTCGCCGGGTTTGAGCGCACGAAACTCGACCGTCGCGAGCACTCCGGTTCCGGTCGCGCCGCCCGACGCTCCGAGCCGGCTGGCTCCGAGAACGATCCGGCCCGCGGTCGAAGACGTGGCCAGGACCTCGATCTCGTCGTCACGGCCCAGGAAGCCGCCGGGCGAAACTCGCTCGAAGCTGACGACGCTGGGGTCGAACTCGATCGTCAGCGGCAAGTGGGCGACCTCCACGGCGGCCTGAGCCAGAACCTCGACGCGAAAGGCGTCGCCCACCTGGGCGGTGACCACGGTTGGAGACAGAGCGAGTCGAACACCGTCGGCCAGCGGTTCCAACTCGGGCTGCTCGGGCAGAGCGGACTCGGGGGTTCGCATCACCAGATCCGACACCTCGGCTCGGAACTCGGCAAAACCGTCCGGCACGATCACCAGCGGCCGCGCGGCGACCCCGTCGTCGTCGTCTCCGTTGTCCTCGTCCGGATCACGCCCGAAACCGGGATCTTCGGATGGCACCAGATCGATTCCGGTCGGCGGCTCCTCCTCTTCGGATTCCTGCTGTCGATCCTGCAGGCCCCGCGGAAGATTCTGAATGCGTCGGCGGATCATTTCGCGAATCCGTTCGGCGTCGCCGCCGGAACCCTCGTCGAACGGTCCCTCGACTTCGGACTCGACGCGCGGACTGCCACCTCGAAACGTGATGTTCGCCTCGGTGCCCACCCAGATCGGCAGGAGATCCTCCTCGGTGATGTCGGGGGTCCTAATGATGTGCGGCGTCAGGGTCAGCACCAGATCCGTGCGATTGCGCTCGGTTTTCTTGTTGGAGAACAACCGGCCCAGGACCGGAATGTCGCTCAACCCGGGAATGCCCGATACGGTGGTGGTCTCTCCGGTGCGAATCAGACCGGCGAGAAAGTTGGTCTCGCCGTTCTTCAGCCGAATTGTCGACTCGATCGTGCGGGTTCCGATAATCGGTTGGTTCTGACCGCCCGATCCCTCCACGAAGCCGCTGAGGTCGCTGACCTCCACCTGCAACTGCAGCGAGATCTCCTTGTTGTGATGGATACGCGGCTCGAGATCGAGGCGGATACCGATGTCCTGGTATTGAAACGAAGTCAGCGGAATCACCGAGCTTCCGACGGTATTGCTGGTATTGAACGAGGTCACCGGAATCGGGATCCGGTCACCGATGTGGAGCGTCGCCTGCTCTCCGTCACTGATTCGGATCTGAGGACTGGCCAAAAGCTCCGCGTCGGAACTGTTCTTCAGAAACGCGTAGGTGATGTTCGGAATCGTCACGAACCAGTTGCCCTGATTGATGAACTCGAGGTCTGATACTCGCAAGCTGCCCCTGGACGCGGCGTCGCTGGAGCCCGAATTAAAGGACTGCACGACGAAGTTCTGCGAGAGCTCGACGCCCAGCTCGCGGAGCTTGGTGCCGTTGATCTGGAGCAACTCGACGTCGATGACCACCTCGCCCCGGGCTTTGTCGTTGGTATGAATGATCCGCTCGGCGACTTTCACCTTGTCGGCGGTATCGCGCAGCACAATCGCGTTGAGCTGATCGTTGGAGGCGACGTTTTTGGCACCAACCAGGCTGCGCAACATCGTCATCACGTCCTTGACCTCGGCGTTCGAGAGGAAAAACGTCTGAATCACGAGGTCCTCGTAGTTGCGCCGGTTCTGGGGTGAATCCTCGACCACGATGATCGACTGCTCGTCGAGCACCTTGTAGAAATGATTCGCGGTGCGCATGAGAATCTCGAGAGCGTCCTGCGCCACGACGTCGCGAAGCTCGATCGCGATCTGCTGGTCCCGCAACTTGGGGTCAAACAGAATGTTGATGCCGAACGCGGTTCCGAGCGCTTTGTAGATGTCGAAAACCGAGACCGCCTTGGGGAACTCGAGCGAGATCGGTTCGTGAGATCGGGGACTCAGAACCGGAGGTTGCGGACGAGCGCCCCGGTTCTTCTCCTTGAGGTCCTGTAGCGTGTTGAACCGGACCGGATCGTCCTCGGCCCTGAGGAGCTGGTCTCTGAGTTTTTCGAGCTCGACCTGGGCGTACTGGTTCGACGGATCCAACTGCACGGCTTGCTGAAATTCGGCCAACGCGCGCTGCAGCGCATTCGCCTCCTGGAATTTCTTGCCGCGCTCGAAGTGCTGCTGGGAGGCGCGGATCTTGGCTCGCAAGAGCCCGGTTCGGTAGGCGACACGGTTCGGGAACTGATCCAACAACTCGAGATAGTGGATGACCGCTCGATCCCAGTCGCCCTGGTCTTCCGCAGCCTGCGCCAGGCGATACGCCCGGTTGGCTGTGCACGCCAGCACGAGCAACAAAGCCGCGCAGGTTATGAGAAGTGATCCACGTTTCATGCTTGATTCCTTGTCTGGTTCTCGCTCGGTCCTCTATGGAACCGGCACTCACTCTCCAGCCGCCAGCCTGGTCGGTGGAAGCTGCGGAAAATTCACGTATTTCAAGTCAGCCGACTCGTAGTTGATGCTCTCGACCACGAAGTGCTGCTTGAGGATACCGCCCTTGCGTACGTTGTAGATGTCCGTTCCGTCCCCAAAAACGGCTATTTTTCGACTCTCGGGTCCAAAACTGCCCAGATACCTGACGTCCACGGGAGGCGGCGTCGGCGCGGGCGGGCTCGTGGACCTCGCTTGGGTCGCGGGCCGAGGCGGCGGGGCGACCTGCTGAACCGGCGGCGCGGGAGCTGGTTTCGGAGGAGCCGGAGGCGGCTTGACCTCGAAGCGAAAGGGATCTCGACCCGGATGGTACTCCGCCGCCTTCAACTCGAGGTCCGCCAGGCGCAACTCGGTCAGCTGAGGATTCATCGCTTCCGAATCGAAAACCGATCCACTCATGGAGGCCACGCTTCCCGGGCCGTCGAACCGCGCCAGCATCGGCCACATCGAGCGCAGCGTGAGGCTGATCGCGACGAGCAGCAGAACCACCAGCAGTGCCTTCTTGCGATCCACGACTCAGCTCTCCAGATTGGCTGCCGGCTCGGAGCCGTCTTGCGAACCGACCGTGAAAAGCGTGGACAGCTGCAGGTTGATTCTGAGCGGCCCTTCCACGTCATTGCTGCTGAGGCCGATCTCGTCGAGAATCAGAAACGAATCGGAGAGCTCGAAGAAGTTGATCAACTGGCGCAGTTGCTGATAGCTGCCATTGACAGCAAACCGGATCGAGCGACGAGCGACGTCCTGCCCCTCGAGGCGCTCGCGATCGTAGGACAAGGCCCCGGGCGGAATGCCGGCTCGAGCGGCGAGATCCTTGATCTCGCCGATGATCGCGGTCAACGACCGGCTCTCCGAAGAGAGCCGGCCGCCGTAGAACTCCGCGAGCCCGGCCTCGCTCGAGCGGATCCGCTCCACCGCTTCCTCGGCCTGCAACCGCCTCGCGCGAACCGAGTCCAGCTCTTCGGCGCGGCGGGTCAAACGGGCTTGAGCCACCGCGGCGGCGTCGGAGAACCGCAGCACAAAAACACTCAGGAGAACCGACATCAGGACAAACACCACCGTCCCCGGTACCCAGAAGCGAAAGTTGTTTCTCCAAGCCGCGCTGTTCATTCGCTCTCCGGGGCGGCCTCTGCATCGCTCGGCAGGTCCTGGCTCGGCGGGTCCTGGCTCGGCCGATCCTGGCTCGGCGGGTCCTGGCTCGGCGCGTCCTGGCTCGGCCGATACATCGTCGAGATCGAAAAGGTGATGACCCGTCGATCCGGATTCATCGCCTCTTGATGGAGGTCGGGATCCGAGAACGCGCGGTGTGCAAACAGGAGATCCACGAATTCCAGCAGTGCTTCCGAGGTTCGTGCTTCGCCGCGGATCTCCAGACCCACCAGATCGGTCCGGTTTCTCGCCTCACGCCCGCGCTGCGAGGGATCGCCAAAACGGGGCGACAGGCTGGTCAGTCGCACATCGCTGGGAAGAGCCTCGACGACCAGGTCGAACAGCCGGCTCCAGGAAAACGTCCGTTGGCGAATCCGAAGATTGACGAACTCGATCTTCTGATTCAGTTCGGTGGGCTCGAACCCCGCAAGTTGAGCCTCCGCCGCCCGCAACAGGCCGGTCTCGCGCTCGAGTTCCCGCACCACGTCTTGCAGCCCGGTCGCGGCGGCGCCCTGGCCCGAAAGGTGATTCCAGTACAGGTAGCCGTTGACGACTGCCAGCGCCGCTCCCAGGACCAGGAGAATCAGGCCCACCCGGCGAATCGGCCGGAGGTTGACAAACGGCCGTCGAGCCAGATTGAGGCTCATTGGTCAGGCAACCTCCCGCAAAGCGGCGCCCAGCATCGGAGCCGCTTCGTGAGTCGTCAGTCGCACAAGGCCGGGAATCGCGGGCCACTCGCGCGAAAGCGACGACGCGGGTCGTTCGAAGACCTCCTCGAGCAAACCGCCCCATTGGCTTTCCAGCGCCTCCGGTGCGGCCAGAATGATGTCGCTGACGATCCCCGGCGACACCCGCTCCTGCAAGAAGCTCCTGGTCAGACGCAATTCCCGGCTCACCGACGTCAACGAGGCATCCGAGGCGATCGATTTGGTGCGGTACACGATCGGCTCGCCTCGCTGGGTCACGATCAATGAGTAATGCCCATCGTCGACTTTCAACACCGCGCCCAGGGGAGCCGACGCAAGCCCGGCTCGAAGCGCCTGCAACATCGACAGGCTGCCGTTCGACAGCCAGCCGATGCGAATGCCCCGGCTCTCGAAAGCTCGCTCGACCTGCCCCAGAGCCGAGTCGATTCCGAATCCGACCAAAAAACGATGCGCTTTCCCGCCAGCGAGAGTCGGCACCCGCTTGGTGGCGATACGTAACTCCTGCACTCGGAAAGGCACCACCCGGCTCAGCTTGAAACGCAGCACCTCGCGCTGTTCTTCGCGCCGCCGTGGCCATTCTTCCGCCTCGACGAAGGTCATCCGCATCCAATCGTCCGGCACCACCAGAGACGCCTCTTGCGGCTGCTGCGTGAGGTCCGCCAGAAGGGCCTCGAGAGTCTTGGTGAAGCTCTCCTCATCCTTGAGGCGGCCGCCCAACGGCCCGGCCTGAAAGCAATCCTCGGGCAAGACCTTGCGTACGCACTCGCGGCAGTAGAGCTCTCCTTCATCGCCCAGGCTGAGGTACGAGAGGGACCCCTCATCGAGCGAGAACGCGTGCGGAGCAATCCGCACCGGATCGAGCCCGAGAAGCTTCTTAATCAACGAAGGTAACTTTGTTGATTTCACGAAGTGTAGTTACTCCTCTCGAGACCTCGAACAGAGCCGAGTCGCGCAGAAACATCATTCCCTCTTGCCTCGCCGCTCGCTTGATCTCCGAGGCCGGCCGGCGCTCCAGAATCAACTCGCGAATGTTGTCGGACAGGTCGAGCAACTCCGAGATCGCGGTGCGGCCGTGAAAGCCGGTCCCGCCGCATTCCACGCAGCCCACGCCCTCGTAGAAAACCCGCTCGCCGAGGGTCGCGGGATCGATACCGCTTTCCTCCAGAAGGTCGGTCGAGGCCTCAGCTGGGACCTTGCAATGATTGCAGATCTTTCGCACCAGTCGCTGCGCCAGGATGCAGTTCAAGGCCGAAACGAAGTTGTATAGGTCCACTTGCATGTTGAGGAACCGACCCAGCACGTCGACCACGTTGTTCGCATGAACGGTTGTGAACACCAGGTGCCCGGTGAGGGCCGACTGGACCGCGATCTGAGCGGTCTCTTCGTCTCGGATCTCTCCGACCATGATTTTGTCCGGATCGTGACGCAAGATCGACCGCAGGCCTCGGGCGAAGGTCAATCCTTTCTTCTCGTTAACGGGTATCTGGGTGATTCCCTTGAGCTGGTATTCAACCGGATCCTCGATCGTGACGATCTTGTCTTCCGTCGATTGAATCTCCGACAACGCCGCGTACAGGGTGGTGGTCTTTCCCGAGCCGGTGGGCCCGGTGACCAGAACCATGCCGTAGGGCTCACGGATGAACTTGCGCAGCTTGCGGATCGTTCCTTCATCGAATCCCAGCACCGGTAGGCGCAGGTTGCGGAACTCCTTGTTGATCGACTCCTTGTCGAGGATTCGAATGACGCAATCTTCCCCGTGCACGGACGGCATGATCGACACTCGAAAGTCGATGGTCCGCCCCTTGAAGCGGAGCTTGAATCGACCATCCTGCGGCACTCTCTTCTCGGCGATGTCGAGCTCGGACATGACCTTGATTCGACTGATGATGGTCTGATGGTGGCGCTTGTCGATCGGCTCCATCGCCTGATAGAGGACACCGTCGATCCGATACTTGATGATGACTTCGCTCTCGCGCGTTTCGATGTGAATGTCGCTCGCTCGGCGCTGAATGGCGTTGAGCACGGTCGAGTCGACGAGCTTGATGATCGGGCTGGTGTCGGCGGAAATGCGGTCGATCGAAAGGACTTCTTGACTGTCGCCGTCGTCCTGCACCAGTTGCAGGCGAAAGTCCTCGGTGGCGTCGTCGAGCACCCGCTGCGCGCTCTCCGACTTCTGAAGCACTTCCTCGATCGACGGCCGCGCCCCTACCTTGACGTCGATCGCCCCCCCGAGGAGTAGCTCGATCTCGTCCAGCTTGGTGACGTCGGTCGGGTCCGCAACCACGATCGTGATCCGGCCTTCATGCGTGCTCTCGGGGATAAAGCCATAGCGGAGCATGACTTCGAAGGGAATCGAGCGGAACAGGTCGTTGTCTACGGTGAACTTGTCGTGGTGCACGAACTCGAGCTGATAGCGATCGGCCAGCTCCGCCGCGCGCTTTTCCTCGTGCTCGCGATCGAGCGCCGTCGCTACCGCTGCTTCCGCAAAGACAGTGTCTTCCATAAATCTCTTTCCTATCTCGGCCCGACTTGGCTCAGCATACTGAAAAGTGGCAGATACACCGAAACCAGCAGAGTCGCGACGATGATGCCCATCAGCACCAACATCACCGGCTCGACGAGAACCAAAATCCTTTCGAGAAGCGTATCGACCTCCTCGTCCAGAAAATCGGAGGCGTTGCTGAGCATCACGTCCAAGCTGCCCGTCTCTTCGCCAACCTTGGTCATCTCGATCACGATCTCGGGGCTCTCGCCGGCCTCCTCGAGCGCCCGGTGGAGAGCAACTCCCTCGCGCACCTTTGGGACCATTGGCGTTAAGACGCCACGGATGTACGCGTTTCCGACCGCGGAGATCGAGTCCTCGAGCGCTGGCACCACGGGAATGCCGCCGGCGAGAAGAGTCGACAACGAGCGGGCGAACTCGGACATCGCCAGCCGTCGAAAGATCGCGCCCAGGATGGGAACTTTGAGCTTCGTTCGATCGAAAACCCGCTCTCCCGCGGGCGAGTTCGACCAACGCTTGGCCACCACCACGATGGTCGCAAGCACCGCGGCGACCGGTATCCAGTTGGCGCTCATGAAACGAGAAAGCCCAAGGGTCATCCTGGTGAGCAGGGGCAGTTCGGAATTGAGCGCCGAGAAAAACTCCGAGAACTTCGGCACGACGTAGATCGTCATGACCGCGATGAGCATGATCGAAAGACCGACCAGGACCGCCGGATAGACCAGGGCCGACACGATCTTGCGACGAGCTTCGGTCAAGAGCTTGAGGTAGCGAACGAAACGACGCACCACGGTTTCGAGCTCGCCGCTGCGCTCGCCCGCTTTGAGGGTCGCCGGGAAAAGAGTCGGTAGAACTTCGGCGTGCTTGCCGAAGGCCGCCGAGAGCTCGGCTCCGTCCTGCACCTGCAACACGACGTCCTCGAGGACCTCGCGCAGCAGCGGCTCGCGTTGCCGTTCCGCCATCAGCTTGAGCCCCTGCAACACCGGCAGACCCGAGCGCAACAAGGCCGCAAACTCCTGGTTGAACACCAGCAGGGCCTCGTCGGGGACCCTTTTCTTACTGCTCGAAAACGACGGCCACACCACGCTCGGAAGCAGCCGTAAACCCCGACGGCGGATCTTCAGAATATGGTATCCGCGGCGCTCCAACTCGGACCGCACGGCGAGCTCGGAGCGGCCGTCGTGCGTCTCGTGGACGATCTGTCCCTCCGTGTCACCCAGCGTGCAAACGAACTGCATCCGGTTACCTGTTCTCTGCCGTTTCGGCGACGCGCTCGGAGAGGCACTCGATGACGAGCATGAGAGCCGTGTCGCTGGCCTCGGTCGGAGCCAGGCCAAGGACCATGGGCTTCTCGAGGTCGAGGTTGAGGTTGGCGTGGATCAACGGCTCAAAATCGCCGTCGCGGCTGCGCGAGAGGCGAAACCCTTCGAGGGCAGCCCGTTCGCCGGCCAGAAGGTGTCGCAGCCGAAAGTCCACTCGATAGGTGTCGCCGATATCGTGAACCACCGCCATGCCGTTCTCGAGCCGCAGCTCCGATCCCGCGAGTAGCGAGTAGCTCTCGTACTTGAGCAGCTCGCGCAAGCGCGCCAGCACACCAGCGGGCAACTCAGGCGTGGGACCGGAGCTCATCGCGGTGGGCTCGGCTCGAATGAGCTGCACCCGGATACGCAGGGGATCGAACGGGTGATCGAAAGCTCGAAGACGCGGTCGAATCAATTGCAGCACGCCTTCGGTGTCGCGAATCACCAGGGCGTTGCCGCTCGGTTGAAGCTCCACGGCTCCACGACTCGACAAAAGGGGCAGCACGAGCTCGAGGGCCTCCGATGCGCCTCGATGCTGAAGGTTGTAGGCGTACGCCACAAGTGGCGGCGAGTCCTGGGCCTGTTGCGCCACTGCGGCGAGCGGCGCCAGCACGAGCAGAGCCGCCGCACAGGCGGTGCTAGAGATCCAGGGTCTCATGCACCACCATCACCAGAGCAAAATCATCCTCGCCGAGCTCGTAGACCCGGGCCGCGGCCGGAGCCACAGCGCCGATCGCCGGCAGGGAAACGCCGGCACGACCGCCGGCCTCTTGCGGCGCGGCTTCAGCCGCTGCCTGCAACCGCGCCTCCGGTGCACCCGGCGATTCCGCCGTCCGATCGGCTCCCGAACGGATCGAGAGGAGACCCGCCATCGTGCCCAGC
>CALZIK010000070.1 GCA_945787635.1 Thermoanaerobaculia bacterium | reverse complement strand
CCCCCGCCTGGGCCGGAACCTCGGCCACCGTCGCCCGAGCCCTCCGGCAGCTCGAGAGCGGCGCTCTCGAGGACGGCGGCGTCGCCGAGCTGGCCCGCAGGGTCGGGGTCGGTCCGCGTCATCTCAATCGGCTGTTTCACAAGCACCTCGGCGCGTCTCCGATCGCGGTCGCCCAGACTCGACGCCTCCTGTTCGCCAAGAAGCTCCTCGACGAGACCGGCCTGAAGATCGCCGACGTCGCGCTGTCCTCGGGCTTCGGCAGCGTTCGGCGCTTCAACGATGTCGTCAAGAGCACCTACGACCGGACTCCCAGCGAACTGCGCCGGGCGCGCCGGCCACGCGAACGGCCCGGAACGGGGGCCCTGACCCTGTTGCTCCCCTACCGGCGCCCATTCGACTGGAGCTCTCTTCTCGCCTTCCTGGGTCCGAGGGCGATTCCGGGGATCGAGGAGGTCCGCTCCGGAACCTACCGACGCAACATAGCCCTCAGCGACGCCCATGGCCGACTCGAGATTCGGCATGAGCCTCGGCGCAGCGCTCTCTCGATGACCGTCGAGTTCCCGGACACGACGGCACTTCTCGAGATCACCGCACGGGTCCGCCGCTTGTTCGATCTCGAAGCCGACCCTGCCGAGATTGGCCGCCGGCTGGCGGCGAGCAGCCTGCTGCAAGAGTTGGTTCGCAACAGGCCCGGACTGCGCGTTCCGGGAGCCTGGGACGGGTTCGAGCTGGCTGTGCGAGCGATTCTGGGCCAGCAGATTACGGTGAAGGGAGCGACGACCCTCGCCGGCCGACTAGTCGAAGCCTACGGCCGTCCGGTTGCGTCCGGATTCCTGTTCCCGAGACCCGCGGAGCTCTGCCGGGCGCGCTTTGCGGGCGTCGGCCTGCCCCGTACCCGCGCCGCGACGCTGAGGGCACTCGCCCGCGCGTGCACGCAAGGCGAGCTCCGGCTCGAGCCCGGAGTGGACTCGGTCGCCACCCACGCTCGGCTGAGGAGACTGCCGGGCATCGGCGAGTGGACGGCCCACTACATCGCGATGCGTGCCCTGGGCGAGCCGGACGCTTTCCCGGCGACCGACCTCGGACTGCTCAAGGCGGGCGGGGAGCTTTCGGACGATCCCACCGGCCGGCTCGAGCCGGCACCCCTGCGCAGGCTGGCCGAAGACTGGCGCCCCTGGCGTGCCTATGGAGCCATGCACCTCTGGCGGCACCTCTCCACCCTGGAAGCGAGCCGGCGGTGAACTTCTGCCTCCACGCCAGTCCTCTCGGCTCGATTCTCCTCGCCGGCGATCGCGTCGGTCTACGCCTGCTGAGTTTCCAGGACGGCACGAATCCGGCGGCGATACCTGACCATTGGACCGAGTCGGCCGAACCCTTCGAGGCTGTCCGCCGGCAGCTCGACGAGTACTTCGATCGCGGCCGCCGGGAGTTCGACCTGGAGCTGGCGCCCGCGGGCACACCGTTTCGGCTGAGTGTCTGGAACGAGCTGCAACAGATCCCCTACGGCACGACGATCTCCTACGGCGAGCTCGCTCGCAGAATCTCCAAGCCCAAAGCCGTGCGCGCCGTCGGCAGCGCCAACGGCGCCAATCCAATCGCGTTGATCATCCCCTGCCATCGGATCATCGGAGCCGACGGCAGCTTGACCGGCTACGGTGGCGGCCTGGAGATCAAGGAACGGCTCCTGGCCCACGAGGGCGCACGGCTGTCGCTGAGCTGACCGTCCGTCAGCCGAAATGGCGCGCCAGGAAGCGCCCGGCTCCCGGTTCGACCGAAAGGTCTCCGCCGCGGTAGCGCACCGAGCCGTTCGCCACAACCATTGAAGGCGCCCCCTTCACGCGAATCCCCTCGTAGATGCTGCGGTCGCAGCGGTGCAGGTGGTTTGCGGCGGAAATCGTACTCGTCGCCTCGGGATCCCAGACCACCAGGTCGGCGTCCGCGCCGACCGTGATTGAGCCTTTCCTTGGAAAGAGCCCGAAGAGCTTCGCCGGCCGGGTCGAGACCAGATCCACGAATCGGTGAAGATCCAGGCGCCCGGCTTCCACGCCGTAGGTGTAGAGCAGGGACAGGCGGTGCTGGATACCGGCCGCGCCGCCCGGGATGAGCCGAAAGTCCTCGCGCCCGAGCTCTTTCTGGCCGGCCATGTTGAACGGGCAGTGATCGGTGCCGACGCTCTCGAGAACTCCGGCGCCGATCGCGTCCCAGAGCGCTTCCTGGTGACCGCGTGGTCGGATCGGCGGCGCGATCACGAAGGCGGCTCCTTCGAAGCCGGGTCCGTCGTAGACCGAGTCATCCAACAACAGATACTGGGGACAGGTCTCACCGGAGACCGACCAGCCCCGCCGCTGCGCGCCGGCAACCGCCTCGACCGACTCGCGACAGGTCACGTGAACTACATAGATCCGCGCGCCCACGGCACCGGCCAAGGTCGCGGCGCGTCCGGTCGCCTCGCCTTCGAGCGGTGAGGGCCTCGACAGGGCGTGGTACTTGGGCGCGGTCTTGCCCTGCTCCGCGAAGCGGTCGCGAAGATGCTCGACCATCTCGCCGTGCTCGGCGTGCACCAGAGCCAGGGCGTCGAGGTCCGCCACCGATTGGAAGACCTTGACCAGATCGACATCATCGAGGCCGACCGTGGCCTTGTACGCCAGATATACCTTGAACGAGGGAACCCCGGCTTCGACGCACTCCGCCATCGCCCGCGCGGTGTCATCGCCCCACCAGGTGATCGCCATGTGAAGACCGTGGTCACATACCGCCTTGGCCGCCTCCCGGCGCCTCGACCGCAGGGCATCGATCGGGTCCTGCCCGCGTTCCGGATGCACGAAATCGATGATCGTGGTCGTGCCTCCGGCCAGGCCCGCGGCCGTGCCGCTTGCAAAGTCGTCCGATGAGACCGTTCCGGCAACCGGTAGCTCCATGTGGACGTGCGGGTCGACGCCGCCCGGAAACACGAGCTGTGCAGAGGCGTCTACAACTTCTTCGCCCACCGACTCGAGGTCAGGTCCGATCTCGGCGATTCGACCTTCCCGACAGCGAATGTCCGCCACCCGGCTCGCCGAGGCGGTGACCACAGTTCCGTTCTTGATCAGCACGTCCATGCCCGCCGTCATTCTACGCGTCTTCCTCGGGACGACTCATGACTCGAAGCTCACGACGATTCCGATAAGCTTTCGGAGCACGACCTCCAGGAAAGGACCCGCATGGCAAGACTTGGACTGGAAACCGAAATCAGCGATCGCGAGACCTACGACCACAGCGTCGTCCGGTTCCGCGACGCCGGTATCGTCCTGCCTACCTTTGCGCAGCTAGCCGACCCGGGAACGATCCCCACGGACGTGCAGGAACGCCTCGCGACCCTCGACCCGGACGAGCCCCATCCGCTCAATCTCTTCCGTGTTCACTGGCACAACTCAGGAGACCGCAAGCGTCGAGCTCTCGTGCCCGAGCATCTCGAGCTGCCGTCGTCTCTGACCGGAGTGCCGGCACGAATCATCCTGTTGCTCGGCGACCCGTTTCCGATGATTCGAGCGCACAAGGTGCTGGCCGCGTACGGCTGCCTGGCCCCACGCATCGTGACCGGCCAGTTCGATCCGGTGCGCAGCAAGGCGATCTGGCCCTCGACCGGCAACTACTGCCGCGGAGGTGTGGCGATCTCCCGCATCATGCAATGTCACGGCGTGGCCGTGCTGCCAGAGGGCATGAGCCGCGAGCGGTTTCAGTGGCTCGAGGACTGGGTTGCGGACCGCGACGACATCATCCGTACGCCGGGCACCGAGAGCAACGTCAAAGAAATCTACGACAAGTGCAACGAGTTGGAGACGGACCCGAGCAACATCGTCTTCAACCAGTTTAGCGAGTTCGGCAACTATCTGGTCCACTACTCAGCCACCGGCCGGGCGGTCGAGCGAGTCTTCGAGACCCTGCAGGAATCCACTCCGAGCCTCTTGCTGCGCGCGTTCGTTTCCGCCACCGGATCGGCGGGCACCTTGGCCGCCGGTGACTACCTGAAAGAGCGCTTCGGCTCATTGAACGTCGCGGTGGAGGCCCTGGAGTGCCCCACGCTGCTGCTCAACGGGTTCGGCGAGCACAACATCCAGGGAATCGGCGACAAGCACGTTCCACTCATTCACAACGTCATGAACACCGACCTCGTCATCGGCGTTTCGGACCGCAGCACCGACTCCCTGGACGTGCTGTTCAACAGCGAGGCCGGACGAGCCCTCCTCGGCGAGCGGGCCGATGTGCCTGAAGAAGTCATCGCCAGGCTTCACCTTCTCGGCCTCTCGTCGATCTGTAATCTCCTGGCGGCGATAAAGACCGCAAAGCACCTGGACCTCGGCGACGGCGACGTCGTCATGACCGTGGCCACCGACGGCGCGCGGCTCTATGAGAGCGAGCGCAGCAAGACCCTCTCCCGCGACTTCGCCGGCGGCTTCGAAGCGGTCGACGCCGCCGAGGTCTTCGGGCAGCACCTGCGTGGTGCGGCGACCGACAATGTGCTCGAGCTCGACTATCGCGAGCGCCAGCGGATCTTCAACCTCGGCTACTTCACCTGGGTCGAGCAGCAGGGCGTCAGCCTCGGCGATTTCGTCGGCCGCCGGGACCAGACGTTCTGGCGAGGTCTGCGAAGCCTCCTGGGTGATTGGGACGAGCGGATTGACGAGTTCAACCAGCGCACCGGGCACCATGTCTCCTGATTATCCGCCTGACGCCCCGCCCGGGCCTCGCCCTCCCATCTCACGCGGAATCGCCGCGCCGGTGGCCTCGCGACTCGTCTGCCACGGCTGCGGCACCGTCGCTGCTCTCGACGACACCCGCCCCTACCGATGCCGCCGGGGCGACGACGACAACGTCGATCACGTCCTGCGCCGCGCCTTCGACGCGGCGACCTTCAAGTCCTGGTCCGATGCCGACGCGATCTTTCGGGATCTCGAGCCCAACCCCTTCCGCAAGTTCCGGCGGCTGTTCTACAGCTACGAGATCGCCAAGCTGGGCGGCATCACGGATAGCGGCTATCTCCGGATCGTCGATCGGCTCGACGCCGCGATCGCCGGCATCGACGGCAAGGGGTTTCGCGCGACTCCCTTTGCGCCCCAGGCCGCTCTGGCCCGCGCGATCGGCCTGGAGAGCGATTGTCTCCGGGTCAAAGACGAAACCCGAAACGTCTCCGGTTCGCACAAGGGGCGCCACCTGATGGGCATCATGCTCTGGCTGGAGACCCTGCGCGCGGTGCGTGGAGGCGAAGACGACCCTCCCACGTTGGCCGTCGCCAGCTGCGGCAACGCGGCGCTCGCGGCCGCGGTCCTGACACGGGCCGCCGGTCGGAGGCTCCAGGTTTTCGCTCCTCCCGAGGCGAATCCCCGGACTACGGATCGTCTCGCCGAGTTGGGCGCGGAGCTGACCCGCTGCCCAAGGCGAGCCTCCGACCCTCCCGGAGACCCCTGCTACCTGCGCTTTCTCGAAGCGTGCCGGGCCGGAGCGCTGCCCTTCACCGTGCAGGGCCGGAGCAACGGTCTCACCGTCGAGGGCGGCTCGACACTCGTCTGGGAAGTGGTCGCCGGAGTGATGGCCGGCTCGCAACGGCTCGACCATCTGGTCGTTCAGGTCGGCGGCGGCGCCCTCGCGGCGTCCTGCATCGAAGGCCTGCGCGATGCCCGCGACCTGGGCCTTGTCGACCGCTTGCCGCGCATCCACACCGTGCAGACCGCGAGCGCCTACCCTCTGCGCCGCGCCTACGACCTTCTCGTCTCCCGCCTACCGGGTCTCGAACCGCGAGCCTCGCCCTCGACCTCCGGCGCTTTCGATTCGGCGGCGGACAACTCGCGGGCACTTTTCATCCGCGACGAAGTTCCGGTCGGGACGGTGACCGAGGCGCTCGAGGAAGCGGCCCGGCATCGGTCCGACTTCATGTGGCCTTGGGAGACGCCACCCGAAAGTCTCGCCTACGGCATCCTCGACGACGAGACCTACGACTGGCTGGCGGTCCTCGGCGGGATGCTCGAAACGGGCGGCGTCCCCCTGGTCGTGTCCGAACCGGTTCTCGCGCAGGCCCACCGACTCGCGCACGACCACACCTCGATTCCGGTCGAGCCCACGGGCTCGGCCGGCCTGGCGGGATTGCTGGCACTCGAGACAAGTAACGCCATCCAGCCCGGCGAGAGGGTGGCTCTTCTCTTCACGGGGATTGAACGGTAGATCGATGCTCAGCGAAGAACCCGCCGGCCTCGTTGCCAGGCTCCTCGATGTCGTCGAGAAAGACATCGCTCCGCTCACCGATGTGGGGGTTCGACGTGGCGACAAGGTCTTCGGCGCCGCCGTGCTCCGCAAGTCCGACGGCGCGTTGGTCGTAGCGGGAACCAACGAAGAGACTCAGTGTCCCCTGTGGCACGGCGAGGTCACCGCCATCCGGCGGTTTCACGAGTTGCCGGCGTCCACGCGGCCGAAGCCTCGAGAGTGCCTCTTTCTGAGCACCCACGAGCCCTGCTCGCTGTGCCTTTCAGCGATCACCTGGGCGGGCTTCGACAACTTCTACTACCTGTTCTCCTACGAGGACTCGCGCGACGATTTCGCTATTCCTCACGATCTCAAGATCCTGGACGAGGTCTTCGGCTGCGAAGACGGCGGCTACATCGCCGAAAACGCCTACTGGAAAAGCCGCGATATCGTCGAGTCGATCAGGCACCTGAACGAGACCGACCGAGCACCTCTGTTGGACCGGGTACGACACCTGAGAGGCCTCTACGCGGAGATGTCGAGGCTCTACCAGCACTCCAAGAGCGGCAACGAGATCCCCCTGCCCTGAATCGGTCGAGTCGCCTCCGAACGGATCTCTTGCGTCGTCGACGGCGCTGTGCCTGAACGGCCGGCCGAGTGCCTTCCGGAGCGAGGCCTGGCAAGCGAGGGAAGGACCGGCGGCCTTCAATCGGACCGGGCGACCTCAGAGCTCTTCAAGACGGCTTCGACCGCTTGCTACCCAGGATCTACGACTCGAGCGCGCGATACCGATGCTCTTCGGGCACGGCGTTGACCCCTTCCCAGGTCACTCTCCGGAAGTAGTCCGGATCGGTGTTGCCCTCGGAGTTGAGCAGCAAGACCTGTGACTCTCGATTCAAACCTAGATGCTTCCTCAGGTCGTCACCTTCGGGCGACTCCATGACGAACATCAGGGCTCCCAGAGTCACCGCTCCGGACTCGCCCGAGATCACCACCGGGTCGCCGTCGAGGGGCACCCCGAAGACCCTCATCCCCTTGGCGGCCACGTAGTCGGGAACCGCCGCGAACACATCGGCGCGCTCCCAGAGAAGCTCCCAGGCGAGAGGGCTCGGGTCGCCGCACGCCAGGCCCGCCATGATCGTGTCCAGGTCGCCGGGGAAGTGACGCGCCTGGCCGTCGCCGGCCCGCGCCGACTCGAGCAGGCAAGCGGCTCGGCTGGGCTCCACCACCACTGAGATCGGAGCGTCGTCGCCGAACAGGCGATGGTAGAAGCCGACGCAGGACGCGGCGAGCGCCCCGACCCCGGCCTGGATGAAGACGTGGCTCGGCTTGACCAGGCCCTGGGCCGCCAGCTGCTCTTGGGCCTCGGAGAACGCCGTCGTGTAGCCCTGCATGATCCACGTCGGAATCTCTTCGTAGCCATCCCACGAGGTGTCCGAGATGACCTGCCAGCCGTTCTTTCGGGCATCACGCTCGACCTTCCTGACGGCGTCGTCATAGGTCCCGTCGATGACCTCGACTCGAGCTCCGTGGCTCTCGATAGCCTTGACTCGAGCCGTCGAGGTCTTGCTGTGAACGTAGACGACCGAGCGCTGTCGAAGCTTGGTCGCGGCCCAGGCGACACCCCGGCCATGGTTGCCGTCGGTCGCCGTCGCAAACGTGATCTCACCCAGCTGCTCTCTCACTTCGGGAGAGGTCAGCTCGGCGAAGGTCAGACCCTGATTCTCGCGCCCCAGCCGCTTTTCCAGGAACTTGTAGATGGCAAACGAGCCGCCCAGGACCTTGAACGAGCTGAGGCTGAGCCTCTGGGCCTCGTCCTTGACCCATAGACCACCCAAACCCAGCATCGCCGCCAGTCCAGTGAGGCTCTTGAGCGGGCTGTAGCGGTAGCCGGGGATCTGCCGGTGAAACGCGCGAGCGCTCTGCAGAGCGCCCGCGGGCAGGATCGCGTCCAGCGATGCCGTGCGCTCACCCGACTCCGGGTTCGGATTGGCGGCCCATTGCAGAGGGGCTTCAGTGGTCATGGGTCGGTCTCCGGGTCGTTTCAGTCCGGCACGATCTCGGTGCCGGTCTCGCCGGCGAGAGCCCGAGTCAGGTTCTGAGGATTGGTGATCAACCCCCGACCCCCGGTTCGCTCGACAAAGGCGATCATCGCCTCGATCTTGGGCCCCATGCTGCCGGGAGCGAACTGACCGTCCGCCTGATGGCGTCGGGCCTCCGCCAGGGTCACCCGGCTGAGCCACTCTTGATTCGGCTTGCCGAAGTTGACCGCCACCTTCTCGACCGCGGTCGTGATCAGAAGCAGGTCGGCGCCGAGCTCTCGCGCCAACAGGCTGGAGGCGTGATCCTTGTCGATCACCGCCTCGACCCGCATGAGCTCGCCCCTTTCGTCTTCGAAAACCGGCAGACCGCCGCCGCCGCAGGCGATCGCCACGGTACCCTGCCTCACCAGAGAGCGAATCACCTCGAGCTCGATGATCGCCAGCGAAAGCGGCGACGCCACGACCCGCCGCCAGCCGCGTCCCGAGTCTTCCTTCACCACCCACCCGTGTTCAACGGCCCGTTGACGAGCCGTGGCTTCATCCAGGTGAGGGCCTATCGGCTTGGTCGGCGCGTCGAAGGCCGGATCGTTTCGATCGACCAGGGTCTGGGTGATCAACGAGACGACATCCCGCGCGATTCCGCGCCGCCGGAACTCGTTGCGCAGGGCCCGCTGAAACATGTACCCGATCGAGCCCTGCGTGTTGGATGTCGCGTAGTCCATCGGGATGGGAGGAACCTCGTTCATCCCGATCTCCGAGCGGCGCAGTATGAACCCGACCTGAGGACCGTTGCCGTGGGTCACGACCAGGTTCCACCCGTCGGCGCTCATCTCGGCGATCTGGTGGGCCGTCGCCGTCGCGGTCACCGACTGATCGGAGATCGTCACATGTGCCTCGTCGGCGATGAGTGAGTTGCCACCGACTGCCACTACGGCCAAACGGGCTTTCGACTTCACGGTCATTTGTCTCGAGCGCCAGAGTCCCTCGCGAACCCAGCCGAGTCAACTCCACCCGAGAGAAAGAGCGCCGGAAGCACGGGATGCGAGCCGGATTGCGGAGGGCAGTCTACAGAGGTCATCCCGGATTCGACGCCGGCCGGCAGCCCAACGCCCGCGACTGGTCCGCACTCGCGAAAGTTGCCCGGTCCGGAGCCCTGGGATACTCTGACCGCGCATCCAACACTCGCGAACGTCCTCTGAACTCGGGAACACCTAGCATGCAAGAGATCTCGTTTACCCTCAACGGTGAACCCCGCACGGTGCCGATTCTGCTCGAGGAGAGCCTCCTCGAGACGCTTCGAACGCGATGCAGCGTCTACTCGCCCAAGGACGGCTGCCAGCCCCAGGGCCAGTGTGGATGCTGCCTGGCGCTCGTCGACGGCGTGGCGAAAACCACCTGCGCCCTGCCGGCCGCCAAGATCGACGGCAAGGAGATCGTGACTCTCGAGGGCTTGCCCGAAGAGGAGCGCCAGCTCATCGCCAAGAGCTTCGTCACCGTGGCCGGCCTGCAGTGCGGTTTTTGTATTCCCGGGATCGCGCTCCGGGCGAAGGGCTTCCTCGACAAGACTCCTGACCCGAGCCGCGATCAGATCGCGCGTTCGCTGGCGGGTCATCTGTGCCGCTGCACCGGCTACTCCAAGATCCTCGACGCCATCGAGCTCATGGCCAAGGCGCGCCGGGGCGAAGAAACGCCCGAGCCGTGCACCGACGGTCGCGTCGGCAGCTCGCTGGCCCGCTACACCGGCCAGGAGCTGACCCTCGGCGATCGGCCCTACGTGGACGACATGGAGCGGCCGGGCCTGTTGCATGGCGCCGTGGTCCTGTCACCCCACGCCCGGGCCCGGGTGCTGGCGATCGACACCTCCAAGGCCACCGCACACCCCGGCGTCGTGGCCGTCGCCACCGCCAAAGACGTCCCTGGAGAGCGCTGGTATGGACTCGTCTACAACGACTGGCCGGGGTTCGTAGCCGAGGGTGAGGAGACCCGTTGTGTCGGCGACTTCCTGGCGGCGGTGGCCGCCGAAGACGAAGCCACCGCGCGCGAGGCGGCCGCTCTGGTGGAGATCGAGTACGAAGTCCTCGAGCCCACGCTCGACCCCGAGGCGGCTCTCGCCGACGGAGCGCGGCAAGTCAATCCGAAGCACGCCAACGCTCTCTCGAACACGATCGTGCTGCGAGGCGACGCCGAGAAAGCGCTGGCAGAGAGCGCCCATGTGGTCAGCGGCACCTGGAGCACCCAACGCATCGAGCATCTCTATCTGGAGCCCGAGGCCGCCCTGGCCGAGCCCACCGAGGACGGCAAGCTCAGGCTGTACACCCAGGGCCAGGGCATCTTCGACGACCAGCGGCAGGTGGCCGCGTTCCTCGGGATTCCCGAAGACGACCTCTATGTCGAGCTCGTTCCGAACGGCGGCGCGTTCGGCGGCAAGGAGGACATGTCGATTCAGGCACAGACGGCGCTTCTCGCCAAGCTGACGAATCGCCCGGTCAAGCTGACCCTCGATCGCGAAGAATCGATCCGGATCCACCCAAAACGCCATCCGATCGTCATGGACTACACCGTCGGCTGCGACGAGGAGGGCGTGCTGACCGCGGTCAAGGCGCGGATGATCGGTGACAGCGGCGCCTACGCTTCGGTCGGGTCCAAGGTCCTCGAGCGCGCCGCGGGCCACGCCTGCGGGCCCTACAAGGTGGCCAACGTCGACGTTCTCTCCCGGGGCGCGTACACCAACAACCCGCCGTGCGGTGCGATGCGGGGCTTCGGCGCCAACCAGGCCCACTTCGCGATGGAAGGCTGCATGGATCTCCTGGCGGAAAAAGCCGGGCTCGACGGGTGGGAGATCCGCTGGCGCAACGCCCTGGCGGTCGGCGACACCTTCTCGACCGGTCAGGTCATGGAAAAGTCGGTGGGCATCAAAAAGACCCTCGAAGCGGTTAAGAGCGCCTACTACGAGGCCAAGACAAGCGGGCGTGCCGTCGGCATCGGCTGCGGCATCAAGAACAGCGGCATCGGCAATGGCGCTAAGGAGTACGGACGAGCTCGCCTGGTCGTCGAATCGGACGGCACGGTCTCGCTCTACAACGGTTACACCGAGATGGGCCAGGGCCTGCTGACCGTCCTCATCCAGTGCGCGGTCGAGATCACCGGACTGCCCGCCTCGATCTTCCGTTCCAAGGTCGACTCCACGTTTGCTCTCGGATGCGGCCAGACCACGGGCTCTCGCGGAACGCTGCTCGGCGGCCGCGCGGTCGAAGACGCCGCCAAGAAGCTCAAGGCCGACCTCGACCAAGGGCGTTCCATCGATGACCTGGCGGGCCGGGTCTACGCGGGCGAGGTGCTGATCGACGACACCACAGCTCCCGGCCAGGTCACCGACAAGATCAAGACCCACACCGCCTTCGGTTATGCGACTCAGGTCTGCATCCTCGACGAGAACGGCAAGCTCGACCGTTTCATCGCCGCCCACGACGTCGGCCGGGCGATCAATCCCGCTCTCTGCGAGGGCCAGATCGAGGGCTCGGTGCACATGGGCCTGGGCTACGCCCTGACCGAGGACCTGCCCTGCCCCGATGGCATGCCGGCCACCTTCAAGCTGCGCGAGATCGGCGTGATTCGAGCGCGCGAGATGCCCGACATCGAGGTCATCCTGGTCGAGGACCATGAGCCCGAGGGTCCCTTCGGAGCCAAAGGCGTGGGCGAGATCGGGCTGGTGCCCACCGCCGGAGCGGTTGCCGGCGCACTCGAGGCGTTCGACGGCCTGCGCCGGTACGACCTGCCGATGAAAGACTCCCCGGCCGCTCGGGCGACCGGTGTGGGCCGCATTCGTAGTCTGGGTCAGTAACGAGCCTCGGCTGATCACCGCGTCCGCGTCAGCTCGCCGCAAGCCCTACTTCCCTTTCTTCCTGCTCTCCTCGTACTTGCGCCGTGCTTCGGCATAGCGTTTCGCGTGTTTGCCCTCCTTGGCCTCCGCGAGCTCTTTCACGAAACCGGTGTGAACTAGGCGGTCTCCCGACTCCTCGAAGCCCAGCATCTTAGCGTAGCTCTTCCGGACCTTGTCGTTCCCGAGGGAGCTCTTCGGCAACGCGAACGCGGGCGGGCGTTCCTCTCCCGAGCGATGGGCCGACTGCCGTCCCCAATCGGCCTCGAGAAGGCTCTCGATCACCGCCTGTGGCGGGATGTAGCCCCCGGTCATATCTTCGCCGACAGCTTCCCGAGCATCCTCTCGCGACATGCGGTCCGGCGCCTTGCCCTTGGGGTAACGCCAGGCTCTCCAGAAGCTTCTCAGGTCGCGTCTCGCGTCCCCGACGTCCCCATCCAGATCCTTGGACAGCTCCGTCGCGACCTCCGGTGTCCCGTTGACCAGATAGAGGAGCCGAGGAGCGACGGGCTGCTCGACCCCCATCTCGCGGTACCAACGTAGCGATCCCGAGCTCGACTTCCAGGGCTCTTTCCGGAGCTCTTCGACCGGTTGATACCAGCCCGTAGAGTTCGGCAACCAGACCGTGGACCCCGCGCGCCAGAAAATGTCTTCTCCCAGGTTCACGCGCATCGCCACCTTCATCCAGAACGGGCGGATGGGCTCCAGGTAGTCGACGACCGAGCTGCCCGAGGCGTCGGTCGACTTGACCCGCAAACCAAGGAGCTTCACCAGCGGCTGATTCGGATAGCGGTGTATCGCAACGTGCAGCGGATCTTCGATCTCTCGAAGCTCATGGAGATCCTCGATCGTCGTTCGAGTCACGGTGATGGCCTGATAGCAAGCGCTTTCCGGATCGTCGATGTCCCGGAACTGCCGCAGCGACACCTCGTTGATCGGCTGCCCGCCTTCGCCGCGCAGCAACTCGATCGAAAGGGCACGCAGGTTGTCGAACTGCTCCGCCCATACGGTTCTCAGGTAGAGCCTCTCCTCCAACTCGGCATAGAGGCGCTCTCCCCACTCGCCGGCGACTTTTCGCCAGGCCAGATCGTCGTTCTCAGGGATGTTGTTCCGTGTCGTGATCTTCAGCAGCAGCTCGTCCTGCGTTTTCTGCCCGGCGTTGAAGCCCGGGTAGACGTTCGTCGACAGCCGCAGGAGATCGCTCATCCGGGCGGGCCCCGAGTCCTCCAGCCAACTGCTCTCCGGGCTCTCGATCGCGGCCTTGACCATCGGCAGGCCCTGGACTTCGCGGCCGGTCGTGGCGCCAAGGTCGCTGTCGGTGAAGGCAAACGGGCTGACCAGCCCCGTGCCCACCAGCTCGAACTCCTCCTCTGCACGCTTCGGGATCACCGGTCCTCCCCGGAGGTCCTTGCGCTTGTACCAGCGCACCGGAAACGAAAACGTCACTTGGCGACTGGCCCACCAACCGACGTTGTAAGTCTCGGAGGCCATCTCCTCGAACGTCGTGACGATGAGGTAGACGTAGGCTCCCCAAGGTTCGAAGACGACGAAGTCGTTGTCCAGATATTCTTCGCAGAAGCTCCGTAGCTTCTCGTGGGTCGCAAGTAGCGGCAGGACCCTCTGCGTGACGTTGGGAAAGTAGAACGGCCCGGTGACCGCCTCGGTGGCTCCGCCTCGAGCGGTGTTGTAGGGGTACTTGACGGCCAGGCTCGATGGCGGCTCGGGATTCTCGTCGGGCACGGTGTCCCTGCGCCATCCGATCTGGGTCGTTCGCCAGCAGACCAGCTCACCCTTGCCGTAGTTGAAGTCGAGGTTGACCCAGAGTGGAAAGTACGGTTTGAGAGTCGCCACCGCATGATCGCCGACATCCTCCTCTCGATCGACTTCGAGGCCGAGCGACTCGATGATCGGCTGGGTTGGATAGCGATGGACCCGAAGCGAGAAGCCACCGGTGGGGTCTCCGCGCAGTTGCATCATGTCGCCCAGAAGGCCGCCGCCGTTGTAGCGCACCACGGTCATCGGAGCGGTCGTGATGGCCTGATAGCAAGCCGCATTGGCGTCGCGAGCGTCCCGAAACTGCTTGAAGTTGACCGTGTTGCCGATCGGCAGTCTGCGGAAAACATCCAGATACTCGGTCGCCTTGCCCATCATCTGAGGTACCGCGCCCATCTCGCGATCGGCTGGGTACCCTTGGAGAGGAAGCGCCGCAACCGCCTGGATCATGTCGCTCACGACCGACATCCCTTCGATCATCGCTTTGGGGATGCTCAGCAGCGGGTTGAGCGGATTAGACAGATCCGGTGGGAACCGCGTCACCGACGGCGTCGGCTGCCGCTGAATCTCGAGCAGGACTCTGGGCTCTTGACGTTTCCCGGCGAAGAGCTCCGGGAACACCATCGAGCTCAGGACGAAGACGTCCTGCGGGCTCTCCGGATGCCGTGCCCATTCGTTGATCCCCGGTGTCAGCCAGGCCATGGTCTTGGGCCAGCCGTAGACCTCGCGACCCGTCGCCATCGAGGAATAGTCATCGACATAGATGAACGGCGAGACCGACGCGAAGTCTTCGAAGACCATCTGGTCGCCTTCGAGGCGTGATCGCCTGAGCAGGACGCTGAAGACCACCTCGTTCTGCGACACCCAGCCGAGATTCGACGCCTCCTGCCCCATCCGGCCGTAGTTGATCGCCGAGAGCAGCACGTACGGCGCGGCCGGCTCGAAGTACGCGATCTCCTTCGGCATCAGATTCAGGTACCGGTCGCAGAAGCTCCGGAGCGCGCGCATGCTCGCCTTGAGCGGAAAGATACGCATCACCACCCCGTCAAAGACAAACGGAGGCACACCGATCAAGGTCGCCGCGCCGCGCGCGTTGTTGTAGCGAGGATTCCCCACTGGTTTGACCCGACTTGGAGCGGCCACTAGTATCTCACTATTACGACAGCCGTTTCAGCTCGATCGTCGGCACATCTTCGGCCCATCGTCTAGAAAGTGAAACAGAATGGCGGATTCGGACAAGCCTCAGCACGTCAGACGGATGGTCTTCAAGTCGGAGCTTCAAGGAAGCCGGCGCAACCCGTTCGTGCACGCGAGCGTTTCCGCTTCACAAGCGGAGACCGGAGCGCTGCTCACGGTCGAGATCGTCGACGCGTCCGCTCCCGACTCCCCCGGCGAAGCGCGGACCTTCAACCAGCCAACCGTCACGCTGGGTCGCTCCAGGGACGCGAGCAAGTGCGACTGGACGCTCGAGGACCCCGAGTGTCACGTCAGCAGCACGCATGCCCGGATCTCGGTCGAGAACGGCGAAGCGACCGTCACCGACCTCAATAGCAGCAACTTCACGTTCCTCGACGACCAGCAGCTCGAACCGGACATCCCCTATCCACTCTCCGCCAACTCGACAATCCGGATCGGCGGCTTCCTCGTGCGCGTCGCGGCGGGTGGCACCGAGCCGGAGCCCGAGGCGCTGGAAGCACCCACAGTCATTGAACGGCCCTACGAGAATCCCTTCAAGGACGCCGCGGTGGAGCTTGCCGACGTGCTGGCGCGAATCAGCGAGATCTACCAGGCCGAAGCGCCCGAACGAAGGGATGAAGCACTGCGGGAGGCGGTGGATGGAAGAGTTGCCCATCTCGAACAGCTAAGAGAGACTCTTGACCGCATTCGTCCCCGCGACTGAGTCAAAGCACGCCTATTGATTGGGTCAAGCAGCAAGCAAAGCTTCCATCGGGGCACTCTTGGCTCGAGGCCTATAATCGCCAAAGGCAAACCCGATGCTGCAGTATCGGGGCCCCTGAGGAGCACAACCCCCCGATGAGCGATCAGCCCGAGACCCGTGTAACCCGAGTCAGTCGCCGACAGCTCGACATCGTTCACACCGAGAACGACTGCGTGGTCGTGATCTACACGACCCAGCCGACCCTGCTGGGCCGGCGGTTTTCGCTCACAGATCGTCCGCTTCGTCTGGGTCGGGAGGCCGACTGCGACATTCTGTTGCACGACGACAGCGTGTCGAGAGCGCATGCTCAATTCGAGCGCCGCCTCGACGGTTGGTACGTCGTCGACGGCGGCTCGACCAACGGAACCTACGTCAACGAGAATCCGATTCCGGGTAACCAACTGCTTGTCAACAACGACCGTATCCAGGCGGGTTTCACCATCCTCAAGTACCTGTCGGGCGCCGACGCCGAGGTCCGCTATCACGAGGAGATCTACCGCGTCTCGATCCTCGACGGTCTCACCCAGATTCACAACAAACGGTATTTGTCCGAGATGCTCGAGCGCGAAGTGATACGGGCTCGGCGGCACAATCGGCCGTTCAGTTTCATCCTGCTCGACATCGACCACTTCAAGCGATGCAACGACGAGCACGGCCATCTGGCGGGCGACGCCGTCCTGCGCCAACTGGCCGAACTGTTGGCAAAGAGGATTCGCCGCGAAGAAGTGTTTGCTCGTTACGGCGGCGAGGAGTTCGCCCTGGTTCTGCCCGAGACCAAGCTCGCAGGCGCCAAGAAGCTGGCCGAGAAGCTCCGCAGGAGGATCGAGCGCCACGCCTTCGACTACCTCGGCGAGGAGATTCGAGTCACCGCCAGCGCCGGCTGCGCTCAGTTCGATCCGCGGGACCAGACGGCACTCGATCTGGTGGAGCGGGCCGACAAGAAGCTCTACGAAGCCAAGAACAGCGGCAGAAACCGGGTCGCCGGTTGACCACTTGGTACGACCAGTGCGGCCGCTGGATCTCGAGGTTGACATGAGATACCGATCTTCAGTCCGGCTGGCTGGGATGGCACTCGTTCTGTTCGCACTCTCTTCGGTGCGGTCCGCGCGTGCTGTCGAGGTGCTCATTTGTTGCGGCCGATAGCAGCACGCCCCTTCGCTTCAAGCGCAAGAGACTCGAGCCCTTGGCCGGCAGGTACCTCTTCGTCCGAGTGGACCGACGAAAAGAGGTCGCCGAGAGCGGTGAGAACAAAGACCGTCCGTGGCAGCTGCTCGAGTAGGAAGAGCTGAATCTGCGGCACCGTGGCCGGCTCTACTCGTAGTGGCCGATACCAGCCCAGACCTGGTCGACCGGCTGCTTGAGGCCGCGAGCGACCCAGATCGGGATGTCCTTCTCGTAGGGCATGCAGTAGTCGCAGCGGGCCACGCCGGCCCGCTCGTAGGACTCGAAGGCCGAAGCCGGTCCTTCTTCCGAACCGCCGACGTAGATCACCACCTCGCCGGTCGCCGCGCCCGGTCCCCACAGCCAGTAGTTGTTGTGCGCGCCGATCGCGGGCGGCAGACCGTAGCGAGGTCCGAAGTAGTCGATCGCCCCCGCGCGACCGTAGTTCTCGCCGTAGATCGCGGCCACACGACGCTCCTCGGGCGGTAGCGCCTGATAGACCTCGGCGACCGCCGCGGCCTTCTCCTCCCAGCCGAACATGTCGGCGTAGAACTGCGGCAGTTCGGCGAGCTCCTTGCCTTCGGCGGTCGACGGCTGGACGCCCAGGGCACTCGCGTAGCGGACGTAGGTTTCGACTGGAAGGACCGGCAGCACGACCGGCACCAGAATGAGGCCCGCGGCGATCAGGGCGGCGAGCGCGAATCGCAGCCAGCGTCGGGGCGCCGGCTCGAGCCAACGTTCCCAGGCCACGCCGCCTGCCGCGAAGACGCCGGCGAAGGCCGAGGCCAGGTACTCGCTCTTCGAGTGCCCGTTGATGAGCAGCACGGCGGCGGCGGTCACAAAGACGATGCCGACCGCCCGGAAACGCCGGCCCGCCGGGGTGAACAGGAAAACCAAGCCGGCGAGCCAGACCGGCAGCGTCACCGGGTTCTGGATCTCGAACTGACCCGAGAGGAAGTCCCAGGCATCGAGCCCCGAATACTTGCCGCCCACTGCCCCGCGAATGAACTCGAGGTGCGCCCAGTCGTGGCTCGCATTCCACATGACGTAGGGCAGGAAGACAACCGATGCTATGCCGCCGCCGATCCACGGCCAGCGGGTGGCGAGCCAGCGCCGCTCGCTGCCGAGAACCACCGCGACGAAAACGCCGAGCCCGATCCACAGCATGCCGACCTTGTTGAGCAGGCCGAGACCGAGAGTGAGCCCGAGTACCACCCACCAGCGCGGTTCGCCGCTGTCGATCAGCCGAAGCAGGCAGTAGACGGCGAGCGCAGCAAGCAACAGATCGAGCGCGTTCATCGAGTAGATGACGTCATAGCCGATGAAGATGAGCGACACCGTGGCGGCGCTCGCCGCCAGCCCCTGGGCGAAGGGCCCGCCGCCCATCCGTCGCGCCAGAAGGCCTACGACGAGCACCGTCGCCGCGCCGAAGATCGCCGGCAGCAGGCGCAGCGCGAAGACCGACTCGCCGAGGACCGCGCGATTGAGTGCCAGGATCCAGATCGACAGCGGTGGGTGGTCGACGTAGCCCGCCGCCAAGTGTCGGGCGCAGGCCAGATGGTAGAGCTCGTCGCGGAAGATCCCGTAGCCGGCGAAGAGGTTCGTATAGAGGTGCAGGGCGAGCTTGAAGAGAGCGATGCCACAGAGCACTCGCCACGCGACGGGCTGGAGCCTCGCCGTAGCCTGCGTCACGATCCACCCATTATTTGCCCAGGTCTTCCCGACGATACCAGGCAGCCCAGGACCGTACGACCGGCCGGTGGTCGTCGACGAATCGCTGGAGCCGGTGATTGCTGGGCCGTAGCGGAGACTTCCACATGGCCACCACCCAGCTGGAACCCAAGCCTACTCCTCCCACCGGGAATCTCCTCGCGAGCCGACGGCCGTACCCGGTCCGCCCGAACTAGAATCTCTAGCCGACGCTCTCCCGGTAGAGACTCGGGAACCGGGCATACAGCGCGACGACCGGCGGAATCTCGCGGCTGTCCACGCACTCGCCGATCTTGTGAGTGTTCTCCTCGTGCCCGGGGCCGAAACCGAACATGGCGGGGTGCCGAAAGGCGCCGGCTTCGACCCAGCGCTTGCCCGACGGCACATGCAGGTTCTCGTCTCCGGACGCCACCGGTACCCCGACGCCATCGGTCGAGAACACCCAGCGGGACACCCGCGGCTGCATTCGCAGGCCACCACCGCCCTTGCCGTCGCTCGCGATGCCGGGTGAGACGACACGGCGATAGGCCTCGCCGGCCGCTTGAATCGCCGGGTGATCTTCCGGCGTCGCCCAGCCGGGGTAGATCTGCGGGTTGCCGGGGCGATGGCCCGCCCAGGTGAGCTGATCGTAGAGCGGCACCCGAACCTCGACCTGGAGACCGTCACCGCGGGCCTTGGCCACCGCGGCGAGCGAATCCACGTCCCGGACCGCCTGCTCGGGCGTTTCGCCGGCGGTCAGCCGGCGGTCGAAACGAAACGTGAAGCGCTCCGGCACGGCGCAGTCCGATGGAGTTTCCAAGGTCGCGAAGCTCGCGGTGCGCGTGCCCCGGCCGAGGAAGTCGTCGTCGAGGAACCCCTCGCCACGACGATGGACCTCGGCCGCTTCGGCGAGGATCGCGCCTCCGTACTCGAGAGGATTGCGCCCTTCCGCCGGCATCGATCCATGGCAGCTTTTGCCGGTAACCTCCACTTCGATCTGCATGCGGCCGCGCTGACCCCGGTAGATGCCCAGAGCTCCGTGGACCGCCGAACCGGTCGGCTCGGACAGGATGAAGACGTCCGGGATCACCTCCGGCGGCGATCCGGGAAGGGCCTCCCGCATGAGATACATCGGCCCGCCGCCGTCGTTATCCTCTTCCGCGACCGAGGCGTAGCTGCGCACGATCACACCCTCGAGCGCACCCTCCGATCGCAGCTCCCGCAGAACCTTGGTGGCGATGATCTGGCAGATGACACCGCTGAGCTGGTCGGCCGATCCCCGGCCCCAGACCAGATGCTGCCACTCGTCGGCGTCCGGCAGATAGCCCAGCTCGCGGCGCAGGGACTCCTGATCCACCTTGGCGGCGTCGGTCAGGCCCAGGTAGGCATCGATGCCGCCGCCGATGGTCTCGTGCCACCGAGGACGCAACGCCTTGACCGTATCGGTGTGACCGTCGAAGTAGACCACCGTCTTCTCATCCGCGGACACACCGTCTTCGGGATCTTCCACGGTCCAGACCAGATTGCCGAACGTGTCGAAGCCGACATCGTCCGCGCCGTCCACGGCGCCGATTTCGACAATCTTTTCTTTGAGGTACTCGAGCCGAGGACCTTCGTGGTTGGACAGGCCGCAGTCGGGATCCCCGCCCTGGTCCCGAGACTCATCGACGTAGTCGGCCGGAATCCGAATCGCCTCTTTCAGGATCTCCACAGCCAACGGCTTGTAGGCCTCGGCCAGCTCGCGAATCTTGTCGTCCACTCTTTCCTCCTCCACGTTCAATTACAAGCGCCGGCGGCCGCCCTCGCTATTGCAGTCAGAAGCCAGCTCTGGGCGCTCGCCGCTAGAACAAGTCCAAGAGTTGCGCTCGCAAGTCTGCGGCCTTGGCAACCGCCAGCAGGGCCATGATGACGTAGACCTTCTTGTTCGCCTCCCGGGCCAGATCCACACGCGCTCGGTCCATCACCCCGGCGGTCACTTCGGCTCCGATGTCCGCCGGGAGGCAGTGCATGTAGAGCGCCTCACCGCCAGCGGTCGTCGCCATCCGGCTCTCGTTGCAGATCCAGTCTCGATGCTGCAGATTGCGCTCGAGGGCCTGGCCTTCGATGGCCTTCATGCGACCCGCGTCCTTGGCGCGGTTGGCCTCCACCCGGTCGAGCATCAGATCGTAGGGTCCCCAACTCTTCGGATAGACCACGTCGGCTCCGGCGAACGCCGCGTCCATGCTCCCGACGATCTCGAAGCTCCCGCCGGAGACCTTGGCGCCGCGACTCGCGGTCTCGAGGACGTCAGGGATGAGGTCGTAGCCCTCGGGATAAGCCAGGCGAACGTGCATTCCGAATCTGGGCAGCAGGCTGATCAGCCCCTGCGGCACCGACAGCGGCTTGGCGTAGCTGGGCGAGTAGGCCCAGCTCACGGCGACGGTCTTGCCGGCGACCCCCTCGGGGAACTGCTCGCGCAGCCAGTTGAGATCGGCGAGCGTCTGGGTCGGATGATCGATGTCGCACTGCAGGTTGACGATTGGCACGACTCGCTCGTCTCCGGTGGCCGCCAGGTAGTCGTCGATCCCCTTCTTGGCGTCGCGCATGAACGCGTTGCCCTCGCCCAGGATCAGATCGTGGCGGATTCCCATCGCGTGGGCGTTCATCCCCAGCATCGCGCCGGTTTCCTCGGCGGTCTCGCCGTGACTCACCTGAGTGCTCGAGCCATCGACGATCACCGGCTTCGAACCGAGCCGCGCCGCCGCCCCGGCCCAGCTCGACTTGGTCCGCGTCGAAGCGTCGAAAAACAGCGCGTAGTCAAGCTCGTTCGGAAAGAGAGGCGTTGCGACGCCGGCCTGATCGAGCGCCTGCAGCGCTTCGGCGACGTCGAGAAGGCTCTCGATGTCCGCGCTCGACCACTCGCTGGTCAGCAACATGCTCCGGCCGCGCAGCGTGGCCATGCCGGCGGCGCCCAGCTTCTCGACACTCGCTTTCGCCTGTTCCTCTGACTTCATCTCTTCTTCTCTCGTGTCCTTGCCAGCGTGGCAACGTAGTTCAGCTCGGGCGATTCGAGCACCGCCCGTCTCAGATAGTCCATGATGTTGCAATAGGTCAGGTCGACCTCGCCGGCGGCCTCCCCCCGCAGGCTCTCTTCCGGCGCAGCGCGGTCGAACTCTACGCTGAAATCCGATCCCGAGAAAGTGCAGCGGTCCTCGCTGACCTCCATCGAGAACTCGCGACCGCCGAACCGGCCGAGCATGCGCTCGCCACCGCTTGTGCATTCCAGATAGAAACCATCGAGGTGGCGCGACTGCCGCCAGACCGCTTCCCATCCAAAAAAACGGGGCTTCATCACGTACGGACCGCCATCCTCGGGGCAGAAGATGTCGCAGTTGCCGCAGTCGTTGCAGAAATCAACGAAATTGCCGATCTGGTGGCGTTGCTCGAGTTGCAGCGGCTCCTGCCGGCTCCAGGCCCAGTCGCTATCTCGCGGAATCACCTTGGCCACCTCGATCTCGCGCTGCTCGGAACCGAGGGTGAAGTTGGCGTCGTTCGGACAGACCGGAACGCAGATATCGCAGGTGACACAGTCGAAGAGCTTCAGGTGCCGGCCGATCTTCCTGGGCGAGGCTCCGACTCCGGCGCTCGAGTAGCGCGGGTCCGCGGTCGCCCGCTCGACGTAGGTCTCGGTGTTGAGAATCTTGGCCGCCGAGAGCCAGCGGTCAAAGAGACCGTCGCCGGCGGCGGCGCGAAGATCGCCGTCCTCCTCGCCTTTACTTTCTCCACCTCCGCCGCCGGCGGCCAACGCCGCGCGGCAGCGCGCTAGCGATGGATCCTGTGAATCGAGGCCCAGTTTCTCCAGCGCCGCAAGGCCATTGCCGTAGGCCCGGACGACGAACTCGTCGAGGCTGCGGGCCGAGACCTCGCGCATTCGCCGGTACAGCTCCCGATAGTAGCCGTGCAGCCGACCGTAGCCACCCTTGCGCAGGAGGTCCGTGCTGACCGTGATCGGCACCAGGCCGAGCGCCGCCGCGTCGGGAAAGTTCCGGCTGTCGATCCCGGCGGCGAACGATATCGGGTAGCGATCGCCGAAGGTGCGCCGGAACCGGCGCACCAGGTGCATCGCCAGGACATGAAGGGGCTGTCCGGAAAGGTACACCTCATCGACGCCCGGCGCCAGAAACCCGCGGGTGTTCTCGACAATCATGGTGTTGGTGAACTTGACTCCAAAGCCGAGGCCCAGTTCGTCCGCGGTCTCACCCAGCGTGTCGACCATCTCGACAGCCTGATCCCAGGTCGTGTCGCGCTCGAAGGCGCTGTCGGGCATGTGCAGATCCGTATAGCCCAGGGCATCGTGAAGCAGCGACCGGGCTTTCGCCGCGCCGAGCAGCATCGGATTGAACTTGGCGATGGTCTGAATACCGATCTCACGCATCAGAAAGTCCAGGATCTTCTGGATCTCGTCGGGCGGACAGCCGTGGAAGGTGCTCAGGGTGACCGTGTCCGAGAGTCGGGTCGGATAGTCGAGATCGCGAAGGTGCTTGAGCCGGTCCGGAATCTGAGCGCGAAATCGCTGGACGTGCTCGCTCGCGTCGAGCATGTTGCGGATGAAGGCCACCACCCGGTGGCGGCGAATGCCATAAAGGTCATAGCCGACGCTCATGTCGTAGACCATCCGATCGAAGCCCGGCGCCAGGGCTATCGGAGCCACTGGCCCCGAGCGCAGCATCTCGATCAGCATGGCACCCTTGACGTATTCGTCGAGCGACTCTTCGAGCTTGAGCTCCTGGGACCATTCGGCGTTCAGACCGACCGTCTGGACGTCGATACACGGCCGTGGGATGTGCAGCTCATCGTGGATCTGGACGGTCTTGAGCTCCATGATCCGACAGCCGCCGAGCCACGAAAGCACCAGGTTCTGGGCCATCTGGCTCTGCGGTCCGGCCGCTGGCCCCAGCGGGCTCGAGACCCGGCGCCCCTGGAAGTCCACCGACAGGTCCAGGCTCGGCTCACCGCCCACGAACTTCTTCGCCGGCAGGTGGAAGATGGCGTTGTCGCGCTCGAGCCCGGAGAACATGTGCTCGGCGAGCGGGACGAACGGAAAGGGGATGAGATCGGACACCGGGCCGAGTTAGTCCTCGTACCCCGGATGCCCGACTCGGGTCCCCGATACGGGTGCACCCACCCGGGTCGACGTCGGCGGCGCCCAGGGCAAGTGGGGCATCGACTCGGACAGGCCCTCGAGCACGACGAACATACTCGCGCACGGCACCAGCGACAGCTCCTGGCCGTCCCGAGCGCCGCTCCCCGCCTCGGTATCGACCAAACCGAGGTCCGCCGCCCTCAGCCGAGCCGAAAAGGCGGGCGACGTGTAGCGAAGGTCGCCTCGACCGTCCCCCGCGCCTGCGCCTCGAGACGCTACCTCGAGGCGATGCGTCTCACCGCTCCAGCGTGCTTCGATCACCTCGATCCCCGGGTCCGCGCCGTCGCGAATCAACATAAAGGCGTTGTGCTCCTGCGCCTCGAAGTCCTCGCGATCGAGGTAGAGCCGCGGTTTGTCGCGGTATGGCTCGCCGGAGGTCGGGCAGAACGTCGTACAGTTGCCGCATTCGTTGCAGAAGTCGGTCAACACGGCGATCTGATGTCGCTGGTCCGCCCGGAACTCGCTCGCCTCGCCGGCAACGATCTCGCCATTGACGACCGCGAGCGCCGGCAGCTCGGCGGTGAACGGCTGAGACTCGTAGGTCATCAGCGCCATATTCGGACACACGCCGACGCAGAGACTGCAGATCTGGTGGCAGTCGAGACAACGGCCCGCCTCGGCCATCGCCTCCTCCCGGGTGTAGGTCTTGATCGGCTCGTTGAAGTTCATCCGGTCATCGAGGGCGGTGTGGCTGACCGGCACCCGCCAGTCGCGGTGAGCCCGTCGCAGTAGCAGAGAGTGCAAATCGAAGTCGCCATCGCTCGCTGTGACGGCGCCTTCCGCCACCGGGGCGTTTCCGGCACGCGTGATGATCGCGTCGGCCGCTCGTTTCCCGTCCGCCGAGGCCTTGACGATCGACGACGGACCGTCGGCGGCCACGTCGCCTCCGGCGTAGACGCCGGCGACCGTCGACTCGAGCGTCTGCGGATCGACGCGAATGTAGCCCCAGTCGTTGAGCTCGGGTACCTGGTCGCCGAAGAAATCCAGAATCGCGTGCTGGCTAATCGCCAGGATCAGGGTATCCAGCGGAATCTCCCATTCGCTGCCCTCGATCTCGTGCGGAATCTTGCGTCCGCTTCGATCCCGGTCACCACGGTATTCCATCTTGGTGCACACCAGCCCGGCCAGCTTGCCGCTCTCGATATGGAGCGAGTGAGGCTTCGCCAATTCGACCATCTCGATGCCCTCTTCGATCGCGCCGTGGATCTCCTCTCGGTCCGCGGGCATCTGGTCGATGGTCCGGCGGTAGATGAGCGACACTTCCGAACCCAGGCGGTAGGCGGAGCGGACGCAATCCATCGCCGTATCGCCGGCGCCAATGACCCCTACCCTCTTGCCGATCGCCACGGGATTCTCCTCCCGCACGCTGCGCAAGAACAGCAGTGCGTCCATGATGCCTTCCGAGTCCTCGCCCGGAAGGTTGAGTCGCTTCGCGAGCTGGGCCCCGACCGCCACGAAGATCGACTCGAATCCCCCGGCTCTGAGCTCCGATAGGGTGAAGTCGACACCTGCCTTCATGCCGTAGCGGATCTCGACGCCCAGCTCTTTCAAGATCTCGAGATCTTGGTCAATCTGGGCCCGCGGGAGTCGGTACCCGGGAATCGCGCCACCTACCATTCCGCCTCCATACGGGTACATCTCGAAGATGGTCACGCCCAGGCCCGCGTAGGCCAACTTCTGGGCAGCGGACAGGCCCGCAGGGCCGGCCCCGATGATCGCAACCCTGCTCCGCGCCTCCGGCGCCACGCCGGCCAGTGCAGGCGTCGCCTCGTGCTCCATGATGAAGCGCTTGATGTCGCGGATCGCCAGAGGCTGGTCGTAGTGCGTACGGATGCAGGTGTTCTCGCACAGATGGTCGCAAACCCGACCCAGGATCGCGGGCAGCGGGTTGTCCTCCCGGGTGATCGCGACGGCCTCGGCGAAGTCCCCGTTCCGAACGGCATTCATGTACTGCGGCACCTTCTGGTTCACCGGACACTCATCGACGCAGGGCGCCTCGATGCAGTCGAACAGGCCCAACGGGCGCGGGGTCTTGGACCGATCGGTGCGAAACGAATCCTTCCTACTGCGCCACTCGGATCTGGCCTGCGTCGCATACTGGCTCAGGTTGACCCGGCCGAGGGTCCTCGAGACCAGGCCGGAAAGGGCCTCGGCCCGGGTCGCGGTCAGCCCGCGCCCCACCGCCCAGGCCTCGACGAAGTCCGTCACCCGGCCCTCGATCGGCCCGGCCCCGAGTCGAGCGGCCAGATCCTCGCAGGCCTCGGGGTCCAGCGTCAGCTCGGAGCCCCGAGACGCCGCCTCGCCGAGCAGCGCGGCGAACTCGCCGAACTCCGCTTGAGAGATCGCGGTCCTTGACACGAAGTCTTTTAGATCGACCGCGCCCGCCTCGTCCATGGCCGAGTTCAAGGTCTCGAAATACTGCAACAGGCGCAAGTAGCCGCCGGACTTGAGCAGGTCCGAGCAGACCGTGATGCTGGTCACCCCCGAGCGCAGAAGGTCCGCGACATTGAAACAGTCGGCTCCGCCGGCAAACGAGATCAGCAGGTCGCCGCGAAACTCTTCGGAAAGCGCATGGGCCAGATTCGTGGTCACGGCATGAAGAGCGCGGCCCGACAAATACATCATGTCGTCCTCGCCGAAGACATCGCGAGCGTTCTTGACCTCGAGGGTGTTGGTGAGCTTGACGCCGAACACGAGCCCCTTCTCCCCCGCCAGCCGCCGGAGGTTGTGGAGCATGGGTATGGCGTCAGCGTATTTGAGATCGTGGCCGAAGGCCTCGTCGGGGATCTCGACGTCCCCGAAGCCGAGCTCCTGATTGATGATGCTTCGCACCTTTTCCGGTCCAAGCAGGGTCGGATTGCACTTGACGCTGGTGTGCAGCTCGCGCTCGTCGAGAAGATAGGTGCAGATCTTTTCGATCTCGTCCGGGGGGCAGCCGTGCATGGTGGACAGCGTGATGGTGTCCGAAATGGTGTCGGGAATCTCGACGTCTCTCACCTCGGGACACCATTCGGCGACGATATCGACGTAGGCCTGCTTGTATCTGGAGCAGTCCTTCATGACCTCGAAGTACCACTGGACGTTGGGCTTGAGAATCCCCTCCAGGTTGTAGCCGACACTCATGTTGAAGATCATCCCCGGCTGGTCGCCCGGGAAACCGAACTTGCGGTGCAGGGCGTGGATCAGAACCCAGGCACGCAGGTACTCGTCGAACGACTCATAGACCTTGAGCTCCTGCGACCACTCGACGTTGTAGCCCTCGTCCTCGATGTCGATGCACGGCTTGTTGACGTCGAGCTCGTCGAGAGTCTGCACCGTCTTGAGCTCGAGGAAGCGAGACCCGCAGAGCCAGGACACGACGATGTTTTGAGCCATCTGGGACTGCGGACCCGCGGCGACACCGAAAGGCGTCTCCAGGGCGACGCCGTACTTGAGCAGCTTGAACCGATCGACTTCGCTCGGAGAGAAGATCGCCGACCGGGGTACGCCGAACAGCGAGTCCTTCTTCTCGAGCTCGGTGAAGGCCCAGGCGGTCAGCTGCTCCATCGAGATCGGGTGAAACCGGTCCGACATGGTCTAGGGCTCCTTTGGAGCTGGTGGAGAATCCGAAGCGACTTTGCTTCGCCAGTTGTTGCCGTGTTGAGCCATCATGGCGTTTTCGTCCGGTTCTCTGTTCGAACCGACCATTACGAAGCTGTACCCGAAGCGCCTCCGCACCTTCACCGAGTCGATCTCCCCCCCTCTCCCTCGATCCCTCTCCCGCCCCTTCCGGGGGGAGAGGGACGCCCCCGCCCCGGACTCTCTCCGACTACCGTCGAGGTGTAGCGGTCGACACGGAGCTCGACGGGCACAGGTCCATGGTCGAGCCCCTTCGGCCGCACTGTGGCGGTCAATTCTCCCTCCGGTCTCTGGTCGAGCGGACCCATCCGAGGCCGCACCCGAAGCGCTGCCATGACAAGCCCCATCCTCTACAGCCTCGCGTGCAGGCGCTTGGCCTGCTCGGCCGCCTTCGATCGGACCTCTTCGGCGTCCACCCGAGTCGGTTTACCATCCGTGAACACGACCTCGCCATCCATCACGATCTCGAGCGGCCGGACCCCAGGAGTGAAAGCCAGGTGCCAGGGATCCATGGGGTCGTACGACCACGTCACCACGTCCTCCCTGGCCTCGGGCACCAGATCCCAGCCGTTCTCGAGCCAGCCCCAGGCGGTTTCCGGCGTCGCGAGCACGTCGACCTCCCGGTGCTTGACGTAGGCGAGGCGAAACTCCTCGATCATGTTGCCGCCGATACCGTCGGAGCCCAGGACGACCGGGTTGGTAAAACGAAACGGCCGCGTGTAGCCGACCGCGTTGTTCATGTTGGACCTGGTGTTGTGCTGAACCGTGCCCTTGAGCTGATGATCGTCCGGAATGTGAATACAGTGGGCGAGCAGCCAGTCGTCGCGCGTCAGACCGGCCAGGCGCGCCGGCGCGTCCACATCGCTCGGCCCCTCGGCGACATGGATGTGGGCACCGACTCCCAGATCGGCGGCCAGCCCGGCGGCGGCCGCGAGCGTGTCGTCGCTGCAAGTGAAGGCCGCGTGAATCCCCACCAGGCCCCTGCCACCCGCGCGCAGGAAGCGCTCGTTCTCCGCCAAACCCCGGCGCGCCCCGTCCGAACCGTGGCGATCGGTCACTCCGTAGGCGCAGACCACGCGCACCCCCACCTGGGCGCAGGCGTCGGCTATCGCGGAAAGCGACCCCTCGATGGCGTTGGGCGACTCGTGGTGGTCGACGATGGCGGTGGTGCCCGCCTCCAAGGCCTCGAGGGCGCCGAGCATCGCCGACCAGCGAATCATCTCCAGATCCAGCGCCGCGTCCAGTCGCCACCAGATCTGTTCGAGGATCTCCTGGAAATTGGTCGGCGTCTTCGGCGGCGCGGGCATTCCCCGCGCCAGCGACGAATACAAGTGATGGTGGGCGCAAACCAGGCCCGGAGTCGTGTCACCCATGAATAACTCCCGCGCCTCCGCCATCGGCGAAGCGCAACCTGTGCTTCTCGGTCAAGGACTTCAAGAGCAGAGAGTCTAGCAGCAGGCCGAAGCTATACTCTCCGGACATCGGACAGCTCGAGCCCACTCGCAAGAACACCTTGATCTACGACCTGATCATCCGTGACGCCCGCCTGCGCAACCGCGCGGCGAAGGTCGATATCGGCATCGCCAAGGGCTCGATCCAAAAGATCGCGAAGAAGATCACCGAGCGTGGACGCAAGGTGATCCCGGCGGGCGGGAACCTGGTCACCGAGTCTTTCGTCAATCCTCATCTCCACCTGGACAAGGTCTACACCCTCGAAAGGCAGGATTCGACGGCGCTCGAGTCCTACCACGGCGGCACCATGGGCGCCGCGATGAAGGCCATCGAGCGGGCCGCCCTGGTCAAGAATACATACGACGAACGCTGGATATTGAAGAACGTGCGTCGCGCCCTGCGCCTCGCGGCGCGCTTCGGCAACACCCACATCCGCGCGTTCGCCGACGTCGACTCCAAGGCGAAGCTGATCGGCGTCAAGGCGCTTCTGAAGGCCCGAGAGGAGTTCAAGGGCGTCGTGGACATCCAGGTAGTCGCGTTTCCGCAAGATGGCGTCGTCCGCGAACCGGGCACCACCGACCTGATTCGCAAGGCCATGGACCTCGGCGCCGACGTGGTCGGCGGCATTCCTTGGATCGAGTTCACCGCCGCCGACGAGCGCCGGCACATCGACGAGATGCTCGAGATCGCCAAGGCTCACGACGCCGACGTCTCGATGCTGGTCGACGACGCCGGCGACTCGGGCTTGAGGACCCTCGAGATGCTGGCCGTCAGGGCGGTGGAAGAGGGCCGGACCGGCCGCTGCCTGGCCCATCACGCGCGCGCGATGAGCCTGTACCCGGAACCCTATTTCCGCAAGATCTGCGCCCTCCTCGAGCGCGCGGGAATGGGAGTGATCACCGATCCTCACACCGGGCCCCTCCACGCGCGCGCCAAGGAACTGATCGCCGAGGGCGTACTGGTGGCCCTAGGACAGGACGACATTGCCGACGCCTACTACCCTTTCGGCCGAAACAACATGCTGGAAGTGGGTTTTCTGGCCGCTCACATGCTCTGGATGACCACCCGCCCGGAGATCGAAAAGATCTACGACATGATCACCGTCGACGCCGCCCGCGCGATGAACCTCGAGCGGTTCGCTCTCGAGGTCGGTTCGCCGGCCCACTGCGTCGTGCTCGACGCGAAATCGGTCTACGACGCACTGTGGCGCCACGAGGCGCCGCTGCACGTGATCAGCCACGGCAACTTGGTCGACATCGAGTCTCTTTGCGCGTGAGAGCCTCAGCAGGCCCACCGAGGCCGCTCGGCTATACTGAATCAGAGACACTCTAGGCGGGTTCTTCGCTGGCCGCGCGATCAGGGAGGTTGGATCTCTGGCTTCGACCGGGTTCCCGACCTCGGCGGGCCCGACGGCGGCATCCGCCGGGAGCAAGGAACCAGAACCGTCCCTTCCCGGGAGAGCACGACCATGACGGCGACGAAACAGTCCGGATCAGCGGCTCCGAGCGACGAGATTCGGTTCATCCTGGACGGTGAGGTCATCTCCCTTCGCGGCATCGACCCGAATACCACGGTTTTGAACTACCTGCGGGAGACGCTGCGACGAACCGGCACCAAGGAAGGCTGTGCGGAGGGAGACTGTGGCGCGTGCACGGTGGTTGTCGGCGAGCTCGACGGCGATCGGGTCCGGTTTCGAGCGATCAACTCCTGCATCCAGTTCGTGCCGACTCTGGACGGGAAGCAGCTGTTCACGGTCGAAAGCCTGCGAGCTCCGGACGGCTCTCTCCACCCCGTGCAAGAGGCGATGGTCGAATGCCACGGCTCACAGTGCGGCTTCTGCACGCCCGGATTCGTCATGTCGCTCTTCGCCATGTACAAGTCCGAGCCCGAGCCCGACCGGGCCCGGATCAACGACATTCTGGCCGGCAACCTCTGCCGCTGCACCGGCTACCGCCCGATCCTCGATGCCGCCGAGAGGATGTACCGGCTGGCGAGCAATGGCAACGGCGGCGGCGCGGACCGCCCCTATGCCGCCTCGGACGCTGCCCAGCCGTCCGCCGCCGAACGCGCGATGACCGAGCGGCTTCGCGCCATTCAACGGACCGGCCGGCTGGCCTTGACCGGCCCCGACCTCTCGGGCGGCCAGCGCACCTACTACGCCCCGACCACGGTGGCCGACCTGGCCGACCTGGTCGAAACCCATCCGGACGCTCACATTCTCGCCGGCGGAACCGACATCGGCCTCTGGGTGACCAAGAGCCACATGGATCTCGACGCGATCATCTACCTCGGCAACGTCGAGGAGCTCAAGGTTCTCGAGGTCGACGATTCCCATATCGAGATCGGCGCCGCGGTCACGATCACCGACGCCCACGAGCTGATCGGGGAACACTTCCCAGATATGGGCGAGATGTACCGGCGCTTCGCCTCGCCGCCGATCCGCAACGCGGCGACGATCGGCGGAAACGTCGCCAACGGCTCTCCCATCGGCGACTCGATGCCCGGCTTGATCGCTCTCGGCGCGTCTCTGGTGCTGCGGCGGGGAGCGAAAACCCGCGAGCTGCCGCTCGACGAGTTCTACCTCGCCTACCAAAAGACCGCTCTCGAGGCGGGCGAGTTTCTCGAGCGGGTGAGGCTTCCCCTCGCACCCGCGGACCGTCATTTCCGGACCTACAAGATCACCAAGCGCTTCGACCAGGACATCTCGGCGGTGTGCGGGGCCTATAGCTTCCGGCTGGAGGAGAACCGACTTCGGGACGTCCGAATCTGCTACGGCGGAATGGCGGCCATACCCCAGCGCGCCAGCCAATGCGAGACCGCGCTCGAAGGCAAGCCGTGGAACGATTCCACCCTGGCCGCGGGTATGGAGGCCCTGGACCGGGACTACGCGCCCATCGAGGACATGCGGGCGAGCGTCGAATACCGGCGCCTGGTCACTCGCAACCTGCTGCGAAAGCTCTTTCTCGAAACCTCGGGATGGCCCGGCGAGACACGGGTTCTCGAGCACCCGAACCGGCAAGGACAGGGAGCCCGGACATGACGAAGACAACCATCAACGGCCGTGTCGGCACTCCTCAACCCCACGAGAGCGCCCACCTTCACGTCAGCGGCGAGGCCCAATACATCGACGACCTCCCCGAGCCGATCGGAACCCTGCACGCGGCGATCGGCATGAGCGAGCGCGCTCACGCGCGCATCCGGTCGATCGATCTGGATCCGGTCCGCAGCGCTCCCGGTGTGGTCGACGTCATCGCGGCCGGCGACGTTCCCGGGGCCAACGATATCGGCGGCCCGGTCAAGGACGACCCGATCTTCGCGGACGGTCTCGTCCAGTACGTCGGCCAGTCGGTGTTCGCGGTGGCCGCGATCAGTGTCGAGCACGCTCGTCGCGCCGCCCGGCTGGCGGTGATCGAGTACCAGGACCTGGAGCCGATCCTCGACATCGACACGGCGCTCGAGAAGCAGTCCTTCGTCCTGCCCACCATGACCATGGTGAGAGGCGATGCCAAGAAGGCGATTCAGCGGTCTCCGCACCGCCTGCGCGACCGGTTCCGATTCGGCGGTCAGGAGCAGTTTTATCTCGAAGGGCACATCGCGTTCGCGCTGCCCAAGGAAGACGGCGACATGCTCGTTCACAGCTCGTCGCAGCACCCCAGCGAGGTCCAGCACGTGGTCGCCCACGCGCTGGGCAAAACCGCCAAGGACGTGGTCGTGGAGTGCCGGCGGATGGGCGGCGGCTTCGGCGGCAAAGAGACCCAACCGGCGCTGTTTGCGAGCATCGCCGCCCTGCTCGCCAGCCGGACCGGTCGAGCCGTCAAGGTCCGGCCCGACCGCGACACCGACATGGTCATGACCGGCAAGCGTCACGGCTATCGGGTCGACTACGACGTCGGCTTCGACGAAGACGGTCAAATCAAAGGCATCGAGTTCGTCTTCGCGTCACGCTGCGGAATGTCCGCCGACCTTTCGGGCCCGGTCAACGACCGGACCATGTTTCACGCCGACAACGCCTACTACTTCGAGAACGTGGCCATCACCTCCCATCGCTGCAAGACCAACACGGTCTCCAACACCGCCTTTCGAGGGTTCGGCGGACCCCAGGGGATGATGGCGATCGAGTGGGTCATGGACGAGATCGCCCGTTTCCTCAAGGCCGACCCGCTTGACATCCGCACCAGAAACTTCTACGGCATCGGTGATCGCGACATCACCCCCTACCGCATGAAGGTCGAAGACAACCGGCTCATGGACATCGTGCCCGAGCTCGAGAAGACCTCGGACTACCGCAACCGGCGCCGGGAGATCGACGAGTTCAACGCTTCGAGCGAGCTGCTGAAGAAAGGCATCGCCTTGACGCCGGTCAAATTCGGGATCTCGTTCACCGCCACTCACTACAACCAGGCCGGGGCGCTCATCCTGATCTACTCGGACGGTACCCTTCAGCTCAACCACGGCGGCACCGAGATGGGCCAGGGGCTCTTTACCAAGGTCGCGCAGGTCGTGGCCGAGGAGCTCCAGATCGACATCGGCAGGATCCGATGCACGCCCTCCGACACCGCCAGGGTGCCCAACGCCTCCGCCACCGCGGCTTCCTCGGGTTCGGACCTGAACGGAATGGCCGCCCAGGCCGCGGCCCGGACCTTGAAAGAGCGCCTCGCCAAGTTCGCCGCCGCCGAGTACGGCGTGGCTCCCGAGCAGGTCGAGTTCCGCGACGATCACGTCCACGTCGGCGATGAAAAGGTGCCTTTTGCCGAGCTCACCAACCGGGCCTGGCTGGGCCGGGTGTCGCTGTCGGCCACCGGCTTTTACAAGACTCCCAAGATCCACTACGACCGCTCGACTCTGACCGGTCGTCCGTTTTACTACTTTGCCTATGGCGCGGCGGTCTCGGAGGTCGTGATCGACGTCTTGACCGGCGAGTACAAGGTCGCCCGCGTCGATATCCTCCACGACGTCGGAGAGTCGTTGAACCCGGCCATCGATATGGGGCAGATCGAAGGCGGCTTCATTCAGGGCATGGGCTGGCTGACCACCGAGGAGCTATGGTGGAACGCCAAGGGCGAGCTCCAGACCCACGCGCCCTCGACTTACAAGATACCGGTTGCCAGCGACATGCCGGAGGTGTTCAACGTCCAACTGCTCCGCTCCGGCCGCAACAACGAGCCGACCATTCATCGCTCCAAGGCCGTGGGCGAGCCGCCGCTGATGCTCGCTATCTCTGTTTTTCACGCGATCAAGGATGCCGTGGCCAGCGTCGGCCGGCAACGCCTCAGCCCAAGGCTCAGCGGTCCGGCGACCCCGGAAGAAGTGCTCATGGCGATCGAGGACCTGAATCGGCGGCTGGCCGCCGAGAACGGACGCACCAGCCAGGGCGTGGCCTAGGCCGGCGTAGACACCCATGTCGGACCGCAAGAAAAGGGTTCGGACCGAGCGCGCCCACCCTCAAACACCTGAGCAGGAGCTCGACTATCTGCTCGAGATCCACGGCGAGGGCAACTACTCGAAAGTCTTCGACGTGATCGTCAAACAGTTCGACGTCCTGCAGAGTCGCGCTCAGTTGTTGCTGGGGCTGGTCACGATTTCGCTGACCATCACCGGCTTTTCGGGACCCAAGATCGCCGCCTCGAGCACTTTTTCAAAAGCCAGCATCGCCGTCGGACTGATCTTCATTCTGGTCTCGGCGGTGTTGATGCTGATGGGCCCTCTTCAGTTGCGCTGGGGCACCCGCCGGTGCAAGGACACGATTCATGATTCGCTGGTTCACCTCATCATTCGTCGCAACGAAAGAACCAGGAAATATCATCTGGCCTCGATCTTCCTGATCGTCGGCCTCACCGGCTACGTCGGCAGCGTGGTCGGGTACCTTTTTCAGGTCTGAACAGAAGCGAGGCGGGGATCGTGAGCACGCTGCACAGAGGACACATCTTCCATCTGACCGGAACACCCACCGTCCAGGAGGCCGCCGAGGCGCTGGTCGAGGTTCCCGACGGAGCCCTGCTGGTCGACGATGACGGCGTCATCGAATGGTGCGGGCGGCACGCCGACCGGCCACAGCTCGACGGAGCCTCGGTCGAGGTCATCGATCATGGTGACGCCTTCCTGCTACCCGGCTTTATCGACACCCACATGCACTTTCCCCAGGTCAATTCGATCGACGCCTACGGTGGTGGGCAGCTGCTCGAATGGCTGACCGAGAGTATCTTTCCCGCCGAGGCGAGGTTCGAGAACGAAGACTTCGCCGCGGGCGCCGCCAAGGAGTTTTGCCACCGCCTGATCTCGGCTGGAACGACGACCTCGTTGGTCTTCGGGTCCGCCTTCCCGGCGGCCCAGGATGTTCTCTTCGGCGAATACCGCAAACGCGGACTGCGCGGAGTCATCGGGCGCGGCATCCAGACCGTCGGCCCCGACGCAGCCAAGCCCCTGATGACCAGCGAGAAAGACGCCATCCGGCTCACCAGCGACGAGATCGAAAAGTGGCATCCGAGCGAGGCCGAGGCCCGCGACGCCCTGGTGTTCACGGCCGTGGTTCCCCGCTTCTCACTTTCCGTTACCACCGAGACCTTCGCCGCGCTGGGAGAGCTCTACGACCACTTTCGCGGCCGGGGCGTCTACTTCACCTCCCACCTCAACGAGAACAACCGGTCGGGCGACGGTGAGATCGCCGCGGTTCTCGGGAGCTACCAGGTCGAGACCTATCTCGATACCTATGACGGCCGTTTCCTCCCCGGCAGCAAGATCGGCGGCAAGAGCCTGCTCGGCCCCCGCAGCGTCATGGCCCACTGCGTCCACTGCCAGGACTCCGAGCTCGAACGCATGGCCGAAACCCGGACCTCGGTGGCCCACTGCCCCACCAGCCAGCTTTTTCTGGGCAGCGGGACCATGCCCTGGCTGCGAACCATCGCATCGGGCGTCAACGTCGCCGCCGGCACCGATCTGGCAGCCGGTGACACTTGGTTCATCCCCGACGTCCTCAACACCGCGTTCAAGGTCCACATCAGCGAACCCGAGCAGGCCACCGCGTTGCACCCCGCCGAGCTCCTGCACCTAGCCACCGTGGCAGGCGCCCGCGCTCTCGACCTCGAAGATCGGATCGGCAATTTCGATCCCGGACGCGAGGCCGACATGGTGGTCATCGATCCGGCACGGTGGGAGCCGCTTGGCAACAGCCTCGAATGGGGGCTGCGCGCGGACGACCCTCTGAAACGTACCTACGGCAGACTCTTCACCGTGCTGATGGCGTGCAATCAGGTCGCACTGACCGAAACCTATGTACGGGGTCGCAAGCTGGAGTAGCTGCAAAGCAGGCGCCGGCGGCGAAAACCAGTGGCCTGTAACACTCGAAGCGATACTAGATGGCCGAGCCATTCGTCGTCGAGGTCAAGGCGCGCCGACGCAGTCATAGCGGTGCCTATGCCGAGGAGGCGCAACGTAGACATCGGCGACGAGGGCCGGCCAGGTAGTGTCGTTTTGAGAGTTACAGACCACTAGCCGGGAGGGGAGACCCTCGAGAGAGGTGCCCCCGAACGATTCGCGATCATCGAACCCAGGAGGATCAACGCGAAGGCTCCCAGATTCGAGAGCGGGATCGTTTCGCCCAAGAGCACGGCAGCATAGACCAGCGCGATCGCTCTGCCGAGATGACTGAACGACGCGATATAGCCCAGATCCAGCACTCCCACCATCCACCGCCTGTAGTAGAACAGAAACACGCCGACGACCGAGATCAGATAGACGAAGGCCCAGACAGCCTCGACCGTCGTCGGAATCGAGCCGAATCCCGAGTTGCCCACGGCGAGTGCGATCACCAGGAAGACCGCGACCGAAACCAGGTTGGTAGAAACGATGAGCTGACCCGGATTCACCCCCGCGAGGATCGCCTTCTTCTCAAAGACCACCATCGCGGTGTGGAAGATCACGCTCGCGATCATGCAGGCGTCCCCCAGTAACGTCATCAGCCAACTCCCGCTACCCTGCAGGGAAAGCTCGCCCCGCAACGACAGCAGCAACGCCAGGCCCAGAAAGCTCGTGGCCACGCCGAGCCACTGACGACCCTCGACCTCTTCGTGCTCCAACATCCGGTCGATCATGAGGAGAGCCACCACCGGGGAGAACGCCGACAGGACGATCACCCGGTTCGCGGGAGCCAGAAACAGAGCCAGATAGAGGGCAATGACGCCGACCCCCTTGCATGCGGCCGCCATGAACGACAAGCGTCTGCCCTCCGGCGAGGTAGCGATGGGATGTTCGCGCTTGGCCAGCACCCAGACCAGGAAGAACAAGCCAATGAAGCTCATCCTTCCGATACCCAGCGGGAGCACGGGCCATCCCGACTCGAGCGCGAACTTGATGGCGATCGGATTCGAAGCGCCGACGAAGACGAAGATCAGCACGAGCAGGAGCTTCGGGACCCGGGTCATGGTGCAAGAAGGCTCATGGTGTGAAAAAGGGCATGGCTCGAAAGCCATGCCCCCGGAGCGATGAATCAGCGGCGGAGCCGCCTATCGGCGCACTCGGCTCCGACCCTTCAGTCAGCTTCCTCCGGGAAGAGCGGCTCGACCTTGCCGAACATCGGGTAGAGGACCAGAAAAGCGCCCATGATCAGGTAGCCGATCACCACGGGAGTGAACGAAGGAGCCTGCAGAGCGGATGCGTGCAGAATCCCCACGCTGCTCATCGCCGCCGCCGCCAAGCAGAAGTACCCGGCATTCTTGAGCTTGCCGTCGATGATCAACGCGGTGAACCCGCCCCAGATCATGCCGGTGAGAATCGAGCCCTGAGCCAGCGTTTCGTGTCCGATGACTCGCGCACCCTGCTGTGACATTTGGGCGACGAAGTCGGGGTCGTTGACGGCGGCCGGCAGTTTGTCGGCGCCGAACGCGCCGAGAGCCTGCAACATCGAGCCCCACTTGACGGTCAACAGCTCCGAGACATGCGGCATCATCGCCACCGCGATCGCCATGGCGTGAGCCCTCGGGACCGCGGCCGCGCTCTCGGAGATGAGCGTCATCGCGATGTAGACCAGAATCGGCGCGGTGGCGGCCAACGGCACCAGATTGGCCAGAAAAGCCATCAGCCCGAACGTCGAGGCCAGCAGCAGCACCACCCCGACACCCAGCGTATAGCCGGCGCGGGCGTGAATACGCTTGTAGCCCGGGTGGCCGATGTAGACGGTGGTTGGAAAGGGCGAGCCGAAAATCGCGGAAACACACGTGCCTGCGCCATCGAAGGCCATGGCCACGCCGACCGGATACTTGTCGCCCTTGGCTTCTGCCGACTCGACGTTATTCATGGTCTCGATGAAGTTGTAGACCTGCACCGGTATCAGCACCAGGAACAGCGCCGGGTTTTCGAACAGATGCTTGATGCCTTGGATCATGTCGCCGATGTAGGGCAGAGGCATGTTGAAAGCGACGCCCTCGGTGCTGATCGACGACTTGCCGAGAATCAGAGCAACGACGGTGCCCAAGAACAGCGCCAGGAGCCCCGCCGGAATGTTGAACGGCAGGCGGTAGCGCCCCACCAGACCCCAGAGGATGATGGTGAGCGAAAGGAAGCCGATGATCGGAGACTCGAAGACCAGAGCCATCGCGGTCACGCCGATAAAGACCAACGCGATGCCGCAGAGGGTTCCCAACATACCCGCGCGGGGTGTGACTCGCTTGATGAACGGGCCGATCAGAGCGCCGAGACCAGCCACGATACCGCCGATGAAGCCGGCTCCGAGGCCAACCTGCCAGGCGAGGTAGGCGTCGTTGGTCGAAAAGTAAATCGGCCCGATGACGCCGAAGAGGTAGACAAACATGACCGGCGTGCTGATCCCGTACGGCAAGGCGGTGACGTCGGTGCGCTGCTCCCGGGCGGCGAGCTTGTGAGCCAGCCAGCTGTAGAAACAAACGCCGATCAGAATCGCGAACGCCGCCCCCGGGATGATGCGGCCGAAGACGATCTCGTCCGGCATCTGGAAGACGAACTTGCAAACGCCGCTGATCACCAACAGGTTGGTGAAGTTGTCGGTGAAGAGCGCCCAGAAAGCGCTGAGATCACTCCTCGAGAAAATCGGGTAGTGGAAGTCCTTCGTGTTGGCTGCTGCGCTCATGCTCTAGGCTCCTCCTTCGTAGAGTTGGTCTCGGTGGACGATCGCTTCGACGGGCGCCCTTCGCAACTCGGGGAGGCGTCACTCAGCCGCCAGACCGCTCCTTACGGGCGAAATCAAGGCATCTGCGAGCCAACGCGCTACCCCGTAGCGCGTGAAGGGAAGAACTCGTCGAACAAAGTCGGGCTGGCGGGACTATAGCACCCGGGTCCGCGGTATCCTCTGGCGACCTCTGCGCCGCAGGCACCTGCCGCGCCGGGGTGTTTTTTCGAAGACAGCCAAATCAGGAGAAAGACAGAGATATGGAGCCACTCAACTTCTTCAACGCTGCCCTCAAGCAGCGCACCCTCGATATCGCCGGCGTCGAGAACGCCATCCTCGACTTCCTTGTCCGGGGCACCGACTCGGACCTCCAAGCTCTCGCCCTCGACAAGGGCATCATGAAACTCGTGGATACCGAGGAACAGGCCGCCATCCTGGAGCACGTCGGAGGCCTCGAACCGGAGATCGAGGCCGGCGGCTCCTGCGCGAACGTCCTGCGGGTGGCCGCACGGTTCGGCTGTCACGGCTGCTACAGCTCGGCGGTGGGACCGGACCTCAATGGCGCTCTGTTCGAAAAGGAGCTCGAGAAGGTCGGCGTCGCGACTCGGCTCGCGCGCGTCGAGGGCGCCACCGGAACCAGCGTGATCCTGGTCACTCCGGACGGCGAGCGCACGATGAACACCCACCTGGGCGTCTGCCGCGAGTACGGCCCGGAGCACCTGCCGCTCGACGACATCCGCAGGGGAAAGATCTTCTTCACCACCGGCTACATGTGGGACTCGCCGAACCAGATCGAAGCGATCGAGCTGGCCCTGGAAGCCGCGCGCGAAGCGGGCTGCAAGGTGGCCCTGGACCTGGCCGATCCCTTCGCCGTCAATCGATCGCGGGAGATCCTCCACCGGCATCTGGAAGAGGGGCTCGACGTGCTTTTCTCGAACGCCGAAGAAGCTCGGATCCTGACCGGGATGGCGTCGGACCAGGCGTGTCGGGAAATGGCGCGTACCGTGGACATCGCGGTGGTCACCGACGGCGCCGCGGGCGCCTTCATCGGCCACCAAAACGAGCTGATTCACGTAGAAGCCCACAACGTCTCGGTGATCGACACCACCGGCGCCGGCGATTGCTTTGCCGCCGGCTTTCTCGCCGGGCTGGTTCGCGAGATGCCGCTTCGCGTCTGCGGCGAGCTCGCGACGCTCCTGGCGGCCGACACCATCGGTCACCTCGGCGTCAAGCTCTCTCACGACATCGAGCCGCGAGTGGAAAAGCTGCTGACCGCGGGCGGAAGCTGACTTCGTGCTCCCGGCCATCCAGGTGCAGCGAGCTTCGCGAGCGCTCGGACTCGGCAATGACCTGCCCTCGTCGGACGACGAACAGCCGCGGCGGCCTCAGGCGCAGGGCTTCGATCTTGTCGGCCGCCTGGAGCACGACGAAGTCCGCGTTGCAACCCACCTCCAGCCCGTAGCCCTCGAGGCCCAAGGTCTTCGCGCCGTTGACGGTCACGGCGTCGAACATCCCGGGCATCTCGTCAAGGGCGGTCATCTGGGCCACGTGGAGGCCCATCGAGGCCACTTCCAGCATGTCGTGCGTCCCCAGGCTGTACCACGGGTCCATCACGCAGTCGTGGCCGAAGGAGACATTCACGCCGGCGGCCATCAACTCCTTGACGCGGGTCATGCCTCGGCGCTTGGGATAGGTGTCGTGGCGGCCCTGCAGAACGATGTTGATCAGCGGGTTCGGGACCGCGGACAGCTCCGCTTCCGCCAACAGAGCGACCAGCTTGCCGGCATAGTAGTTGTCCATCGAGTGCATCGAGGTGAGGTGCGAGCCGGCGACCCGACCCTCGAGCCCGAGTCTCAGGGCCTCGTTGGCCAGCGTCTCGACGTGACGTGACAGCGGGTCATCGGTCTCGTCGCAGTGCATGTCCACCCACAGCCCGCGCTCGGCCGCCAGCCGGCAAAGCTCGCGCACCGATGCAGCCCCCTCCTCCATGGTGCGCTCGAAATGGGGTATGCCGCCGACCACATCGACTCCCATGTCGAGCGCGCGCCTGACGAGTAGCGGAGCGTTGGGAAATCGAAAGTAGCCGTCCTGGGGAAACGCCACCAGCTGAATGTCCAGGTAGGGCGCCATCTGCTCGCGTAGCTCGAGCAACGCCTGGACGCCTACCAGCCGCTCGTCGCAAACGTCCACGTGACTGCGAATCGCGAGAGTTCCACGGGCGATGGCCCAGTGGCAGAGCTCTCGCGCCCGCGCCTTGACCGATTCGACCGTCAGGCTCGGCTTGAGCTCACTCCAGAGCTGGATGCCTTCGAGCAGCGTACCGCTCTCGTTCATGCGCGGTTGGCCGAGGCTCAAGGTGGAATCCAAATGAAAGTGGCTCTCGACGAAGGGCGGCGTCACCAGGCAGCCTGTGGCGTCGATCTCGCGCGCCGCAACGGCGTCGAGCGCCGGCTCGACCGCTACGATTTTGCTCTCGGCAACGGCGAGGTCAAGGCCCGACCGGCCGTCCGGAAGGTTCGCGTTACGGACGATCAGTTCGAGAGTCGGCATCGTGAGTATCGGAGCGGGTCACCGCTCCTCTTTGCGAAACGGCACCAGGAGCGCGGCGGGTGGCGTCGCGCTGCGAGACACCGCGCCCATGGCCACGATGGTCAACACGAAGGGCAGCATGAGGAAGAACTGATAGGGAATGTCGATCACGCCGCTGGCCTGTAGGCGGAGCTGGAGCGCGTCGACGAATCCAAAGAGTAACGCCCCGGCCAGGCATTTCCAGGGACTCCACTGGCCGAAGACCACGAGCGCGATGCAGACCCAACCCCTTCCCGAGATCACTCCGAAGGTGAATGCGTTGAACTGAGCCATCGACAGATAGGCGCCGGCGGCGCCCATCAACATACCCGACAGCACCAGAGCCTGGTAACGCATCTTCGCGACGCTGACTCCGGCACCGTCGGCGGCGCGCGGATTCTCCCCCACCGCCCGGAGGCTCAGTCCCCAGGGCGTGTGGTAGAGAACGAAGGCCGCGGCCGGCACCAGGAGCAAGGCCAGATACACCAGGGCGAAGTGGTTGAACAGCATCGGCCCTAGAACCGGGATCTTCGAGACCAGCGGCAGCGGCACCGCCTGAAACGCCTCGACATTGGGCGGCACCGACGGCTGACCGAAGATCAACCTATAGAGGAAAAACGCGAGCCCGGTGCACAGCAAGGTGGTTCCGATTCCCGACACGTGCTGGCTCAAGCCCAGGGTGACGGTCAGAAAACCCATCAACAGCGCCGCAAGCGCACCAACCGCCATGGCCGCCAAGATGCCGAGCCAGAGGCTGCCGCTGAAGTACGCCGCCGAAAAGCCGGCCATCGAACCGAGCAACATGATCCCTTCGATCCCGAGATTGAGCACGCCCCCGCGCTCGGTGAACATCTCGCCGATCGTCGCCAGGATGAGGGGTGTTGCGATCCGCAGAATGGCCGCAAAGAAACCGACCTGGAGAATCTCGCCGAGGATCTCGGTCACCGCTGCACTCGCACGCGATACTGGGTGAAGAGAATGGCTATCAGCATCGAGATCAGCGCCACGCCCTGGAAGACGTCGGCGAGGAATACCGGTACTCCGGTGGCTCGAGACATCGATTCAGCGCCGGTGATGATCACGGCGAAGAAGAAAGCCGCCGGCAGGACGCCGAGCGGATTGAGGAGCGCCAGGGTCGCGATCACGATGCCGGTATAGCCGTAGCCCGGCGAGAGCCCAGCCATGACCTGGAAGTGGATGCCCCCGACCTCGCCGACTCCGGCCAACCCCGCCAGTGCGCCCGACAAAGCGGCGGTGCCGGTGATGACCACGGGAATCCTGATACCGGCATACCGCGCGGCGGTGGCGTTCTCCCCCACCGCCCTGATGTTGAAACCGAGTGTCGTGCGCCGCATCAGAAACCACACGAGCGGCGCCGCCACGAAGGCCAGAAGAACCCCCAGGTGCAAACGCGTGCCGCCGAGCAGAATGGGAAACTCGGCGGCCACGCGAATGTCCGGCGAGTCCGGATAGCCGCTCAGCGGATCCTTCCAGGGCCCATCGACCAGCGCCATCATCAGGTAGAACATGATGAAGTTGAGCAGCAACGTGGTCACTACGTCGTCCACCCTGTACCGAGTCTTGAGGAGCGCGGGCAGCAGAGCCCAGGCCGCCCCCGCGGCCATGCCACACAGGAGCATCAAAGGAACCAGACTCCAGCCGGGCAGCGCCGCTCGGCCGCCGATGAACGCAGCCGCCATGGCCCCGGCAAGAAGCTGCCCCTCGGCGCCGATGTTCCAGAACTTGGCCCGGAAGGCCACCGCCACCGCCAGACCGGTGAATGCGATCGGCGCTGCCTTGACCAGTGTCTCGACGAAGTTGAACCTCGAGCTGACCGCGCTCAGTAGAAGCTTGGAATAGGCCGCGAGAACGTCGGCGCCGGCCATCGCCACCAGGCCCGCGCAGATCAGCAGCGTCGCCAGAATCGCGAGCAGAGGCAGGACCAGCTTGAGCCACCCGGGCGTGTGCGACCGCGTTTCCAGCCGCAGTCGGATCACGCCGCGTCCTCACTGCTCGCTCCGGCCATCAGCATTCCGACCCTCCGCACGGTCGCCTCTTCGATCGCCAGGGTATCCATGACCCGCCCCTCGTACATAACCGCGATGCGATCGGAAAGCAGGAACAGCTCCTCGAGATCCTCGCTGATCAGAAGAATGGCCCCCCCGGCTGCGCGTACTTCGAGAAAACGCTCGTGAACGAATTGCGCCGCACCCACGTCCAGACCCCGCGTCGGCTGCGCCGCCAGCACCACCAGGGGATCGAAGGCCAGCTCGCGCGCCAACAGGACCTTCTGCAGGTTGCCCCCCGACAGGGTGCCGGTGCGAACGTCGATGGCTGCGCACTTGATGTCGAAGCGCTCGACCTGGCCCTCGACGAAGTCCTGGATCCTGGCTCTGTCGAGCACGCCGTACCGGCTGAACGGCGCCGCATGCACGCGCGGCAGGATCATGCTGTCCGCCATCGGAAGCGATGAGATCAAGCCGGTGCCGAGCCGGTCCTCCGGGATCCGTCCGACCCTGAGGTCCTGAATCGCGCGGGGGCTCGGGTAGATCACGATCTCGCCCGTCACGTTGAGCTCACCCGCCGTTTGCCGGCGTACGCCGGCAATGAGCTCGGCCACTTCCAATTGCCCATTGCCTGAAACGCCGGCGATGCCCAGCACTTCGCCGGCGCGCACCTCGAGTGACACCTCGCGTAGTGGTGCGCCGCCGCTCGCCTCGGCGCCGGGTGCCGTGGTGACCTCTTTCAGCCTCAGCAGCACCTTGCCGGGCTCGCTCGGGGCTTTCTGGGGGGGCACGATCTCGTGGCCACACATGAGCTCTCCAAGCTCGCGCTCGCTCACCGAACCGATGTCATCGACCGTGGCCGTGACCTTGCCCCGGCGCATGATCATCGCCCTGTTGGTGATCGCCTTGACCTCGTAGAGCTTGTGACTGATGAAGATGATCCCCAGGCCGTCACCGGCCATGGCCCGCAAGGCGTCGAAGAGGAAATCCGCCTCCTGCGGAGTCAACACCGCCGTGGGCTCGTCGAGGATCAACATGCGCGCGTCCCGAAACAGGGCCTTGACGATCTCGAGCCTTTGCTGCTCGCCGATCGCCAGAGCCGACACCGGCTCGTCCGGATCCAAGCGCAGGCCGAACCGGTCGCCAATCTCCTCGAGTTTTTGGCGCGCTCCCGAACGATCGAGACGCCCGCGGTTGCCGGGGCGACCGATCATCAGATTGTCGAGCACGGTAAGCCGGGGAACGAGGTGAAAGTGCTGATGCACCATGCCGACCCCGAGGGCCAGGGCGTCGGCCGAGCTCGAGATCGTCACGGGGCGCCCTTCAATCTCGATGGCGCCGCTGTCCGGAGCGTAGGTCCCGAACAACATGTTCATCAGAGTCGTCTTGCCGGCGCCGTTCTCTCCGAGCAGCCCCAGAACGTCACCGGCGTAGAGCACCAGATCCACATCCTGATTCGCGCGAACCGCGCCGAAGCTCTTCGACATTCCGCGCATGCAAAGCAGCGGAGTGCGCGCGGAGGTCATCTGGCTTCGTCTTCGCCGGGACGGAATGACAAGGCTGGCCCGCGTCAGTCGGACTTCGGGGTGCCCTCGTCGACGTCGACCCGAAACGTCCCGGCGATGATCTCCTCGGCTCTCGTCGCGACCATCTCCTTGACCTCGGTGGGAAGCCTGTCTTCCCAGACATGATAGGGCGCCAGATAGGAGCCGCCCTTGGCCATGAAGGAGAAACTACCGAAGTCCTGGGCGGTAAAGACCCCGGCCTCGACCAGCTTGACCGCCTGTTGCACCGTCGGCCACATATCCCAGACCGGGCCGGTGATCACGTGGTCGGGCCCGAGCTCACTCTGATCGGACATGTTGGAGATGGCGAGCGCGCCTTTCTCCACGCACGCCTCGACGACTCCGAAGCGCTCGGCGAAGAGCACGTCCGCGCCGGCTTCGATCTGCGCCAGAGCCGCTTCCTTGGCCTTGGGGGGGTCGAAGAACGACCCGATGAAGGACACCTTCGACTTGACCCCCGGATTGACCTCGCGGGCTCCGGCCAGGAAGGCGTTGGAGATTCGGTTGACCTCGGGAATCGGCATTGCGGCCACGATGCCGATGGTGTTGGTCTTGGTCACCTTGCCGGCGATCATGCCCGAGAGGTAGGCCGGCTCGTGTATCCAGTTGTCGAACACGCCGAAGTTGGGCTCCGCCGGACCGATGCCGGAACCAAACACGAAGGCGGTATCCGGATAGGCCGCCGCCGTACGGCGCGCGATGCGCTCGGCACCGAACGCGTCGCCCATGATCAGCTGGTAGCCACCTTCGGCGTACTCACGCATCACGCGAGCGAAGTCTGCCGCCTTGACGCTCTCCGACCAGGTGTACTCGATGCCCAACTCCTCCTGGGCCCTGACCAGCGCGACGTGGATCTGGTTGACCCAGGGCTCTTCGATCGGGGTCTCGAAGACCGCCGCGACCCTCAGCCCACCGGTCTTCATGGCCACATCTCCGGCACCGGACGCCTGTGTGGTCGCGTCCTCGGCGGAGCCGCAGCCCAGCGCCAGAGTCCCGAGCAGGATCAAGCAGCAGACTCCGGCGAAACGTCGTTTGGGGCTCAGTAGCTGTGCGCTCATCCGAATCATGATGGCTCTCCTCGTGGCTCTCGGGCCGGTTGCGGTTCGTGGACCGGGATTTGTGAAGGCACGCGCTCGGCTGGTCCGCGCACCGCGCGCGGACCCTTCGAACAACGTCAAGCTGGCCTTGCTGAGTCGCAGTCTAGCAGGAGCGACAGACACAGACCCCGACTCCTGCCCGGACCAATCCGAACGAGGACCGCCGGGCTACTTTCGGCGCAGGAGGACACGCACCGCGGCCGACGCGACTACCCGACCGCGGCTGACGTAGGCCTCGTGATTGCGCTCGATTTGCCTTAGCCGATAGGCGTAGTTCACCATGATTCCGGCCGACTGCTCGAGCCCCTTCGGCGAGGGGTTCGCGAGCCAGTTGATGCGCTCGATGCTGGCCCCGTTGCCGAGGTGAAAACGCGCCACCGGATCGAGTGGCTCGCGACCGGTCTTCGCCGCCAGCAGATAGCGAGCGCAGGCCCGCACCAGCACCTCCTCGAAGGGCTCGGCCGCAACCGGATTCCGGCGCCAGCCGGTGGTATCGAGAGCCCGCAGTAGCTCCACCTCTTCCGAGCTCCAGCCGTGGCCTTCACCCGCGAGCTCGACAGCCAACCACGTTCGCAGAGCCGGCACCGGTGACAACGTCGCGAAGGTCTTGAGCCTCGGCAACTCCTCGGCAAGCTCGGTCACCACTTGCTTGATGAGAAAACTCCCGAAGGAGATCCCGCGCAGGCCCTTTTGGCAATTGCTGATCGAATAAAACACCGCTGTCCTCGCCCGCTCCGGATCGCCGGTCGGGCTGTCGGTATCGAGCAACGGCTGGATCGCGCCCGCCAGACTCTCGAGCAAGGCGATCTCGACAAAGATCAGAGGCTCGTCGGGCAGCGCCGGGTGAAAGAAAGCGAAGCATCGGCGATCGGCTTCGAGGCGTCGCCGCATATCCTCCCAACCGCGGATCTCATGCACCGCCTCGTACTCGAAGAGTTTCTCCAGCACCAACGCCGGCGTTTTCCAATCGATCCTGTGAAGCTCCAGAAAGCCCCGATTGAACCAGGAGCGCAGGATGTGCTCGAAATCCACATCCACCGGCTCGAGCTCCGGGTGCGCCGGTAGCAGCCGCAGGAGATCCCCGCGCATCGCCACGATCGCGGCGGTCCCGTGTGGCGCCATGTTGAGGCGCCGGATGAGCTCCTGCCGCGGCGGCTCGACCGCCTGGCTGAGCCCGAGGAGAGTCTCGGAACCGGGAGCGGCGCGGTAGCTCTCGGCGGCGCGATTCACCTGGTCGACATCCGGAGAGAACCCCTCTCCGAGCAAAGCGAAAAAGCTCCGCCTCTCATCTCCAGACATCGCCTCGTAGCGACCGACCAGCTCGCGAGCTAGAGCCATCGCCGCCGCCTCGCCCGGCTCGGCGAGCAGATCCGCGCAAAGCTGATCGAGGTCGCGGCGGTGCCGCTCGCCGCGGCGCGCGAGCAGGATCTCACGCCCGCGGTCGGCGATGGATTCCCAGATTCGGCTCAGGGGCCGGGCGCGCATTGCGCCTCCATGCTACTCGCTTCGATGGGGAGAATGCGAGACGACTGGAGGAGCCTCACGGCCGAAATCGACTCGTCCCGAAGAGCTCTCACCGGGCGCTGGCGCGTGGTGTAGACTCGCTCGGTCTTCACAGTTTGCGCCGCGGGCTGGACCGCGGGACGAGCCCGAGCTCCAGTGGCGTCGCGGCGGATTCCTACCCTGGGGAGGAAGCCATATGCCTGACCCGACGGAGCACCAGCCAATCTACGGATTGGATGATCGCCCCGAGCTGCCCAAGACGCTGGTGCTCGGAGCACAACATGTCCTGACCATGTTCGGCGCCACGGTGAGCGTGCCCCTGCTCTTCGGCCCGATTCTGGGAATGTCTCCGGGGGAGATCGCCCGCCTGATCTCGGCGGTGATGCTGTGCTCGGGCCTGGCCACACTGCTGCAAACCACCATCGGCACTCGCCTGCCGATCGTCCAGGGCGTGTCGTTCTCGTTCCTCGGGGCGTTCTTCTACATCATCGGAGAGACCGCCGCGGAGGCCACGGCTCTGGGCGTCCCAGCCGGCCCTCTGGCCATGCGCTACATCGCTGGGGCCATCATCCTCGGAGCTTTGGTCGAGATCACAATCGGCTTCAGCGGCCTGGTCGGGTTCTTGCGAAAGGCGCTGTCACCGGTCGTGATCGGGCCGGTCATCATGCTGATCGGCCTCGCGCTCTTCATGCACGGTGCGCCCAAGGCCGGCACTCACTGGCCGATCGGAGGCCTGACGATCCTGCTGATCATCATCTTCTCCCTCGTCTTGTCGCGCACCAAACGATACTTCCGGCTTTTCCCGATCCTCACCGCCGTGCTCGGAGTGACGCTGCTGTGCTACCTCCTGTCCAAGATGGGGGTGTTCCCGCAAGGTCATCCCTCTCACGTCAGCCTGGCGGCGGTGGGCGATTCGCAGTGGATTCGGCTCGATCCTCGCGAGCTCATCTTTCCGTGGGGCGCTCCCAAGTTCCACCTGGGTTTCTTCCTCGCCATTCTGGCGGGCTATCTCGCGTCGATGATCGAGTCGGTCGGCGACTACCACGCGGTGTCCTACATGTCCGGAGGCGGAGACCCCACGGCCAAGCAGCTCAACCGCGGAATCGGCTCGGAAGGCATCGGCTGCTTCCTCACCGGCGTCTTCGGCGGCTTCGCCTCGACCTCGTACTCGGAGAACATCGGCCTCATCGGGCTGACCAAGGTCGGCTCCAGGTGGGTGGTCCAGGTCGGCGGGATCATCCTCGTACTCCTCGGCATCTTCGGCAAGTTCGGAGGCTTTGCGGCGGCGATCCCCGGGCCCGTCGTCGGCGGGCTCTACTGCGCCCTGTTCGGCCTGATCTCGGCGATCGGCATCCAGCAGCTGGCCAAGGCGGACCTGTCCAGTGATCGCAACCTCTTTATCTCCGGCTTTTCGCTGTTCATGGGTCTTTCGGTCCCGGCGTATTTCGCCGCCCGGGCGAGCGCCGAAGTGCTCGGTCCCGGCCAGACGCTCGCGTTGTACGTGCCGACGGTCGAAGGCTTGATGGCTTCGATGCCCGCCACCCTCGGCGGAATCGTCGGCTCGATCGGATCCACGGGCATGGCCGTGGCCGCGATTTGCGGCATTCTGCTCGACAATCTGATCCCCGGTTCGCCCGAGGAGAGAGGGCTCGGACCCAGCCTGCTGGTGCCCGAAGCCGGCGACCTCGGGGTCGGCGAAAGATGAGAATCTTTTCTTCCCCGCCACGGAAACGCATCGACCTAGAAAGGAACCATCGGATGAAACTTCGGATCACGAATCACCGCTCCACCTTGCTGATTGCAGTCTTCGCTCTGGCCGGAGGCTTGTTCCTGCAGGCCTGCGGCGGCGGCGAAAAAGCCGTGGCTCCGGAGGCGGCCATGGAAGCGGCCCCCGGAAACGGCGTTCCGGTCAAGGCGGCCTTCATCTATGTGAGCCCGGTCGGCGACGCCGGCTGGACCCTCGCCCACGACAAGGCGCGTCTCGTGGTTGATGAGCTGCCCTATGTCGAGACCGCCTACACCGAGGCGGTTCCCGAGGGCGCCGAAGCCGAGCGGACACTCAACCAATACGTTCGCGACGGCTACAACCTGATTTTCACCACCAGCTTCGGCTACATGGATCCCACCATCAACGTGGCTGCTACAAGCCCCGACGTCACCTTCATGCACTGCTCCGGATTCAAGACCGCACCCAACGTCGGCACTTATTTCGGTCGCATGTACCAACCGCGCTACTTGACCGGAATGATCGCCGCGAAGATGTCGAAGTCGAACGTTCTCGGTTACGTCGCGGCGCATCCGATTCCCGAGGTGATCCGCGGCCTCAACGCCTTTGCGCTCGGCGCGCAGTCGGTCAACCCCAAGATCAAAGTGCACGTGGTCTGGACCCAGACCTGGTATGACCCGGCCAAGGAACGGGAGGCGGCCGAGAGCCTCCTCGACGTCGGCGCCGACGTGATCGCTCAGCATCAGGACACCCCGGCGCCTCAACAGGCCGCGGAAAAGCGAGGCCGCTACAGCATCGGCTACAACTCCGACATGTCCAGCTTCGCTCCGGCGGCCCACCTGACCGCTCCGATCTGGCACTGGGAAGTGGTTTACAACAAGGTGGTCGAGCAGGTGCACACCGGCACCTGGACCTCGTCGCAGTATTGGGGCGGGCTCGCCGACGGAGTGGTCGGTTTGTCCCCCTACAGTGACCTGGTGCCCCAAGACGTGCGCGATTTGGTCGAGGCCAAGAAGGCGGCGATCGTCTCCGGCGCGTGGGACGTCTTCACCGGCCCCATCAACAACCAGGCCGGCGAGCTATGGGTTCCCGAAGGCGAGGTCATGTCGGACGGCGACATGCTCGGCATGACGAAGCTCGTCGAAGGGGTCGTGGGCACGATACCGAAATAGGCACGCCCGATAGAACAGAGCCGAGACCTGATGCAGGCAACTTGCATCCTACAGGTGGGCATCGCCAGAAGCAGCAAACCATGACTGACGACAAGATCGCGGTGGCGCTTCGGGGAATCACCAAACGATTCCCCGGTGTCATCGCCAACGACAGCGTCGATCTGGAGCTCCGGGAAGGCGAGATCCACACACTGCTGGGTGAAAACGGCGCCGGCAAGAGCACCCTGATGAACGTCCTCACCGGCATCTACCGGCCGGACGCCGGAAGCATCTCGGTATTCGGCAGAACAGTTCAGCTCAAGACGCCCAAAGACGCCATCGATCTGGGCATCGGCATGGTCCACCAGAGCTTCAAGCTTGTGCCCACTCATACCGTTACCGAGAACATCGTCCTCGGATTGGGCCGAGGCTTCTCGCGGGTCAAGCTCGACGAAGCCCAGGCGCGGGTGGCGACCCTCTCCAAGCAGTACGGCGTCAAGGTGGACCCGAACGCCCTGGTCTGGCAGCTCTCGATCGGTGAACAGCAGCGGGTCGAGATCCTCAAGATCCTCTTTCGGGGCGCCAAGATCCTGCTGCTCGATGAGCCCACCGCGGTCCTGACGCCACAAGAAAGTGAGGAGCTGTTCCACACCCTGCGATCGATGCGTGAACAGGGCCATTCCATCGTCTTTATCTCTCACAAGCTCGACGAGGTGATGACGATCTCGGACCGGATCACGGTGCTGCGAGGCGGCAAGAACGTAGGGACCGTACTGGTGCAGGACACCAATCCTCAGGATCTGTCCCACCTGATGGTTGGCCGCGAGATCAAGTTCGCGACGTTCCCGAAAAAGGAGAGTCGGGGCGAGCAGGTCCTCGAGGTCGAGGGCGTGGACGCCCTGAACACCCGCGGGCTTCCGGCGCTCAAGGGAGTCACTTTCTCCGTGGCGGCGGGCGAGATTCTGGGCCTGGCCGGGGTCGCGGGAAACGGCCAGCAGGAGCTGGCGCAGGTGATCACCGGTCTGCAGAGACCGACTGCCGGCACCGTGCGCGTCCAAGGCGCCGACATGAGGGGTAAGAGAGCTCGACACTTCATCGACGCCGGCGTCAGCTACGTGCCCGCCGACCGCCATGGAGTCGCCACCGTCGGGGACATGTCGCTCAGCCACAACAGCGTGCTGCGGCGGTACCGGGAGCCGAAATTCGGCAAGGGCCCACTGCTCAACTTCAACGCCGCCATCGGCTACGCCCGACGATTGATCAAGGAGTTCAACATCAGCACGCCGGGCCACGCCACCCCGGTTCGCTCGCTCTCCGGCGGCAATCTGCAAAAAGTCATCCTGGCTCGAGAGATGACGACCCGGCACCACCTTCTGGTGGTCATGTCGGCGACTCGTGGGCTCGACGTCGGCGCCACCGAGTTCGTCCGCAAGACCCTCAATGACCATCGCCACCAGGGCGGCTCAATCGTCCTGATCTCGGAAGACCTCGAGGAGCTCCTGTCGCTGAGCGACCGCATCGCGGTCATCTTCCACGGCGAGATCATGGGGATCGTCGACGCGGAGACCGCGCGGATTGAAAGCCTCGGCCTGATGATGGCCGGGCAACGACTCTCGGAGGTCGCCTAGAGAGTGGCCATGCGCCTGGAACTGCGACTCGAGAGATCCCGCAAGCTCGAATATCTCGTGCCGGTAGTCTCGGTGCTCCTGTCACTGGTGGTCTGTGCGGTACTCCTGCTCAGCACCGGGGCCAATCCGCTGGCCGCCTACAGCGCAATGCTCAAAGAGGCCTTCGGGACGTCGTACGGCATCACCGAGGTCCTGGTCAAGGCGACGCCGCTGATTCTCTGCGGTCTGGGGGTCATGCTCGCCTTCAAGATGCTCTTCTGGAACATCGGTGCCGAAGGGCAGTTGCACATGGGCGCGTGGGGAGCAACCGCAGTGGTGATGACCGGCTGGGACGGATCGCCGTGGCTGATGATCCCGGCGATGATGCTCGGCGGCTTCGCCGCCGGCGCCCTCTGGGCGCTGATTCCCGCCTATCTCAAGGTCAAGCTCAACACCAACGAGATCATCACCACCCTGCTGCTCAACTACGTCGCGATTCTCTGGGTGGCTCACTTCATCTACGGTCCGTGGAAGGATCCGGTGAGCTTCGGCTTCCCGATGACCATGCAGTTTCCCGAAGGCGCTCAGCTGCTCAGGTTGGCCGGCACTCGAGTGCACCTGGGATTCGTCTTCGCCCTGGTCATCGCCGTCGCGCTCTACTTCATTCAAGAGAAGAGTCGCTGGGGCTTCGAGATCGCGGTGACCGGCGGAAACCCCAACGCCGCCGAGTACGCCGGGATGAATGCCGGCCGTAACATCCTGCTGGTCATGCTGATCAGCGGAGGCCTGGCCGGGCTCGCGGGCATGGTCGAAGTCAGCGGCATCCAGCTCAAGCTGCTCAAGGACATCTCTCCACACGCCGCTCCCTACGGCTACACCGCCATCATCATCGCCTGGCTAGCACGCCGTAACCCCTGGGGGGTCGTTCTGGTTTCGATTCTGATGGGCGGCCTCTACGTCGGCGGCGAGACCGTTCAGATCACGATGAAGCTCCCGGTCAACATCGTACTCATCATCCAGGCCTTGATTCTCTTCTTCGTCCTCGGCGGCGACATCCTCTCGCGATACAGGCTGGTCTTCGACCGGCCCGGCCAACGACCCAAGAAGGCGGCGCTCAGTGGAGGCTAGCCCGCTCGTCCTGGTAGTGGCCGTGCTCCAGGCCGCGGTGCGCTCCGGCACGCCGATCCTGTTCGTCTGCATCGGCGAGATCTACGCCGAACGCTCGGGAGTGCTCAACGTTGGGCTAGAAGGGCTCATGCTGGTCGGTGCCATCGCCGGTTTCAGCGTCGGCTATTCCGTCGGCAACCCGGTTGTCGGCGTTATCGCCGCCGCGATCGCCGGAGCTCTGTTCTCGTTGATCCATGCCTACGTCACCATCACCCTGCGCGCCGACCAGATCGTCAGCGGCCTGACCCTCACCATCCTCGGAACCGGCATCAGCGGCTTCTTCGGCAAGCCGATGATCGGCCAGGTCGGCCCGGGTTTCGATCAGATCGCGATTCCGGGCCTGTCGAGCATCCCGATCCTCGGCCAGGTGCTGTTTCGGCAGGACGCGATGGTCTATCTTTCCTACCTGCTGGTACCGATCGCCTGGTGGGTCATGTACAAGACCCACCTCGGCCTCGCCATTCGCTCGGTTGGCGAGAACCCGGCGACCGCCGACTCGCTGGGCGTTTCGGTAACCAAGGTACGCTACGGCTGCGTGCTCTTCGGAGGCGCCATGGCCGGGCTCGGCGGCGCCTACCTTTCACTCGCCTACACCACCATGTGGATCGAACAGATGAGCGGCGGGCGCGGGTGGATCACCTTAGCCCTGGTGATTTTCGCGGCCTGGAACCCGGCCAGGGCCATGCTCGGCGCCTATCTCTTCGGGGGCGCCGACGCTCTCCAACTTCGCGTGCAGGCCGTCGGCATCGAGATTCCGACCTATTTCCTCATGATGCTGCCCTACGTTCTGACCATTACGATTCTGGTGTTGGCATCCAGAGCCTCGATGCGCCGCCGTATCGGCGCGCCCGCGGCGCTCGGATTGCCCTACGCCCGAGAGGAGCGCTAGCATGTCGCTGGAGCTTCCAGATACGAAAACCACTCGAAAAGGGGGTCCAAGTATGTCCGGTATTCGAAGCCAGCTGACCGTCGTGGTCTCGGTAGTCGTCCTCGCTGTTCTCGCCTTTGCTCCTCAGCCGGCCTCGGCCGCGATCTGGAGCAACACCGAGCTCCACCTTCAGTACGGCTCGCTCGACGTACCGAGCTTCGCGGGAGGCGGCGACAAAGACACGACGATCTTCACCCTTCAGCACGCCAGCGGCTGGAAGTACGGCGACAACTTCTTCTTCTTCGACGTCATCTCATCGGAGAAAGGCGGCTTCAACGACACCGACACCTACGGCGAGTGGTATTCGTATTTCAGCCCCCGCAAGATGAGCGGCAAAGAAGAGATGAAGGGCAAGCTCAAGGACGTGCGGATCATCGCCGGCTTCAACTGGGATCCGGACGCGGACGTAACCAAGTACCTCCCTGGAATCGGGCTGTCGTGGAACGTCAAAGGCTTCGCCTTCCTCAACACCGACATCACGTTGTACATCGATGACAGCGTCGGCATCGCCGGCGGCGGCAGCGCTCCGAGCGAGGACGACACTTTCATGTTCGACGTCAACTGGGCGCGTCCGATCGGCAAGAAGGGCAGCATCGAGGGTCATGCCGAGTACATCGGAGAGCGCACCAACGAGTTCGGCGGCAAGGTCGAGGCCTGGATCCTGGCTCAACCGCAATTTCGTTATTTCGTCTCCGACACCGTCGCCATCGGCATCGAGTACCAGTACTGGATGAACAAACTGGGCGACAAGGACACCGACGAGAGCACCGTCCAGGCTCTCCTGGTCTGGAAGTTCTAGAACACCGAAGACACCGGCGCAAAAGGCCGCGTCACGGGGCGAATGAACGGCCGGAGGCGTCCGAGAGGGCGCGCAGGTCGAGATAGTAAGCTCGCCTTCCGTGCGACCGTCAAAGGAGGTATTCACTTTTGGACCGTAGAAGATCCGTGATCATGGGCGCCGCGGGCCGGGACTTCCACAACTTCAACTGCCTGTTTCGCAACCGGCCTGAGCATGAGCTCGTGGCCTTCACGGCCGCACAGATCCCCGACATCGAGGGCCGGGTCTACCCGCCCGAGCTAGCCGGCGAGCTTTACCCGGACGGTGTGCCGATCGTGCCCGAGGAAGACCTCGAGAAGCTGATTCGCGAGCAAGCCGTGGACGAGGTGTGGTTCTCGTACTCGGACGTATCGCACGAGCATGTCATGCACATCGCCAACCGCGTGGTCGCCTGGGGCGCTCATTTCGGGGTCTTCTCGGCAACCAGAACCATGCTCGAGAGCCGTCTCCCGGTAATCGCCGTCACCGCGGTTCGCACCGGCTGCGGCAAGTCCCAGACCACCCGCTACCTGTCGAGGATCCTACGCGATTTGGGCAAGAAGGTGGTCGCCGTGCGCCACCCGATGCCCTATGGCGATCTCGGCAAGCAGGTCTGCCAGCGCTTCGCCACCTATGAAGACCTGGACCACCACGATTGCACCATTGAAGAGCGGGAAGAGTATGAGCCGCTGATCGACAACGGCTTCATCGTCTATGCCGGAATCGACTACGAGATGATCCTGCGCCGAGCCGAGCAGGAGGCCGAGGTCATTCTCTGGGACGGCGGCAACAACGACACACCGTTTTATCGCCCTGACCTCCACATCACCTTGGTCGACCCCCACCGGCCCGGGCACGAGACTCTCTACCACCCTGGCGAAGCCAATCTTCTGATGGCCGATGTGCTGGTGGTCAACAAGGTCCAGACCGCCAAGCCACCCGACCTCGCCGCCGTGCTCGAGAGCTGCCGGCGGCACAATCCCGGCGCCAAGGTAATCGAGTGCCGCTCGGCGGTGAGCGTGACCGAACCCGAGCTCATCCGGGGCAAACGCGCGCTGGTGATCGAGGACGGCCCCACCCTGACCCATGGCGGTATGAGCTACGGCGCCGGCTGGTATGCGGCCCAGCAGGCGGGAGCCGCCGAGGTCGTCGATCCAGTCCCCTACGCCGTCGGATCGATTCGCGCGATCTACGAGAAGTACCCCAACGCTCGCCGCATTCTGCCGGCGATGGGCTACGGCAGCAAGCAGATCAAGGAGCTCGAAGCGACCATCAACGCAACTCCGGCGGACGTGGTAGTCGAAGGCACACCCATCCAGCTCAGCCGGGTGCTGACCGTGAACAAGCCGATCGCCGACGTCAGCTACGAGCTCGAGGAGATCGAACCTGGTGGGCTCGAGGCCGCGGTGCGTGAGGTGCTGAAGCGGTCGGCCTGAGTCGCTCAACCGCCGTTACGCTTGATGCATACTAGTCGCCCATGGAACGAAAGAACTTCTACGACAACGACATCTACGAAGCCTTACTCGGCCGGATCGCTCGTTTGACGTCCGATGCCGCGCCGGACTGGGGCAAGATGAGCGCTGCGCAGATGTGCGCGCATTGCGCGGAGGTGGCCGAAGTCGCCAATGGCAAGACGCTGGTCGGTACGCCCTGGTACGTCCGGTTGATGGGCGGGATGATCAAGAAGATGGTTGTCAGTGAGAAGCCCTTCCCACGTGGGGCCAGGACGCATCCGCAGTACGAGATCGGCGCCACGGTGGGCTTTGACGAACAGAAGGCGAGGCTGCTGGCGGTGCTGCGCGCCATGCACTCTGCCGGGCGCGATCAGGCTGGCGAGAACAGGCATCCGATCTTCGGAGCGATGACGGCCGACGAGCACGGCTGGGTCACGTACAAGCACCTCGACCATCACCTGACGCAGTTCAGGGTCTGAGCGCGAACTGCGAGTCGAGCTCAGAGCCCAAACCCACATTCTCGACCTAGCTTGACAGCAGGAGAAGACGTCGCCTGCGGAGAGACGACGCTACCTCGTCGACATGCTATTGCGAGCGTCCAAGCCGCCTTGGGGAGCCCAGCGCCGTCGCCTGATTCCGCAGCCGGTCGATCTTCTGGTCCAGCAGGCTGAAAAGCGCGTCGGTCTGGCGAGCGAGGTCGTCCAGGCCGTCCTTCTTGAACACCGCGAATCCCTGGTCGAGCTCTCTGAGGTCGGTGTTGATCTTCTCGAGGTCGCCGACCAGATCGCGCTGCACTTCGCGCAGATCGCCCACGATCTCCGCCTGCACGCGCTGCACGTCCCGGCCCAGCTCATCCAATCCCTCGCCCAGGTCCCGCAGCCGCTCGAGATGAGCGAGCAGGACGAGATTGAACTGCCGCTGGCGATCCCACAGGTCGGCCTGCGGCGCCCGAACCAGGGGCCGGGCGATCCTTTTCACCCACACCACCACGCGGCCCAGGAGACCGTCCCGGTGGCTCGCGATCGGAAACTCGCGGTCGCCTTGCCAAAGCCAGCGCCAATCGGCCACTTCCTCGGTCGGCTGCTCGAGGAACCGCTCCAGCGTGGGCTCTGCGGGCGCCTCGGAAGGCGCCGGGGATTCGGGATCGGTCACGGCCTGACCGTAGCAGACGGGAAGCGCTGCCTCTACTGCTCCGGAACGACGTGAACCGTGATCTCGGCGGTCACCTCGGAATGGAGCTCGATCCGGACCAGATGCTCACCTACCGCTTTGATACCGCCTCCCAGATCGAGACGCCGCTTGTCCACCGTAATGCCCCTGAGCTCGAGCGCCTCGGCGATCTCGGTCGCGGTCACCGAGCCGTAGAGCGTGCCGCTGTCTCCGACGCGCTTGGGTATCTCGATCGTGACGGCCCCGATCTCGTTCGCGTGGGCCGTTGCGCTGTCGCGCTCCTTCTCGTGCTTGACCTCGATCTTCTGGCGTTGCTGTTCGAAGAACTTGAGGTTCCCGGGAGTGGCTTCGAGAGCCATTCCCTGCGGCACCAGAAAATTGCGCGCATAGCCCGGCTTGACGTTGACGATCTCGCCCCGGACACCGGTGTGCCGGACGTCTTCCATCAGAATGACTCGCATGGCCGACTCCTAGTCCGAAATGTAGGGCAGCAGCGCGATGTGACGCGCTCGTTTGATTGCCTGCTGGATGATCCGCTGGTGCTTGGCACAGGTGCCGGAAATGCGACTCGGCAGGATCTTCGAGCGATCGACGATGAAGTGATGCAGCGTCTGCGTATCCTTGTAGTCGACCGTCTCGATCTTGTCGGCGCAGAACCGGCACACCTTGCGGCGCTTGATGAAGGTCTTCTTCTTCCGACGTGGACGGCCCCTCATGATGCCTCCTCCTGGATCTCAGGCGAGGCCGGCGCCCCTGCTTCCGGTTGGGCGCGGTGGCGCAGGCGCCCCGCATCCAGCCGCACCGTCATGTAGCGCAGCACCTTGTCGTTCTGCTGCAACCGCTGCTCGACTTCGGGAAACGGATTACCGTCGCCCGGCTCGATCGTGAAGAACACGTAGCGCGCCTCACTCAGCTTCTGGATCGGATACGCCAGGCGCTTCTTGCCCCAGCTCTCCTCTTTCACGATCCGCGCGTTCAAGCCGGTGAGCAGCTCTTTGACGCCGTCACTCAGGCTCGCAACCTCCTCGTCGGACAGACGGGGATCGAACAATACCGCCAACTCGTACAAACTCATCTGAAACTAGCCTCCCTTCGGCCTGGAATCGGTCCCTTTCTTCATCGAAAGGAACAGGGAGATGAATGGTGGGCGCCTCCCGGAGAGCGGAAGGCTGGGAGTCAGGGGCGCCGAAGCAGCGCCCCTGACTCCCGCGAGCCGGCGTATTGTACCGGCTTTTCCTCTAAAAACAACCTCTATTCGCGCGCTCCGGTCAAACCAGGAGCGGCGCGATCACCAGAGCCACAACCGACATGAGCTTGATCAAGATGTTCAGGCTCGGCCCGGCGGTGTCCTTGAAGGGATCGCCGACGGTGTCCCCGACCACGGAGGCCTTGTGGGCGTCGGAGCCCTTGCCGCCATGCGCTCCTGACTCGATGTACTTCTTGGCGTTGTCCCACGCGCCACCGGCGTTGGACATGAAGATCGCCATCAGCACGCCGGAGGAGGTGACCCCCGCCAGCAGCCCGCCGAGGGCTGCGGTGTCGTAGAAGCCGACCACGACCGGAACCAGCACCGCCAGCAGCCCGGGAACCACCATCTCGCGGATCGCCGCCTGGGTCGAGATGTCCACACACTTGGCGTAGTCCGCCGTGCCGGTACCCTCCATGAGGCCCGGTATGTCGCGAAACTGCCGGCGGACCTCTTCGATCATCTTGAAGGCCGCGCGGCCGACCGCGCGCATCGCCATCGACGAAAAAAGAAACGGCATCATCGCACCCACGAACAGGCCGCCCATGACCCTGGCGTTGGCGAGATCGATCGTGTCGAGGCCCACCGTGGTGCGAAACGCCGCGAACAGAGCCAGGGCGGTCAGAGCCGCCGAGCCGATCGCGAAGCCCTTGCCGATGGCGGCCGTGGTGTTGCCGACCGCGTCCAGCTTGTCGGTTCGCGCGCGCACGTCCTTGCCGAGCGCGCTCATTTCGGCGATACCGCCGGCGTTGTCGGCGATCGGACCGTAGGCATCGACCGCCAGCTGGATGCCGGTGGTCGAGAGCATTCCGAGAGCCGCGATGGCGATTCCGTAGAGGCCTGCCTGATCGTTGGCCACCAGGATCGCGGCCACCAGGACGATTACCGGCAGGGCCGTCGAGCGCATGCCGGTCGCAAGACCGGAGATGATGTTGGTCGCCGCGCCCGTCAAGCTGTCCTTGGCGATCTCCTGAGCCGGCTTCTTGGCCTCCGAGGTGTAGTACTGGGTAATCAGGCCGATGGCGACGCCCCCGGCGAGCCCGGCCACGGTCGCGAAGAACACTCCTCCCGCCCCGAACTCGCTGCCGGCGATGACATAGGTGCCCTCGAGCAACCGGTCGGACAACAGCCAGATGGCGCCCAGCATCACGGCGGCGGCGCCGAAGGTGCCACGATCCAGCGCGTGCGCCGGGTTGCCTCCCTCGGTGGTTCGCACCAGAAAGGTCGCCGCCAGCGAGATCAGCACGCCGACCCCGGCGAGCACCAAAGGCAGCACCACGAGCTCCGGCGTGAAGGACTCTCCTCCGCGGGTGGCGGCTACACCGAGCACCAGGCTGCCGATGATCGAGCCCACATACGACTCGAAGAGATCCGCACCCATGCCGGCCACGTCTCCGACGTTGTCGCCGACGTTGTCCGCGATCACCGCCGGGTTGCGCGGGTCGTCTTCCGGAATGCCCGCCTCGACCTTGCCGACCAGATCCGCGCCGACATCCGCGGCCTTGGTATAGATGCCGCCACCGACACGGGCAAAGAGCGCGATCGAGCTGGCGCCGAACGAGAACCCGGTCAGCACGGTCACCACCTGAACCAGGTTGGCCTGGTCGGAGCCGCCACCGAACAGCCTGGAATACAGCAGATACAGCCCGGAGAGTCCGAGGATGCCGAGGCCGACGACGCAGAAGCCCATCACCGAGCCGCCCGAGAAGGCGATCCGCAACGCCGGATTGAGACCGGTTCGCGCGGCCGCCGCCGTTCTGACGTTGGCCTTGGTCGCGATTCTCATACCGAAATAGCCCGCCAGGGCCGAGCAGAAGGCACCTCCCATCAGCGACACGCCGATCAGCCACGAGCTGTCCGCTCGTCCGGCGTTGGCCCAGCTCAGCAGGACGGCCACGACGACCACGAAGATCGCGAGCACGCGATATTCCCGCCCCAGAAACGCCATGGCGCCCTCGGAGATGTGCTTGGCGATCTCGCCCATCTTCTCGGTGCCCGGATCCTGCTTTCCGATCCAGACGCTGCGCATCCAGGCAAAGGCCAGGGCGGCGACGCCGCAAATCGGCACCAGATATGTCATTTGTTGCAATTCCACAGTTTCCTCCCTACTGTCTCTCAACCGTTGAAACGGTTCATTGTGTGTTCGAGCCCGGCGTCGAGCCAGCTTTCGCAAGCGTCGGCGGCGGTCCTCTCGATCATCGCCGCCACATCCGTCTCGTCGCTTGCAAAAGGCGCCAGAACGAACTCGGCGAGATCGGCCTCGGCCAGCTCCCGCTCCGGCAGGATGCCTACTCTCAGCCGGGCGATCTCGTCGGTCTGGAGATTCCGGATCACGGATTCCATTCCCCGATGTCCTCCCGGACCGCCGTTCCCGCGCAAGCGGATCTTTCCCAAGGGCAACGCGATGTCGTCATAAATGATCAGTGTTTCTTGCGGGCGAAATCCATGCCGTTCCACCAGGCAGCGAACCGAGTACCCACTGCGGTTCATGTAGGTCTGCGGCCAGGAGAGCATCGCCCGCTCGGTGACGCCCACCAGAGCATTGCACTCCAGCTTGCGTCGCTCGACGCGCCAGCGAGCGGCCAACTCGTCGAGCACCCGAAATCCGAGATTGTGGCGGGTCGTCCGATACCGTTCGCCCGGATTGCCCAGACCCATGATGAGGACCCGCTGATCCTCCGATGCCGGCTGCACAACCAGGGCCCTTTACGCGGCTAGCCTTCGGATCCCGTCTGCTCGTCCTCCTTGGTGCGTCCGATGACCTCCGGCTCTTCCGTTTCCGCCTCCAGGAGCAGATCGGCGTCTTCCTCGGGCTCGAGCTCCATGACCCGAGCATGAGCGATCGAAACGATGACCTTGCTCGGATCGTCGACGATTTCGACACCTTCCGGAATCGGTAGATCCGAGACCTCGAGATGCTGGCCGGTGTGCAGATCGCTGACGTCGATCTCGATGACCGAGGGGATCTTGGTGGGCAAGCATTCCACCTCGATCGTGCGGCTCACGAAGTCGAGCACCCCCTCCTCGGTCTTGACGCCGATCGACTCGCCGGTTACTTCGATCTGGACCTGGACCTTGACGGTCTTGGTCATGTCGATGCGTTGAAAGTCGATGTGTCGGATTCTCCGCGAGATCGGATCCACGTCGATCTTGCGCACCATCGTGTGTCGGCTGGTGGAGGTTCCCGCCAGCTTGAGCAGAAACACCGCATTCTCGCCACCGACATCCTTCAGCAGTTGATGAATCGACTTCTGGTCGACCTGAATCGAGACCGGCTCCCGGCCGCCGCCGTAGACAACGGCCGGCAGCTTCCCGGCCTTGCGCAGGCGCCGGTTCGGACCGGTCCCGGTCTCTTCTCGTTGTTGAACTTCCAATGTGAGTTCGTCCATGGCTACTCCTCTCGGCGGCTCAGACGAAAAGCGAGCTCACCGAACTGTTTGTATGAATCCGCTGGATGGCCTCGCCAAGGAGCGGAGCCACCGAAAATGGCTTGAGTTTGGGACACCGCGAGAGCTTGTCTTCCAGCGGCGTGGTGTTGGTAATCACGGCGGATTCGAGTGTCGAGGACATGAGTCTGTCGATCGCGGGACCGGAGAGGACCGCGTGGACGCCGGCGGCAAAGATCCGCTCGGCGCCGGCGTTCTGCAATGCGTCGATCGACTTGTAGAGAGTCCCGGCCGTGTCGATGATGTCGTCGAGGATCAGGACGTTCTGACCGTCCACGTCACCGATGATGTGTCTGACCTCGGCCTCGTTGGCCGCTACCCGTCGTTTGTCGATGATCGCGAGTCCGGCGTGCAGCCGCTTCGCGATGGCCCGGGCCCGCTCTACGCCTCCGGCATCGGGAGAGACGATGGTCAGATCCGGAATCTCGAGATCGCGGATCGCCTCGAGCACGACCGGCGCGGCGAACAGATGATCCACCGGTATGTCGAAAAAGCCCTGAATCTGGCCCGCGTGCAGATCCAGGGTCAGAATCCGGTCGGCGCCGGCCTTGGAGATGAGATCGGCCACCAGCTTGGCGGTGATCGCCACTCGCGGCTTGTCCTTCTTGTCCTGCCGAGCGTAGCCGTAGTACGGCAGCACCGCGGTCAGCCGAAACGCCGAGGCGCGCTTGAGCGCATCCATCATGACCAGCAGCTCCATGAGATTCTCGTTGACCGGGCTGCAGGTCGGCTGGATCACGAAAATGTCGCAACCCCTGACGTTCTCCTCGATCTGGCAAAAAATCTCGCCGTCGGCGAAGTTGTAGACCTCGGATTTTCCCAGGGGCACGCTCAGGTAGTCGGCGATCTCCCGGGAGAGGCCGGGGTGCGCGCGACCACTGAAGACTTTCAAGTCACCGTACATCGGGCGTCCAATTTCCAGGAATTCTCGGGTGGGTTGCGTGGATCGCCGGATTCTTACCTCCCCGCGGGCCGCTGCTCACGGGTCGGAATCGACGCGGATTGTACTAGGTACCCGGGCCTACGGCCTCGCCGGCGGCCGAAGTTTAGCGCATCCCACCGCCGGGAGGGAATCCCATCGAGTCGGCGAAGGAGCCCGAATGGCTGGGGCGGCAGGGATCGAACCTGCGAATGCCGGATCCAAAGTCCGGTGCCTTACCACTTGGCGACGCCCCAGTTTCCGCCCGAGTCTGCCACAACCGGCGCCGCGCGCGCTAAGCTTCAGGTGCCCCAGAAGGAATCACGCAAGTGCAGCTCGGCGACTTCCTCCAGGGACTTGTCGGACTTGTCGGGTTCGTCGGGTTCGGCGGCCTTAGCCTCTTCCGAGCCGTTCGCGGTCTCGGCGATCGTGGCTCGAGCCCCGGAAGAATCCGCCGGCACGGCGTTCCGGCGGGGCACCGGGGTCTCGGAGGCAATCGGCTCCTCAACTTGTCGACCGGGCGCCGCCTCGTCTCCCATCTGCGGCGACTCGAGATCGCCTGTCTGCCCTTCCTCGCCGTCAACGGCACCGGTGTAGGCCTGGAGAATCACGCCCTCCATGGCCTGCCGGGTCTCGTTGTTGAGCGGATGGGCGATGTCCTTGAACTTGCCGTTTCGCTTTCGCCGGCTGGGCATGCTGATGAAAAGACCCTCTTTCCCCTTGATCACTTTGATGTCGTTGATCATGAAGCAATCGTCAATGATGATCGAGATGAACGCCTTGAGCTTCTTCTCGCGTACCGGAAACACTTTGATGTCTGTGATTCTCATGATTCCCCCGCCAAGGATTCGTAATGCTAACAAACCATGCCCGAATTTCAACGGTGCGCTCCCCGCGCCCCAGTGCGAGGGCACTGCGTAGTCAAGGCTGCCGTTCTTCGGAGTCTCCGGAGTCTCGGCCGCTCGACGTCGCCGAGACGCTCCACTCATCGCAGGCCACCTGCTCGTAGCGAGGCTCCAAACGCAACTCGACCAATCCCTCCACGAGCGGCTCACCGGCGACGTGGCGCCATCTCAACTGGCTCCCGTCCCGGTGGGAGAGCACGCCCTCGCCTTGCTCGTCCCGGCCCCACCACAGCCACGGCTCCCCGGCCTGCCACACCGTCCAGGAGTCGGGTTGCGACGAGCCGCCGCTCGCGGTCCAGCGCCGGCCCTGGCTGTCGCGGTACCAGCCCGGTTTTGACAGCGGCCCGAGATCGCCCGGCAGGCGCCCGAGGAGAATCGCAGGCAGCTCCTCGAGAGGCAAGGACTCGAGCGCGATCTCCGGAATCCGGACGCCCTCGTGCGACTCGCAATAGGTGTTTTGGCGATCGTCCACCAGAACCGTCTGCTCCGGTCCGAACTCGATTCGCCAGAGGCCTCGCCCGAAGCGGTCCTTGGTCTCGATCCGGTAGCGATGCCGCGACTCGAGCTTGAGAATCAGACGCAGAGCGCCGGAACCACGATCACCGTCATATCGCACTCGAAACAAGTGCTGGGTGGCGAGATCTGCTTTGAGTAGACCGGTCTGCGATGAGGTCCGAGAATCTGCGCCGGCCGGCACGGGACCATGGGCGCAGCCGCTTGCGATCGCCGCCAGAATCGACAGCCCGGCGAGCAGCGCAGCTTGTGACTCCCGCTCAGGAATCGCCGTTCAGCTGGTCGAGCTTGCGCTGGACCGCCTCTTCGTTTTCGTCTTCCAGGTCCAGAGCCCGCCGATAGGACGCAGCCGCAAGCGAACGGTTCCCAAGAGCGACGTAGACGTCACCCAAATGCTCGAAGACGACCGCGTCGTTGCCGACCAGACGCGCCGCTTTCTCGAGATGGCCACGCGCCTCCTCGTAGTTGCCGAGCTGGAAGTAGGCCCATCCCAGCGAATCCACATAGGCACCGTTGTTGGGTTCCAGAGCCACGGCTTTCTCCACCAGGCCGAGTGCCTCGGCCAAGTTCTCACCGCGCTCGGCCCACATGTAGCCTAGATAGTTCAACGCCGGAGCGAACAACTCGTCGCGTTCGAGGAGCTCACGAAACTCGCCTTCCGCGGACTGGTGGTTCCCGCTCCGCTCGTAGGCGCTGCCCAGCCAGAAACGGACATCCAGAGCGTCGGGGTTGTCCTGTTTGGCGCGCAGCCACAGTGGGATGGCTTTCTGGTACAGCTCGAGGCGGTGCATTGCGCGAGCCACGAGGAGAACCTTCTCGATGCCACCCGCATTGGCGAGCTCCATCAACACGCGCTCGGCCTGCTCGACCTCGCCCATGCGAAACAGGGCTTCGGCTTCGCTCGCCCGGGCGCGGTCGGCGACCTCGGAATCTCCCGACAGCCCGGAGAATAGAGCCACCGCCTCACTCTCCCGACCACTCTCCAACAGCGCCTGGCCTCGCATCAGGGCGATCTCTCCGTCGTCCGCAAACGCATCGTCGGCCTGTAACGCGGCTGTCAGTTCGATCACGCGCTCCCAATTCTCGGAGCGCGCCTCGAGGTCGAGGAGCTCCAGCGTCGTTTGCATCGCCTCCTCGGCCCGGCCGTCGCTCTCGAGGGCAGCCACAGTCTCCGCTAGCAGCGTGGCGGCTTCCTCGGCTCGGTTCTGGCGCTCGAGGACCTCCGCCAGGACGCGAACAATGTCGAACGAGGTCTGGTCGGCTGCGTGCAACGTGCGAAGCACTTCCTCGGCCTCGGTGTAGCGCCCGAGCGCGGAGAGAGCGAGGGCATTCAGATACCCGGCGGAAGTCTCGTCGGGCGCGAGCGCGACCCAGCTTTCACTCTCGGCCAGCGCCTCCTGCCACACCCCCGATCGATAGAGCTCGAGGGTGAGGATCCGGATCAGCTCCAGGCTCTTTCGCTGGTCACCCGGCGCCTCCTTCAAGAGCGCCGCGGCGTCACGGTGGCGGCCCGTGCCGGCGAGCAGGTTGCCCAGCGCCAGCCGCGCTTCGAGCAGCTCCGGGAATCTCGCGAGCAGTGAGCGCAGGCCGCGTTCGGCCTCCGCGTGATCCTGAGAGCCCTGGTAGGCGCTCAGGAGCAGCGACACCAGCCGCATATCGTCAGGTCTCAGCTCGTAGGCTTCGCGCAGGACCGTGGCGGCTTCCTCGAATCGGCCGAGGCTCATCAAGAGCCGACCGGAGCTGACTCGCGCTTCGAGGTCGTTTGGCAACATCCGAGCCAGCTCGGCGTACAGTCGAATCGCGTTTTCCACGGCATCGGATGTCTTGTCCGCCTGCCTCAGCGCGACTCTCGCCTGCAGGCGAAGCGCCTCCGGGTTTTCCGGATCCAGCCGGCGCGACGCCGAGGCCTGGGCGGCGGCCTCTTCGAGCTCGCCCAAGTCGTACAGAAATTCCGCAAACGTCAGCCGCAGGTACGGATCGTCGGGCTCGAGCTCGAGCGCCTTGCCGTAGGCCTCGCGAGCCCCGGCGTAGTCTGACTCGTGACGCAGTGCCTGGGCGAGCGCAAAGAGGTACTGCGCGTCTTGCACCTCCGCCGCGCCCGACTGCGACCCATCCGGTTGCGATTCCGCGCCGGAGGCGGAGGCGAGGCCGGCAAAGGCCGCAGCGACGCCGATCCAAAGCGCGAGCGCCGTGGCGAGCCGCCTCGAGTCGTTTCTAGACCGCTCCAACATGCCGAAGGCACGATATCAATGACGGCTTTTTCTTTACAACCGCACGAACCGTTCCTATAATCGGATTCGACGCGATAACCGCTGAAAACAAGAGACTTAATCGAGACACTCTGGATGCCCAAAACCGAGTTGGGAGCGCTGTTGATCTCTCGCGGCCTCATCTCTCGGCCTCAGCTCGACCGAGCCCTCGAGCGGCAGCGCGAATTCGGCGGCAGGCTCGGGACCTGCCTGATGGAGATCGGCGCACTCGGCGAGGACGTTCTGCTTTCGGTGCTCTCGGGGCAGTTGGGCGTGCCCCACGCCACCAGGTCCGATCTCGCCAGCGTGCCACCCGAGCTGCTGGCGCTGCTGCCGGCGTCCACGGCCTTGAACTGCTCGGCGGTGCCGTTCCGGCTCTCGGCGGACCGAGTCGATATCGCGCTGCTCGATCCCGGCGACCTGGCGCTCGAAGACGAGCTGTCTTTTTCCCTGGGCCGGCGCATTCATCCCCACCTGGCCACCGAGCTGAGGATCGTCGAGGCGCTGCACCGGCACTATGGCGGCGCGATACCGCTTCGTTTCAGGCACCTGCTCGACCACGAACACCCCGGACCGAAGGCAACGGCGCCCCAGGCAAAGGTGAGTCCCGTGCCGCAGCGCTTGCGGCCAGGGTCCGAAGACGAAGGGTCCTCGCATCAACCACACTTCGCTCCCCCGCCGGCCGAGAGGCGCTCCATCGCGCTGACCCAGGAGGAGCGCGACGCACTCGCGGCCAGCCGCGGATCGATGCGGGTGGCAGCCTCTGTAGCCCACGATCCCGAGGCGTCGGCTTCCAAGCTGGACAGTGGGCAGTTCGGCCAGATGTTGAGCGAAGCCGAAACCGCTTCTCAGATCGGAGCCGCGCTGCTTGACTCGCTTTCCAAGCGCTTCCCGCGGGTGCTCCTGTACAGAGTGTCCTCGGGCCGGGATGAGGTCAGCGGGTGGACCGGCCGCGGAGATCACATCGACGCCGAGTGGCTTCGGCATTACTCGGTCGGACTTCATCAGGCCACCGTATTTCGCGAGCTCGCCGGCGGGGTGCCGTTTTTCGCCGGCCATCTCGAAGCCACACCCGCTCACGTCGCACTCGCTCGCTGTTGGGACGGGTCACTGGAACGAGAGTGCTTGTTCCTACCGGTGAAGGTTCGTGGTCGTTTGGTCTGCGCGGTGTATGTCGACCAGGGCGGCGCAGGCCTGAGCTCCACCGATCTCGACCTTTTGAAGCGAGTCGGGAAAATGGCCTCGCTGGCGTTCGAACGATGCATCTTGCGCCGAAAGCTCCAAACCACATGACCTTCGTTGACACCCTAAGGACCCACTGCTACACTCCGCTGCCCTCGGAATGATAAAAAACGATCTCGTCACTCGCGTAGCCGAAACTTCCGACGTTTCGAGAGTCAAAGCGGCTCTCGCGGTGGACACCATCCTGAGCGCGATGAAGCACGCGCTTCGGCAAGGCAAACGAATCGAGCTGCGCGGCTTCGGTGTTTTTCAGGTTCGAGATCGCAAACGCGGTATCGGCCGCAACCCGAAGACTGGCGTCGAGGTTGCCATCGCTCCCGGCAAGACGGTGCGTTTCAAGCCGGGCAAAGAGCTGCGCGGCATCTAGATCCGCCGCGGCCCCCAAGGACTCCTTCGGCCGGCCAGCGCTCGTCACCGTGAACGCGTCGCCGGCAGCTTCGGCCCTGCCACCCTCGAGGCACCGGCCTTGGCAACTGGCGCTGGCCGGCGCGCTTTTCCTTCTGACCGTTTTCACGACCACCACTCTAGGCGCGATCTGGTCGGTAGCGACGCACACCGAAGACTCGACCGACCTGGCCTTCTGGCTGAGCCCGTCTGTGGTCGCCGCGGTGTGGAGCAGCTCCGACCTGCTGGCCGCGGGACTGAGCTTCTCGATTCCCTTGCTGTTGATCCTCGGATGCCACGAGCTCGGCCACTACCTCCCGTGCCGTCGCTACGGGCTCCCCACCACGCCGCCCTATTTCCTGCCGGCACCCTTCGCGCTCGGTACCCTGGGAGCGTTCATCAAGATCCGCCGCCCGATCCGGAACCGTCGCGAGCTGCTGGTGGTGGGAGCTGGCGGCCCGCTGACGGGCTTCGTCGCCCTGCTTCCCTTCCTGTGGATCGGCATCGCGCGATCGCAACCGGCCCTCTATCAGGCCGCATCGCCGGACACCGCCACCGCCCTGCTTTTCCTGCCCGGGCGGTCCCTGGCCCTCCAGGCCGCCTCGTGGGTGTTTCACGGACCGCTTCCCGAAGGCGCGGCGCTCAATCTCCATCCCTTCGCTCTAGCGGCATGGGTCGGGCTGCTCGCGACCGCTCTCAACCTGCTGCCGTTCGCTCAGCTCGACGGCGGCCACATCCTCTACGCGGTAGCCGGGCGGCTGCAGCACCGGTTCGCGTGGCCGCTGTGGATCGTTCTCGGCCTGTGCGGCATCCTCTGGCCTGGCTGGCTGCTCTGGTGCGTGATCGTCGTCGTGATCGGGCTGCGGCATCCTCCCGTCCAGAACGAGAGCCTTCCGCTCGAGGGCAAGCACAAACTGATCGGCTGGCTGACCCTGCTGGTCTTCGCCCTGTCATTCATGCCCGTCCCTCTCGACGTGATCCCGGTCCGTTGACGCTCGAGCCGACCACCTTGCCGGCAGCGGTCCACTAAAGCTCGAGGATCAGGGTCACCGGGCCGTCATTGACGATCTCGACCTCCATGTGGGCGCCGAACCGTCCTTCTTCGACCCGGTGGCCCCGGCTCCTCAGGTCCGCGACCAACAGCTCGAGCAGGGCGTCGGCCGCCTCGGGCTGAGCGGCTCGCTCGAACGACGGCCGGCGGCCACGATCGAGTCGCGCGGCCAGAGTGAACTGCGAAACGACCAGGAAACCGGCGCCGGCCGCCGCCGCATCGAGGTTCATCCGCCCGGTGGAATCCGGAAAGCAGCGCACGTTGGAGAGCTTGTCCGCAGCCATCGCCACGGTCCCCTCGTCGTCGCCCTTCTCGATCGCCACCAGGGCGGCAAGACCCAGATCGATCGCCGCGATCGATTCGCCATCCACTCGCACCTCCGCGCGACTCACTTTTTGCAAGACAATCCGCATGTTTTACGTCTATTGAAGTGGGTCTTCCGACCCGATTTCGCCCCGCGGGGCGTCCGCAAGGCTGTGATAGCTTACCGACTCTCCGGCACCGCCAGAAGAGTCCAACCCGAAGAGTTCTGAGGAGACGAACATGCTCAACAAAGTCATGTTGATCGGCAACCTGGGCAGGGACCCCGAGGTTCGCTCGACACCTTCCGGCCAGTCGGTGGCCTCATTCAGCCTGGCCACCAACCGCCGTTGGAAGGACCGGGACGGGAATCGCCAAGAACAGACCGAATGGCACAACATCGTTTGCTGGGGTCGTCAAGCCGAGATCGCCGGCCAGTATCTCGCCAAGGGACGGCAGATCTTCGTCGAGGGCCGCCTGCAGACCCGGTCATGGGACGACAAACAGTCCGGTGAGAAAAAGTACCGCACCGAGATCGTGTGCGACAACTTCCAGATGCTCGGCGGGCGCGGCGACAGCATGCAGTCCGGAGGCGGCGGCCACTCTCCTTCGGGGCCACCCGACGGACCGCCCGATTCCGGTCCCGACGACGACGACATACCCTTCTAAAGCGCCGCACACGTGTGCGGCGCCACCAAGTCCGTCTCGCAGGCCGCGTTCGGGCGGTTGTAGCGGTCGACGCCTCCGTCGACCGTCTTGATTCGGTCGAGACGGGGCTCGACCGCTACAAGGCGCAAGCGCCTAATCTCCGTCTCCGTCCGCTTGTAGCGGTCGACGCCTCTGTCGACCGTCTTGATTCGGTCGAGACGGAGCTCGACCGCTACAAGGCGCAAGCGCCTAATCTCCGTCTCCGTCCGCTTGTAGCGGTCGACGCCCCTGTCGACCGTCTTGATTCGGTCGAGACAGAGCTCGACCGTTACAAGGCGCAAGCGCCTGATCTGCGTCTCCGTCCGCTTGTAGCGGTCGACGCCTCCGTCGACCGTCTTGATTCGGTCGAGACGGGGCTCGACCGCTACAAGGCGCAAGCGCCTAATCTCCGTCTCCGTCCGCTTG
>CALZIK010000069.1 GCA_945787635.1 Thermoanaerobaculia bacterium | reverse complement strand
CGTTCATGGCGCCCCTGGGGCACATCGCCGCGCGTCTGCACGCGATCGGTTGCCAGGCCCAGCACGAGCGAACCGGAGATCCGTACAAACCGGTCATCCTGATCTGCGCTCATGCGGGCTTGAAGACCGGCGAAGACGGCCCCACCCACGCGGACCCGCAGCCGCTCCAGCTTCTGCAGGAGAACTTCCCGCGCGGCACCGCGATTACCTTGACACCGTGGGACCCGCTGGAGATCTGGCCGCTTCTGGGAGCAGCGCTGGCGTTGAGGCCCGCGGTCATCGCTCCGTTCGTGACCCGCCCGAATGAAACCGTCCTGGATCGGGCCGCGCTAGGTCTTGCCGCGCCGGAAGAGTCGATCACCGGCGTCTATCTGCTGCGCAAGCCCAAAGGCTTGGGGCACGGAACCATCGTCCTCCAGGAAAGCGCCGTTACCTACGCCTTCATCGAAGGTGCGCTGCAGCGGCTCGAGAAAGATGGATTCGACCCCTGGGTCTACCACGTCTCGAGCGCCGAGCTCTTCGACCTTCTGCCCCGTGAGCGGCAACACCTCATCTTCCCGGAAGAGCGGGCTCAGGAGGCGATGGGCATCACCGGATTCACGATGGCGACTCTGTATCGCTGGATCCGATCCGACTTCGGCCGATCGACGTCGCTCCATCCGTTCCGCAACGGCCACTTCCTCGGCAGCGGCCAGGGGGCCATGGTCCTCGCCGAGGCGGGGCTCGACGGAAAGAGCCAGTACCAGGCCGTCAAGAGTTACTTGGAGTCGCTGCCGAATCGACGCTAGAACCCGGGCTGAAGAAGCTGGTTACCAACAGCCGCGGCCGATAGAATCGCTCCGAGGATGAAAGGCGAGACGCTCGGCCACTGCCGAATTCTCGACCGGCTCGGAGCCGGCGGGATGGGCGAGGTGTATCTGGCCGAGGACACGAGCCTCAAGCGCCGGATCGCCCTCAAGGTGCTGCCGCCGCAGTTCGCCGCGAGTAAGGAGCGCCTCGAGCGTTTCCAGTTCGAGGCCGAGGCCATCGCCGCCCTCAATCATCCGAACATCGTCACGGTCCATTCGATCGAGGAGGCTACCGACCCGTCGGGTCAGCCGATTCGCTTCCTCACCATGGAGCTCGTCGAAGGCCGCCGGCTCGACGAAGCGATACCCGCCGAGGGCCTCCCGCTCGAGCCGTTCTTTGACCTGGCGCTGCAACTGGTGGCGGGCGTGGCCGCCGCGCATGCCCGGGGCGTGATCCATCGCGATCTCAAGCCTGGAAATATCATGATCGCCGACGACGGCCGATTGAAGGTCCTCGACTTCGGACTCGCCAAACTGCGTGATCCACTCGATCACCCGAGCGAGGAGTCAGACCTGCCCACCGCCGTGGCCACCGAGCTTGGGAGAGTCCTGGGAACCCCCGCGTACATGGCGCCCGAGCAGGCCGAAGGAGCCGTGGTCGACGCGCGGGCGGATGTCTTTGCGCTCGGAGCCGTTCTGTACGAGATGCTGACCGGTAGCCGGCCGTTCCTCGGAGAGTCGGCCGCCTCCGTACAGGCCGCGATCCTGACGAGCGACCCGCACCCACCGCTCGAGCTGCGTCCGGAGCTGCCGCAGCCGCTCGACGAGCTGGTGATGCGCTGCCTGAGCAAAGACCCGGAGGCGCGCTTCGCGTCGGCCCAGGAGCTCGAGTCCGAGCTCCGGCAACTGGCGCAACACTACGAGGAGGCGTCGAGACCGGCAGAGAGCCGGCTCGGCCGGCGCCTGCTCATCCCGGCGACGGCCCTGGCCCTTGTCCTCGCCGCGGTATCCGGCTGGCTCTTCTTCCAGGGCCGGCGCGCCGACCGGATGCGAACCGAAACGCTGCCCGAAGTCGAACGGCTGCTCGACGCGCAAAGGACCTTCGAGGGATTTCAGCTCGCGATCGAGGCTCGAGCCTTCTTGCCCGACGATCCCCTCCTGGCCGACCTCATCGCTCGCGCGTCCGACCGGATCGACATCTCGACCGAGCCCGAAGGAGCCGAGGTCTTCTACCAGGACTACCGCGCGCCGGAAAGCGACTGGATACCGCTCGGCACCACCCCGATCGCCGACGCCCTGATACCCCGCGCCTACATCCGGTGGCGACTGGCGAAGCCCGGCTACGAGACGCTCGAGGCCGGGGCCGAATCCGAATGGGGAGGCCAGGTTTTCGTTCTCAGCGCGGACGGCGCGGCGCCGGACGGCATGTTGCGGGTGCCGGCGGGCTCCCACACCCTCGGCGTCGTCGAACCGGTCGAGGTCCCGGGGTTTTTCCTGGATCGCTTCGAGGTCACCAATCGGCAGTTCCAGGAGTTCGTCGATGCGGGCGGCTATGGCGACGCGCGCTTCTGGAAGCAGCCATTCGAGCTCGAGGGTCGCGAGATCCCGCGGCCGGAAGCCCTTGCCCGACTGGTCGATTCGACCGGCCGCGCCGCTCCGGCCACCTGGTCGCTCGGCAGATACCCCGAGGGCAAAGAGAACTACCCTGTTCGAGGCGTGAGCTGGTACGAGGCGGCGGCGTATGCGGAGTTCGCGGGCAAGAGCCTGCCGACTCTCTACCACTGGCGACGCGGCTCCCCGTGGTCGCACCGAGGCGAGATTCTCTTGATGAGCAATCTCGAGGGAAAGGCCCCGGCACCGGTCG
>CALZIK010000068.1 GCA_945787635.1 Thermoanaerobaculia bacterium | reverse complement strand
GTGGGTGGCCGCCTCGCGGCGACCTGGCTCGAGCCCGCGGCGCTCGCCTCGGGTGCCGGCGGCCACCGACTCCGCTTTGCGGCGCTCGGCCCCGAGGGTTGGTCCGAGGCGATTTCGATCGCCGAAGGCGGAGACTTTTTCGCCAACTGGGCCGACTTCCCGGAACTGGTCGAAGCCGGCGACGGGACCTTGTACGCCCATTGGCTGGCCAAGACGGCGGCGCACACCTATGCCTACTCCGTCTTCTTGGCCCGATCGATCGATCGCGGCCGGACCTGGGAAGCGATGGGCAGGCTCAATTCCGACGATACGCCGACCGAGCACGGCTTCGTCGCGTTGGTTCCGGAGGGTGAGGGCGCGAGGGCCTTTTGGCTCGACGGCCGGGAGATGCTGGACGATCGGCCGATGGCGCTTCGTAGCGCTCGCGTAGGTGAGGCGAACCGAGTCGAGGAGATCGTGGATGCCCGCGTCTGCGAGTGCTGCGGCACGGATGCCGCCGTGACCGACGAGGGCCCGATCGTGGTCTATCGTGACCGATCGGAGCTAGAGGTCCGAGACGTTTTCGCAGTGCGCAGCCTGGTATCGGGCTGGACCGAGCCGGCGCCGGTGCATGCGGACGAGTGGCGGATCGAAGGCTGCCCGGTCAACGGTCCTGCGATCGATGCCCGCGGGGACGAGGTAGCGGTGGCCTGGTTCACCGCGTCGAACGGCGAGCCGAAGGTCCTGGTCGCGTTTTCGGACGATTCGGGCGCGAGCTTCCAGGAGCCCGTGGTCGTCGACGCCGCGGTCGAAGGCAGCCTGGTCCTGGGACGGGTGGATGTCGTTCTGGAGGCCGACGGCTCGGCGCGGGTGAGCTGGGTGGCGCAGACCGGCGACCACGCCGAGATCCGGCTGCAGCGGGTGGGCGCCGGTGGTTCGTCGGCACCGCGCCGCGTCGTGGCCCAGACCAGCCCCGCACGCGCGAGCGGATTTCCGATCCTCGAGGCCGTCGGCGACGTCCTCTATCTGGCCTGGGTCGAGGTCGGCGAGGATCGCGCTGCATCCAGGGTTCACGTCCGGGCTCTGTAGTCTGGGCTCTCTTCGCGATCTGTGTACGCGAAGGGAGGGGCACACAAAAAAGAACGAGCGATCGGTTTTTGAACCACCGAGAACCGCAGTAGAATGCCTCCGGATCCCCCACGGAACCCAGGAGAGCAGCATGGCACTGGAACCCGAGACGCAACCGTCTCCGCACGACATCGACCCGCAAGAGACGCGCGAGTGGAAGGAGGCTTTGGCCGAGGTCATCGAGCGGGACGGGCCCGAGCGGGCGCACTATCTGATCGAGGCACTGGTCGAAAAAGCCCGCCGCACCGGGGCCTATCTTCCCTTCAACGCCACGACCGCCTATATCAACACCATTCCTCCGCATCAGGAGGCGCAGCGACCCGGCGATCCGTCTCTCGAGCGCCGGCTCAAGTCGATCATCCGCTGGAACGCGATGGCGATGGTGGTGCGCGCGAATCGAAAGGCGGGGGGGTTGGGCGGCCACATCGCCACCTACCAGTCGGTGGCCAATCTCTTCGAGGTCGGCTTCAATCACTTCTTCCGAGCGCCTACCGACGCACACGGCGGGGATCTGGTGATGTTTCAGGGCCACAGCTCCCCGGGCGTCTACGCCCGGGCGTTTTTAGAGGGCCGGCTCAGCGAAGACCAGCTCGACCACTTCCGAGAAGAGGTCGGTGGCAAAGGCCTGTCCTCGTATCCGCACCCGTGGCTGATGCCCGGCTTCTGGCAGTTTCCGACGGTTTCGATGGGCCTGAACTCGATCTCCGCGATCTATCAGGCCCGGTTCATGAAGTACCTTCACAACCGAGGCCTGGTCGAGACAGAGGGTCGCAAGGTGTGGGCGTTTCTCGGCGACGGCGAGATGGACGAGCCCGAGTCGCTGGGCGCGATCTCGCTCGCGACCCGCGAGAAGCTCGACAACCTGATCTTCGTCATCAACTGCAACCTGCAGCGGCTCGACGGTCCGGTGCGTGGCAACGGCAAGATTATCCAGGAGCTCGAGGCGGTGTTTCGCGGCGCCGGCTGGAACGTCATCAAAGTGGTCTGGGGCTCGAACTGGGATCCCCTGATCGCACGCGATCCGTCGGGTCTGTTGCGCCAGCGCATGGAAGAGGTCGTGGACGGCGAGTACCAGACCTACGCGGCGAACGACGGCGGCTTCGTGCGCGAGCATTTCTTCGGCAAGTATCCCGAGCTGAAAGAGATGGTCGCCGACATGTCCGACCAGGATCTGTGGAGACTCAAGCGAGGTGGGCACGATCCCCAGAAAGTGTACGCCGCCTACGCCGCAGCGGTGGCCCACACGGGGCAACCGACGGTGATCCTGGCCAAGACGGTCAAGGGCTACGGCATGGGAGAGGCCGGTGAAGGCCAGAACATCACCCACCAGCAGAAGAAGATCGGCGAGGAATCGCTGCGTCACTTCAGGGACCGCTTCAACATTCCGATCACCGAAGAGCAGCTCGACGAGCTGCCGTTCTACAAGCCGGCCGAGGACAGCGCTCCGATTCGCTACTTGAGAGAGCGGCGCGAAGCCCTCGGTGGGTATCTTCCGGTCCGTAACGTCCGGGCCTCCGCGCTCGAGGTGCCCGAGCTTTCCAGCCTGAGCGTTCTCCTCGAGGGCAGCGGCGAGCGGGAGCTGTCGACCACCATGGCCTTCGTGCGAATCCTGATGTCCCTGACCAGGGACAAGAAGATCAAGGATCGCGTGGTACCGATCGTCGCGGACGAAGCGCGAACGTTCGGCATGGAGGGCATGTTCCGCCAGGTCGGAATCTATGCTCCCACCGGCCAGCTCTACACGCCCGAGGATCGCGACCAGCTCGCCTACTATCGCGAGGAAAAACACGGTCAGATTCTGCAGGAAGGAATCTCCGAGGCCGGGTCGCTGTGCTCCTGGACCGCCGCTGGCACCTCGTACGCCAACCACGGCCTCCACATGATTCCGTTTTTTATTTTCTACTCGATGTTCGGATTCCAGCGGGTAGGCGATCTCATCTGGCAGGCCGCCGACATCCGCGCTCGCGGGTTCCTCATGGGAGCGACCTCGGGGCGCACCACGCTGAACGGCGAAGGCCTGCAACATCAGGATGGACACAGCCACCTGATTGCCTCGACGGTCCCGACCTGCCGCGCCTACGACCCGACCTACGGCTACGAGCTCGCGGTGATCGTGCAGGACGGTCTGCGACGGATGTATGCCGAGAACGAAGACACCTTCTACTACATCACCGTGCTCAACGAGAACTATCCGCACGGAGCACTGCCCGAGGGAGCCGAGGAGGGCATTCGCAAGGGGATGTACCGACTGCGCGCGGCCGAGGCTCCGGGTGACGCGCCGCGGGCGCAGCTTCTCGGCTCCGGCGCGATTCTGCGCGAGGTCGAAGCCGCGGCAGAGCTTCTACGAGCGGATTTCGGCGTCGCCGCCGACATCTGGAGCGTACCGAGCTTCAACGAGCTCAGGCGGGACGGCCTCGAAGCGGAGCGTTGGAACCGTCTGCATCCGCTGGAGACTCCGCGCAAGAGCTACGTCGAGTCATCGCTCGCTCCAACCGAGGGCCCGGTGGTCGCGTCGACCGACTATGTGCGTTCGGTGGCCGAGCAGATTCGCCCGTTTGTCCCTCGGCGCTACCTCACCCTCGGTACCGATGGCTTCGGTCGCAGCGACACCCGCGAGCGCCTTCGCGACTACTTCGAGGTCGATCGGCGGCACGTGGTGGTGGCGACTCTCAAGGTCATGGCCGACGAGGGCGTCGTCGAGCGCGAACGGGTCGCCGAAGCGCTCGCCAGGTACGAGATCGGAACCGAGCGGCCGGACCCCTGGAAAGGCTAGCGAGGGGCACCGGATGATGAGTGAGCTGCGAGACGTCAAGATTCCCGAGCTCGGCGACATCGACGAGGTGGACGTCGTCGAAGTGCTGGTCGCCGGGGGCGATCAGGTGGTCGAGGACGATTCTCTGGTGACGCTCGAGAGCGACAAGGCCACGATGGACGTGCCCGCGCCGTTCGCGGGTACGGTGCGCGAGGTCAAGGTCAAAGCCGGCGACAAAGTGCGCGAGGGGAGCGTGATCCTGATGCTGGAGGTCGGAAGCGAGCCGGCTCCGGAGTCCGTCGAGGCCGACGAGAAACCGGCCTCCGCCGAAGCGCCGGCCCCAGAGTCGGGACGAGCGGAAGACAGCGCGCGGGCGAAGGAGCCCTTCGAGGCCCCATCCGCCGGTGAGACCGAAGCCCAGGTCGAATCCGCGCCGACGGCGAGTCCGCCACCGCCAGCTCCCCCGCCGGCGCCGGCCGACGGTCCCGATTTTTCCAAGGCCTATGCGTCTCCAGGCGTGCGGCGATTCGCCCGCGAGCTCGGCGCCGATTTGAATCGAGTGCGCGGGACCGGGCGCAAGCATCGAATTCTGCGCGAAGACGTCGAGGGCTTCGTGAAGGAGGCGCTCGCCAAACCCGCCTCGGGACCGGGCGCGACCGCGGTCGATCTTCCGGTGATCGATTTTTCGAAGTTCGGCGAGATCGAGCGTCAGCCGCTGACCCGAATCCAGAAGATCTCGGGTCCCAGCCTCACGCGCAGTTGGCTCACGATTCCGCACGTGACCCAGCATGACGAGAGTGACATCACCGAACTCGAGGCGTTCCGCCAGGAGCACAAGGATCGGGCCAAGCAGGAGGGTTTCAGTCTCACGCCTCTCGCCTTCGTCATGAAGGCTGTTGTCGCCGCGCTCAGGGAGTTCCCGCGTGTCAACTCGTCGCTCGATGTGGGCGGCGAGCATCTGGTGGTCAAGAAGTACTACCACCTGGGCGTGGCGGTCGATACCGCCGAGGGTCTGGTGGTTCCGGTCATCCGCGATGTCGACAAGAAAGGCATCTTCGAGCTGGCTCGCGAGCTGGGCGAGGTCAGTGCCCAGGCGCGCGAAAAGAAGCTCACGCCCGATCGGGTCAGGGGTGCGAGCTTTACGGTATCGAGTCTCGGCGGCATCGGCGGCACGCTCTTTACGCCGATCGTCAACTGGCCGGAGGTCGCGATTCTGGGAGTCTCGCGCTCGCGGCTCCAGCCCGTATGGGATGGCAAGGCCTTCGAGCCGCGCCTGATCCTGCCCTTGTCATTCTCGTACGATCACCGGGTGATCGACGGCGCCATGGCGGTTCGCTTCACGACCTACTTGAGCCGGGTATTGTCTGACATCAGAAGACTGGTCTTGTAGATGCCCGACCTGAGCGAAGTGCGGATTCCCGACCTGGGAACCGACGAAGCGGTCGATGTGGTCGAGGTGTTGGTCGCCGAAGGGGATCTGGTGGCTCGCGAAGACGGGTTGATCACACTCGAGAGTGACAAGGCGTCGATGGACGTCCCGTCGCCCTTGCCGGGCAAGGTGCGCGAGATCAAGGTCAAGCCCGGTGACCAGGTCACGGAGGGCACGTTGGTCCTACTGCTGGAGGTGGCGGCCGAGTCGTCCACGGACGCGGGGTCCGCCGAGGTCGAGACATTGGCCAAAACATCGGCCAAGACGTCGGCCAAGACATCGACTGGCACTACCTCCGAGCCCGCTCCTCGGGAGCCGGCTCGAACCGATGTCGGCCAGCCAGCCGCCGGTGCGCGCTCGAGCGCCGCCGACTACGACACGCCTCTCGTCGTCATCGGCGCCGGGCCCGGCGGCTACACCGCGGCGTTTCGGGCGGCGGACCTGGGGCTCGAGGTCACCCTCGTCGAGCGGTATCCGGCGCTCGGGGGGGTTTGCCTCAATGTCGGCTGCATTCCCTCCAAGGCCCTGTTGCATGTCGCCGAGGTGATCCACGAGGCCGAGAGCCTGGCCGCCCACGGCGTGTCCTTCGGGGAGCCCGAGATCGATCTCGAGCGCCTGCGCGGATTCAAGCAGGACGTCGTCGGGCGGCTGACCGGAGGTCTGGCCGACCTGGCGAAGCGACGCAAGGTCAGAGTCATCCAGGGCACGGCGAGGTTCGTGGGTGTCCACGAGGTCGAGATCGAGAGCAACGACGGCCGGCAAACGCTCTCGTTCGGCCAGGCGATCATCGCCGCCGGGTCCCGGGTCGTGAAAATCCCGGGCCTGCCCTACGACGACCCCCGGGTGATGGACTCGGCCGGCGCCCTGGAGTTGCCCGAGATTCCGAAGAGCTTGCTGCTGGTGGGTGGCGGCATCATCGGTCTCGAAATGGCGATCGTTTACGGAGCCCTGGGGACCAAGCTCACGATTGTCGAGCTTCTGGACGGCTTGATACCGGGTTGCGATCGCGATCTGGTCCGGCCGCTCGAGCGGCGCCTAAAAAAGGAAATGGGGGCGCAGATCTATCTCGGCACCAAGGTCGCTTCCTTGGAGGCTACGGATGCCGGGCTGACGGCGCGGCTCGAGGGGCCAAAGGCTCCCGAGTCAGCCACCTTCGAGCGAGCGTTGATCGCGGTCGGCCGGCGGCCCAACGGCGATCAGCTGAACGCCGCGGCGGCGGGCGTGAAGGTCGACGAGCATGGTTTCATCGCCGCCGACCGGACCCAACGCACTAGCCAACAGCACATTTTTGCGATCGGCGACATCATGGGCCAGCCGATGCTCGCTCACAAGGCGACCCATCAGGCCAAGGTCGCCGCCGAGAACGCGGCCGGAGAGAAGAGCGCGTTCGATGCTCGCGCGATCCCGTCCGTTGCCTATACCGATCCGGAGATCGCTTGGGTCGGGCTCAGTGAGACGCAGGCCAAGCAGGAGGGCGTTGTCTACGAGACCGCGAAGTTCCCATGGGCCGCGAGCGGTCGATCGCTGGGCATGGGGCGGTCCGATGGATCGACCAAACTGCTCTTCGATCCTCAGACGCGAAGGCTCCTCGGGGCCGGCATCGTCGGGCCGGGAGCCGGGGATCTCATCGCCGAGCTCGCCCTGGCTCTGGAGATGGACTGCGATGCGGCCGACATCGCGCTGACGATTCACCCTCACCCGACGGTATCCGAGACCGTGGCCTTCGCGGCGGAGGCGTTCGAGGGCACCCTCACCGATCTCTATCTGCCGCGCAAGCGTTAGCGAGGGCAACCGCTCTGGTATCGTCCCGGGCACGGAGACGAGGGCTATGCAAACACTGCGCAGCGTACTGGGGGTGATTCTGGGCTACCTGGTGGGGGCTGCTACCGGCATGGGTGTCGTCGCCAGCCTGTTCGGCGGTGAAGGTGCCCCTGGAATCGGCCCGGTCGTAGCGGGAGTGCTGATCTTCGCCCTGGCTCAGGTGCTGGCCGGGTTCCTGGCGGGAACCGTTGCCGGCCGTCGCAAGGTGCTGCACGCGGGAATTGTCGCCGGTCTGTTCGCGTTGGTTACACTGGCCTCTCTCTTGAAAGGCTCGGCGGTAGAGCCGGCCTGGTACCGGATCATCGTTCTGGTGATCGGCGCCGGCGCCATCCTCCTCGGCGGCCGCCTGTCGACCTTCATTCAACTGCGTAAGTAAGAAAAGCCAAGGAGACAGCAATGACCGCGATCGCAACGTTCGGCGCCGGATGCTTCTGGGGAGTGGAAGCTGCGTTTCATCAGATCGAGGGCGTCGAAGACGCGGTGTCGGGATACATGGGCGGGCATCTGGACAACCCCACCTATGAGGATGTGTGCACCGACTCGACCGGCCATGCCGAGGTCGTGCAGGTCGAGTTCGACCCCGAGGAGGTCTCCTATGAAGATCTGCTCGAAGTCTTCTGGAGCAACCACAATCCGACAACGCCCAACCGCCAGGGTCCCGATGTGGGAACCCAGTATCGTTCGGTGATCTTCTTTCACGACGAAGATCAGCGCGAGCGCGCCGAACGTTCCCTCAAAGACCTGGAGGCCAGCGGCCGCTTTTCCGAGCCGATCGTGACTGAAGTCGCGCCGGCCCAGACCTTCTGGCGCGCCGAGGACTATCACCAGCGCTATCTCGAGAAGCGTGGTCTCAGCCACTGCCACATCTAGCAGGGCGTGCTGAGGCACCACAGCGCGCCCTGCTAAGTGAGCCGCCGCTGAGCAGCGCTTAGGAGGTCGTACCAACTGGACTTTCAGTGGCCTATCATTGGCTGGTGATGCTCTGCTTTCTGGCGCGGTTCCGAGCTTGGTCGAGCACGACTTGAGGTTGGTGCTTCTCGAGGGGCTCTTTGCCGGGCCGGCATGGCTCCAGATCTGGGTCGCATGGCTCATCGTCGCCAACTCGGCGGCGGTCCTCTTCCTGCGGGAGAAACCCGCCCGGTGGGTGCTCGCGGCGTGGCTCGCCAACCTCGTCGTGATGACGGCACTGGCCGAGCTAAGCGGCTTCAATCGGCTTTTGGGTCTGTCGCACGTGCTCGTCTGGACGCCGCTTCTGATCTATCTCTACCGGCTCGGCCGGCGCGGGGATGGATTTTCCGGAGCTTCGCGGTACGAGCGCTGGATCCGAACGCTCTTCGTCACGGATCTCCTGTCGCTGGTCGTGGACTACCTGGACGTAGCGAGATATCTGGTGGGGAGCGAGTGAGCGAGCGCGTCGCCGACCGGCCGCAGACGGCGAGGGCGACAGCCCACGCGCAGTTCATCACGCGGGTCTACCTGCACCTTCTGGGAGCGATCCTCGCGTTCGTCGCCTTCGAGGTGACGCTTTTCAAGTCGGGCCTGGCCGAGCGACTGGCTCGAGCCATGGCCGGAGTACCGTGGGGGCTGATTCTGGCCGGCTTCCTGCTCGTCGCCTGGTTCGCGAGTCGGATGGCGTGGCGCCTGCATTCCACGTCGGGCCAGTATGCGGGACTGGGCCTCTACATCGTGGCCAAGGGCGTGATCTTCGTTCCGCTTCTCTATCAAGCCGATCGCTGGGCTCCCGGAACCATCGAGCAGGCGGCCCAGGTCACGCTCCTGGGCGCACTGGGCTTGACTCTCGTGGCGTGGACGGCACGCAATGATTTTTCGTTTCTTCGGCCGTTGCTCTACTGGGGCGGTGTTGTGGCGCTCGTTCTGATCGTGGCGTCGCTGGTCTTCGGTTGGTACCTGGGCACCTGGTTCAGCGTCGCGATGATCGCCTTTTCCGGCGCGTCGATCCTCTACGACACCGCGGGAATCACCAGGCGGTACGGCGGCCGGCGCGCGACGCGCCACGTCGGCGCCGCACTCGCGCTGTTCGCGTCGATCGGAATGATGTTCTGGTACGTGCTCCGGCTGACGACGCGCCTCCAGAGGTAAACGGGGACACCTTTCCTAGGTGTCCCAGCGCAGCTGGTTTGCCGCGCGCACTTCCGTGCTCGGTACTCCCTACCGCGGCACCGGATCCAGCAGCTCGCCGTCTTCGTTGAGCCTCGGATAGGCGGCGCCGCGCCGGCGACAGTGCTCCGCCAGCTCTGGGTAGGACCACTCAAACAGTGTGCTTTCAAACCGCGTCTGATCGAGCGAGCTCTCGTCGTAGAGACCGGCCGCGGTGCGCTGACGCATGGCCTCGAACAGGATGATTGCCGCGGCGACCGAAACGTTGAGCGACCGAACGAAGCCGGCCATCGGAATTCGGATCCGGTCGTCGGCGGCAGCGAGGGCCGCGTCGCTCAAACCGTCTTTTTCTTGACCGAAGAGGATCGCAGTGGGCTGGGTGAAGTCCACCAAGCGGTAGTCGAGTGCCTGTTTCGAGGGGTGCGCGGCGAGGATCCGCCGGCCGCCTTGCCCGAGATGGCCGAGCGCCTCTTCCAGAGTGCCGCTGACGGTGACTTTCACCCACTTGTCGCTGCCGGATGCGCTGACCAGCGATGTCCGCAGCTCGCGATCCGGAACGATCGCATGGGTCTCGAAAAGCCCTACCGCGTCAGCCGTGCGCAGCACGGCCGCGAAGTTGTGAGGCTTGTGCACGTTCTCCAAAACGACGGTCAGATCCTGCTGCCGTCGCCTCAAGACCTCGCGGATGCGGTGAAACCGTTTCGGCGTCATCGAGCGTATTTCGGCAGTGTAGCGAACCCCTGGCCGCCGGTCGCCTGCCAGTTGTCCATCGGGCACGCTATTATTTGCCGACGGATCGATTTTTAGAGGAGAACAAACCCATGGCAACTACGAAATCAGGCAAACCACTATCGCTCGGTCGTCGAGCGGCGATCTTCGCCGCGGCACTCGGCATCGGTTTTCTTGTTTCCTCGGTCAGCTGGGCCGCGGGCGGCTCTTCGACCCCGTCAACCCCTTCGGTGCCTTCGCCGACGATGGAGATGAGCGCCGCGGACTACTACAACCAGGGGCTCAAGCACCGTGACAAGGCGTGGGAGCTCGAGAAAAAGGCGGCCGCCACCCAAGGCAAGGCCGCCGAGAAGCTCCTCAACAAGGCGCAGAAGGAGTACGAGAAAGCGGTCAAGGCGCAACGCAACGCCGTGTCCAAGGACTCGGTGCTTTACCAGGCTCACAGCAGCCTCGGCTATGCGTTGCGCAAGATCGGCGAGTACGACGAATCGATTGCGGCCTACAACCGCTCTCTGTCGATCGCCCCCGGCTATCCCGAGGCGATCGAGTATCGGGCCGAAGCCTATCTGGGGCTCAACCGCCTCGACGAGGCGAAGGAGGCCTATCTGCTTTTGGTGCGCGAGGACCAGGCCAGGGCGGACGAGCTCATGACGGCTATGAAGAGATGGCTCGAGCAACAGCAGGATAGCGCGAGCCAGGTGTCGGCGAGCGATCTCGAAGAGTTCGCGAGCTGGGTCGAGGAACGAGCCGACATCGCCGGACACATCGCGATGGTGCGGCGCTCCGGCGCTCGCGAGTGGTAGCTGTCGCGGCTGCCTCGTGGGCCTAGCGCAGTTCTGGCTTGAGGGCGCCGGTATGGCGGGCGGAGCCTCTCGCCGGATCGCGTTGAATGTCCTTCCGGTCGGCCTACTGGTCGGTTGCGTCTCGACCGGAGAGCCGCCGGCACCGCGACCCGGTCTCGGGGTGGTACCCGAGTCCTATGCCTGGGAGCTTCCCGCGGGCTTTCCTCGGCCGGAGGTGCCGGCCGACAACCCGATGTCGGCCACCAAGGTCGCGCTCGGCCGACGGCTCTTTTACGACACCCGGCTTTCGGGTAACGGCCATTTTTCCTGCGCGAGCTGCCACCGCCAGGAGCTTGCGTTCACGGATGGCCGCGGCCGGGCGGTGGGATCGACCGGGGAGCTCCATCCGCGTAGCGCGATGACACTCACCAATGTCGCCTACAACGCGACCTACAACTGGGCCGATCCGGCGATGACTCGGCTCGAGCAGCAGGCGCTCAACCCGATGTTCAACGAGCGGCCGGTCGAGCTCGGCCTCGCGGACCTCGAAGACGAAGTGATCGGTCGCTTGGCGACTGATGGTGAGCTGGCAGCGCTGTTCTCGCAAGCGTTTCCAGCCAAGGGAATCTCGATTGAAACCGTCACCTACGCTCTTGCGGCCTTCGAGCGCACCTTGATCTCCGGCAACTCCGCGTACGACCGGTTCGTGTTTTGGGGCGAGCCTCTGGGGGATTCGGCGCTGCGCGGCATGAAGCTCTTTTTCTCCGAGACGACCCGCTGCTCCGAGTGCCACGCGGGGCTCAACTTCTCGGGCCCGGTGCGGGTCGCCGGGTCGCAGGCGCCCGGTGTGACCAGGGTCGCGAGCGGCATCGAGGCCGAGTTTCACAATACCGGCTTGTTCGATCTGGACGGCCGAGGCGCCTACCCGGAGCCCAACCGGGGGGCCTTCGAGGTCACCGGCCGGGCGTCGGACATGGGCGCTTTTCGGGCGCCGACGTTGCGCAACCTAGAAGTCACCGCGCCGTACATGCACGACGGCAGTATCGGTTCTCTGAGCGAGGTGGTGGAGTTCTATGCCGCCGGCGGCCGTGGACCGGGTCGCTCGAGCCCCCTCAAGAGCGACTTGGTGGCCGGTTTCGAGCTGAGCGCGGAGGAACGCGACTATCTGGTCGCGTTCCTCGAGGCCCTGACCGACGTCGATTTCCTGACCGATCCGAGGTTCACCGATCCGTTGGACGACTCGCGCCAGATCAGAAACGCCAGCTGATACCGGCCGAATAGCTTCGCCCCGAGAGATCGAGCTCTCCCAGGCCCCTGAAGTCGCCACCCAACTCGGCTTCCGCGTTGTCCCAGCGCCCCTCGGCAAAAACCGACCAGGAGTCAGCGATCGGCACCTCGAGGCCGGCGGTGAAGTACCAACCCAACTCTTCGTCCTCTTGCTCGAAGAAGTCCTCGAAGATCTCGAGGTCGGCGCCCGAGAAATCAATGAAGTCTCCGAACTCCGAGAGTCGCCAGCTGTAGAGACCGCCGCCCGCGCCGACGTAGGGAAGAACCGCGGCATCGGGGCCGGCGAGCCGGTAGAGCAAACCGATCGTCACCGAGGTGAGCTCGAGCTCGGTGGTGTGCAGGATGTCGCCGCCAAACTGATCCTCGAAGGCGCGATAGGCCTGGTCCTGGATGCCCTCGTAGAAGAAGCCGGAAACTTGGAGCGAGAGCTTCGGTCCCAATGGGTGCAGATACGACAGGCCGGCGGCGGAATCTTCGAAGTCCTCGGTCCGGCCGGTAAAGTCCAGCTCGCTGTCGGTCCAGTAGACCGAGTCGCCGTCAGGCCGGAACTCTCCCAGCTGGACTCGAAACGAATCCTGAGCGTAGCGTTGGCTGCGCTGGGCCTCTGCGGTCCCGGTCGTGAAAAGGCCCGCCGCCAGCGTGATCATCAATCCGGTCAGTATTTTCTTCATATCGACACCTCCGTTCTGGTCATAGATCTCTAGAGCAATGCCGATGCCAATCCGGATGGTGCTGACGAGACCTGGAGAGACACCACCGGCTCCGCCAAGCTGCCTCTTTCCGAGGACGGTGCACTGGGGGCGAATAGACGATTGCGAACTGGTAAAGTCCTCGAGGCCTGTTTCTATGTTCTCACCGCAATCCAGGCGCCGGTGGTCGATGCGGCCGGCAGTCACCCACGAGGCTCTGTGCGGGTACTTGTAGTCGGCAACGGCGGCAGAGAGCATGCCCTTTGCTGGAAGCTCCGGGAGAGTCCGGTGCTCGCGGAGCTCTTCTGCGCCTCGGGCAATCCCGGCATCGCCGAGGTTGCGGACTGCGTGCCGATCGCGGTCGATGAGGTCTCCAAGCTCGCGGACTTCGCGTCCGACCTCAAGATCGACTTGACGGTTGTGGGGCCCGAGTTACCTTTGACCTTGGGGATCGTCGATGAGTTCGAGCGACGCGATCTGCCGATTTTCGGCCCGCGGCGGAACGCGGCGGAGCTCGAGGGCAGCAAGGTCTTCGCCAAGGAATTCATGCGTCGACACGACATTCCCACCGCCGAGTTTCACATCGCGCACACCGCCGATGAAGCTCTGGCGGCGGCAAAGAAGCTCGGACTCCCGGTGGTGCTCAAGGCGGATGGGCTGGCGGCCGGCAAGGGTGTTTTGATTGCCGAAGACAAGAGTGAGCTGAAAGCCGGAATCGAGGTCTTCTTCGAGCGGCGCCGGTTCGGTGCGAGCGGCGACCGGGTGGTCGTCGAGCGCTGCCTGCAAGGTGAGGAAGTGTCCCTGATCGCGGTTTGCGACGGGCGCCGGGTGCTGCCGCTGGCGACCTGCAAGGACTATAAGAGAATCGGCGACGGCGACCGAGGACCCAATACGGGCGGCATGGGGGCGCACAGCCCGTCGGGCGTCATGACCGCGCAGGAGGCCGCCGAGGTCATGGAGAGGGTTCTACGCCCGGTGGTCGACGGGATGGCCGAAGAGAACCGTGTGTTCAAGGGTTTCCTCTACGCCGGCATCATGCTGACGGATGACGGTCCCCTGGTGCTCGAGTTCAATGCCCGCCTTGGCGACCCCGAGGCGCAACCTCTGCTTCTGCGCATGTCCGACGACTTGCTCCCGGTGCTGGCGCAAGGCGCCGCGGGACGTTTCGAGAGTGCCCGGCTGGAGTTTCGCAGGGAGGCGACCGCGTGCATTGTTCTGGCGGCCGCCGGGTATCCCGACGCGCCGGAGCTGGGCCACCCGATATCGGGCCTCGAGAAATGCGCCTCGTTGCCGGGGGTCTCGGTCTTTCAGGCTGGCACCAGGATTGAAGGTGAAAACCTGGTGACGAGCGGCGGCCGGGTCTTGAGTGTCTGCGCGTCGGGAAGCTCGCTTCGCGAGGCTTTGCGCACTGTGTACCTGGCGGCGGCGCAGATCCGATGGGAGGGCCAGACCTTCCGCACTGACATCGGCCGTCGGGTGCTGGAGTCCGGAGGAGCCGACTAGTGGGTTGTCCTATAATGGCTCAAAGCCCGCGAATCTAACTGACCGGACCGAGCGGTCGAGCCGGCCCACCGGGTAGAAACCGGACGTTTCCGTTCTGATCGATAGCAGAGAAAACGCATGAGTGGATGTCAAGGCTGTTCCTTCCAGGGAATGTCGACGTCGGTCGAGAACAACTTCGTTGGCGTACGGTTCGCGGAAGAGACCAATCTGACGCTGTGCGCGACCGGAGACCACATTTTCACCAGGGGTGCACCCGTCGTGGTCGAGCTCGAGTCCGGTCACGCCGTGGGTCGGGTCGAACAGTCTCCCATGCCGGTCTTCAAGCCATGTCAGAAGTCGAGCGCCAGCCGCATCCTTCGCCTGGCATCGGACGAAGACAAGGATTTGCACGAGCGTCAGCTGACCAACGAGGACGCTGGCAAGCGCTACGCACGCGAGCGTGTCCGCAACCTGGGCCTCGACATGAAGATCTCTAAGGTCACCTTTTCTCTGGACGGAAGAGCCGCCCAGTTTCATTTCACTTCCGAGGGTCGCGTGGACTTTCGCGGTCTGGTCAGAGAGCTTTCGAAGCGCTTTTCAGCCAAGGTGCGAATGATCCAAATTGGCGCTCGCGATGAGGCCGGGCTTCTCGGCGGCATCGGTGTCTGCGGCAGGACGCTTTGCTGCTCGTCGTGGCTCACGGACTTCAAGCCGATTTCCATCCAGATGGCCAAGCGACAGAACCTGAGCCTGAATCCGTCCAAGATCTCGGGACAGTGCGGCCGCTTGCTCTGTTGCCTGGCCTACGAGGATGAGCAATACAAACAGCCTCGGGCGAAGAAGCCCGAGGCGCAACCACAAGCGAGTTGAGATGCCGAACCGCAAGCTGATTCGCCCGGACCTTTCGGAACAGAAGGGTTCGAGGTCCGTTCGACGCAAGCACGCTCCGCCTGAACAGACGAACGCCGAGGAGTTCTACTATCTCAAGCAGATGGGAGCCAAGACGGCGATGGTGGTCGTGTTGACCGACGGCACCGAACTGAGAGGCTGGATCGAGTGGTATGACAAGGGCGCAATCAAGCTGAACCGCAATCGCGAGCCCAATCTCCTGCTTCTGAAGCACAACATCCGCTACATGTTCAAAGAAGATGAACTGCGGCGGCGGCGGCGACCGCGTTCCGAGCCGTCCACCACTTGAGCATCAAGGCGAGTCTGCCGGTCCTGGCCCTTACTCAGGGCGATCCGGCCGGGATCGGACCGGAGATCCTGCTCAAATGGGCTTCGCGCTTTCAGGGCGGCTATGTGCCCCTGCTGGTGGCCGAGCGCGCGGCGCTCGAGCAAGTCCGATCTTTCGTGCCGGGCGGTGACGAGGTGGTGCTCGAGTATTTCTCGTCGGTCGAGAGTCGCGAGCAGTTGCTCGCACGGGAGGAGGACGAGGGCCTGGCGGTGCTCGACCCGGTGGCCGAGTCACGGACCATCGAGGCCGGCGTCTCGACGGCGAAGGACGCCGGAGGCGCTGTCGCCTGCCTCGAAACTGCCGTTGAGCTGGCTCGCGCCGGACTCGTCGATGCAGTGGTTACCGCTCCAGTTAGCAAGTTTTCCATCGCTAAGCATCATCTTCCCGAGTTTCGCGGCCAGACCGACTTCGTAGCCGGCCTTTGCGGCAAGAGCCGCTACGGTCGCGACTTTCTGATGACCTTTCTGACCACGGACCTGCAGGTCGCGCTGCTCACGACCCACACGCCTCTGGCGGAAACCCTGGTCTCGCTGACGGCGGAGGGCCTAATCGAGGCCGTGACCTGCCTCGCCGAGAACGCCGGCGGGCGCATCGTCGTCGCGGGCTTGAACCCGCATGCCGGCGAAGGCGGACTGATCGGGCGCGAGGAGATCGAGGTGCTCCAACCGGCGATTGCGGCTTGCCGGGAGCGCGGCATCGACGTTCGCGGACCCGAGAGCGCTGATTCGGTCTTCGCCCGGGCGCGCAAAGGTGACTGCGACTGGGTGCTGGCTCTCTACCATGACCAGGGCCTGATTCCCGTGAAGACGGTGGCTTTCGGAAGCGCGACCAACTGGACCTTGGGTCTGCCGGTGATCCGGACTTCGGTGGATCACGGCACGGCCTTCGACATCGCCGGTCGCGGCCGCGCCGATGCCAGGCCCTTGAAGCGAGTTGTCGAGACCACTCGCGAGCTGATCGCCGGCCGGCTGCCGCGCGGCAGGGCGTAGGGGCGGGCTCGTAGTTTTCCCGGCTGTGCCCGTTCGGTAGACTCCCGCCCATGCTGTCTCGCGACCTCCTGCGTTCCGAAGACGACACGCTCGCCTCGCGGCTGGGGCTTCGCGGGATCGCCGCCGGCCTCCTTGAAAGTTGGCAATCGTTCGACCGGGAGCGGCGGTCCATTCTCGGCGAGGTCGAGCAGCTCAAGCAACGCCGTAACGAGCTGTCCAAGCAGATCGGCGCGCTCAAGCGCGAGGGCTCCGATGCCGAGGCGGTGATGGCCGAGGTCGGCGAGCTCAAGGCCGGTATCGCGGGCCTGGAAGAGCGGCTCGCGAGCACCGAGACCGAGCTCACGGATCTCGAGATGGCGTTTCCGAATCTGGCGCATGCCTCGGTACCGGCCGGCGCCGACGAAGCTGCCAATCGAGTCGAGCGCACCGTGGGCGAGCCGAGAGCGTTCGATTTCGAGCCGCAGGCGCACTGGGATTTGGGTCCGGCTCTTGGCATTCTCGACTTCGAACGTGGCGCCAAGGTCGCCGGCGCGCGGTTCACCGCCTACTTCGGAAGCGGAGCTCGGCTCGAGCGCGCGCTGATCAGTTTCATGCTCGATCTTCACACCGCGGAGAATGGCTATATCGAGGTGCAGCCGCCGTTCATCGTCAACACCGATGCTTTGATCGGAACCGGCCAGCTACCCAAGTTCGAAGAGGATCTGTTCAAGCTCTCCGGCCACGAGTACTACCTCATTCCGACCGCCGAGGTACCGGTGACGAATCTCCATCGCGGCGAGATTCTCGAGGAAGAGCGACTGCCGCTCAAATACGTTGCCCATACACCCTGCTTTCGGGCCGAGGCCGGTTCCTACGGCAAGGATGTGCGTGGCCTCATCCGGCAGCACCAGTTTCAAAAGGTCGAGTTGGTGCACCTGACCACCCCCGAGACCAGTTACGAGGCGCTCGAAGAGCTGACCGGCAACGCCGAGGGCGTGCTTCAACGGCTCGAGCTGCCCTATCGCGTGGTGACCCTTTCGACCGGCGACATGGGTTTTTCGGCGGCCAAGACCTACGACATCGAGGTCTGGCTACCGGGGCAAAATGCCTATCGCGAGATTTCCTCGTGCTCCAATTGCGAGGCCTTTCAGGCTCGCCGGGCGGGTCTGCGCTACCGTCCGGCGGGAGGCGGCAAGCCGAGGCTCCTTCACACCCTGAACGGCTCGGGCCTGGCCGCCGGACGCACCCTGGTCGCAATCCTCGAGAACTACCAGAACGCCGACGGCTCGGTGTCGATCCCGGAGCCTCTCCGGCCCTACATGGGAGGCGCCGACTCGATCGAGGTCCCGGTCGTCGGCGCCGGCTGATTTGCGCCCGAGTCGGTCGGGGACGAGGCAGTGACCCGTGCTCGACGTCCTCTATAGGTTGCTCGACTACTTCCACCCCGCCGGCGTGGGCACGGGTGACGAGGATCTCGTCAACCGGATCCGGCTCTCGGTCGGTCTTGCCTGGTTCATCGGCCTCGGAACCCTCGCCTTTGCGGTCGCCTACCCCTATGTGGCTCCGCAGATTATTCCGGTCACGTGGGCGCTCGCCTATGGCCTGGCGCTGAGTTTTCTCCTCGCCCCGTGGGTGCTGCGTGCCACCGGCGCCGTCCGCCCAATGGGGATCTTCCTCACCAACGTGCCGCTTCTCGTGGTCCTCCTGGTGGCCTGGAAGAGTCACGGAATCCGCACCCCCGGCCTCTTCTTTCTGCCCGTGCCGGTGCTCATCGGTCTCGGCCTGGGCGGCCGAAGGATAGGGGCGCTGACCGCCTTGGGCGCCGTCGCCGGGGTGGGGACACTCGCCGCTCTCGAAGTCTCGGGTGTGAAGGCGTTTCCTCCGATCGAGTCGAGTCAGGTCCTCCTGCTGGTGGTGATCGGGCTCGGCCTCACGATGGTCATCGGCATCGGATGGTTCTACGAGACCACCAGGGTACGGACGCTGGCGCGGCTGCGCGAGGCGCTCGCGGCGGCCGAGGCCGCCAACAAGGCCAAGCGCGATTTCCTCGCTTCGATGAGCCATGAGCTCAGAACCCCGCTCAACTCGGTGATCGGGTTCTCGCAGGTTGTGCGGACCAAGGAAGAGCTCTCCGCCTCCGGCGACGACATGCTGGAGCGGGTCCACGCCAGTGGGTTGCATCTGCTCGGCCTGGTCGATCAGATCCTCGACGTCACGAAGGTCGAGGCGGGAGAGGTCGAGCTCGATCTCGAGGCGGTGGACGTCATCGAGTTGATCCGAAGGACCCTGCGAGATCTCGACACCCAGAAGCCGCGCGAGCGAGTGGAGCTCTTGTCCGAGCTGCCGCCAACCTGTCCGCCTCTCGCAACCGACCCCGAGAAGCTCCGCCAGATCCTGGTGAATCTGGTCGTCAACGCCTTCAAGTTCACCCGCCAAGGTTCGGTCACGGTCCGGCTCATCGCGAACCCGGAGGCGGGCGCCATCGCACTCGAGGTCGAAGACACCGGCATCGGCATTCCGCCCGAGAAGCTCGAGGCGATCTTCGAGCGATTCGTTCAGGTCGATAGCGGCACCAGCCGCAAGTTCGAAGGCACGGGCCTGGGTCTCTCGATCTGCAAGGACCTCTGCGATCTTCTCGGCTACACCCTCGGAGTCCAAAGCGAGCCCGGCCGCGGGACCACCTTCAAGGTGAGCTTCGGCTCGAGCTGATAGCGCGCAGTGCGACTCGACGTCGCGCACCTTGCACTCCTGCCTCCAGGAGATCGCTGGACTCTCTCGGATGGCCTTACGCCAGTATCGACCTGGGCGAGACCGTCTGTCCGGGTGGCGGACGAATGGCCGTCTTTCGCTAAGATCGGGTCGATGCACTACTCCGGGATCGTGGTGGTGGCCAGAGCGCTGCGCGTGGGCGACTGCCAGCGCGAACTGGAGGCCCTGCCGGGAGTCGAGGTGCACTACTGCCAGCCGGAGACCGGGCGCTTGGTCGTAGTGCAGGAGACCGAGAGCGCCGAAGAGCAGGAGCTTGGTCTGCGAGCCATCCAGGCGCTGCCGGACGTCGAGGCTGCGGCTCTGGTCGAGCATCGGATTGATATGGGCATAGACAGGGAAGACAACGACGTGGATTCGCCATCGTAGGGAGGTCACCAGTGGAATCGAAACCGAGCTGGTCCCGACGGGACTTCATGAAGGCCGGCGTTGCCGCCGCCGCCGCCTCGGCGGTCGGCATTTCGGTGCCGGCGTGGGCCCAGGGAAAGAGCCCTTGGCGCTGGGACAAAGGCGTGTGCCGCTTCTGCGGCGTCGGTTGCGGCCTGCGGATTGCCATCGAGGGAGGCAAGGTCGTGGCCGTTCAGGGGGATCGGCACAATCCGGTGAATCGCGGCCTCTTGTGCGTCAAGGGCTACGCCAATGCGCAGATTCTCTATGGCGAAGACCGGCTGACCCGGCCGCTCTTGCGCATGAAAAACGGCAAGTTCGACAAGCAGGGCGACTTCGTGCCGGTCTCCTGGGAACGCGCCTTCGACGAGATGGAGCGCCAGTTCAAGCGAGTCCACGGCGAGCTCGGGCCGACCGGGGTCGGCATAATGGGCTCGGGTCAGTACACGGTGCAGGAGGGCTACGCCGCGGTCAAGCTGCTCAAGGCCGGCTGGCGATCGAACAACATCGATCCGAACGCCCGGCATTGCATGGCCTCGGCAGTCGCCGCCTTCATCCAAGTGTTCGGGATCGACGAACCGTCGGGCTGCTACGACGACATCGAGCGCACTGACACGGTAGTTCTATGGGGCGCCAACATGGCCGAGATGCACCCGATGCTCTGGGCCCGCATCATCGACCAGCGCATGGCGCGCGACGACTACCGAGTGCTCAATCTCACCACCTACTCCAACCGCAGCTCGGACATGGCCGATCACGAGATCGTCTTCAAGCCGAATACCGACCTGGCGATCTGGAACTTCATCGCGCGCGAGATCGTCGCCAAGGGAAGCGTCGACCAGGCGTTCATCGACAAGTACTGTGTCTTCGCTACCGGCCCGTATGACATCGGTTTCGGCATGCGCGGAACCGATGCGTTCGCTTTCGACACCGAAAAAGATACCCAGAGTCGCGAGCGCGGCGTCGTGCTGACCCGTGAGGAAGCCGTCGCTCAGCGCAAGAACCCGGACGAGGTTCACCAAGTGGCGCAAGGCAACGCCGCCACCGCCGGCAAGCACTGGCTGATCTCTTTCGCCGAGTTCAAGCGCGCTCTCGAGCCCTACACCCTGGAGTTCGTCGCCGAGTTGTCGAAGGGCGACCCCGACGAGTCGCTTGAGAGCTACAAGCGAAAGCTCCAGCAACTCGCCGACTACTACGCCGATCCGAAGCGCAAGATGGTGTCGTACTGGACGATGGGCTTCAACCAGCACACTCGCGGAACCTGGGTCAACGAGCAGGCCTACATGGTGCACCTGTTGACCGGTAAGCAGGCCAAGCCGGGCAACGGGGCGTTCTCGCTCACCGGTCAGCCTTCCGCTTGCGGCACCGCGCGCGAGGTTGGAACCTTCGCCCATCGCTTGCCGGCTGACATGGTGGTTGCCAATCCGGCCCACCGCAAGCGGTCCGAGGAGGTGTGGAAGCTGCCGGCCGCGACACTCAATCCGAAGGTCGGCAGTCACATTACCAAGATGATGCGCGATCTGGAAGACGGCTCGCTCAAGTGGCTGTGGGTGCAGGTCACCAACCCGTTCCAGTCGACGGCCAACGCCAATCACTGGATCAAGGCGGCACGCGAGCTCGACAACTTCATCGTCGTCTCCGACGTCTATCCGACACTGTCGGCGAAGGTCGCTGATCTCATCTTGCCCTCGGCGATGATCTTCGAGAAGTGGGGGGCCTTCGGCAACTCGGAGCGGCGAACGCAGATGTGGCGACAGCAAGTGCCGCCGCCAGGCGAAGCGCAGAGCGACGTCTGGCAGATCATGGAGTTCGCCAAGCGCTTCACCCTGGCCGAGGTCTGGGGCGAGCAGAAGGTGCCCGGTCTAGCGGCCGAGGGGTTCGAAGACGGCCGGCTGCCCGACGTGATGGCCGCCGCCAAGAGCCTGGGCTACAAGAGTGACGATACGCTCCACGACGTTCTCTTCGCCACCCCGGCCAACCGCGAGTTCGCCTGGCCGGATCCGGTGGCCGACGGTCGCGAGAACTGCACGAGCGACGCCGCCGGAATCGGCTGGTTCCCGGAAAAGGCGCTGTTCGAGGAGTACGCTTCGTTCGGCCGCGGACATCATCACGATCTGGCGGACTTCGATACCTACTACCGCGACGACGTGCGCGGTCTGCGCTGGCCGGTCGTCGACGGCCGCGAGACCAAGTGGCGCTTCAACGAGGAGTACGATCCGTATGTCAAAGAGGGCTCGGGCTTCGAATTCTACGGCGGCGCCTTGAAGGCGCTGCCGGCTGGCGACCTCGACGGCGTGACCACGGCCGCCACGACCTCGCTGGCCGGCCGAGCGAAGATCTTCTTTCGTCCCTACGCCGCTCCGGCCGAGAGCCCTGACGCCGAGTATCCATTGTGGCTGTCGACCGGCCGAGTGCTCGAACATTGGCATTCCGGCTCGATGACCCGGCGCGTGCCGGAGCTCCACGCGGCGGTGCCCACGGCGCAGCTCTTCATGCACCCGGCCGACGCCAAGAAGCGCGGCTTGACGCAGAACGACCTGGCATGGATCGCATCACGCCGCGGCAAGATCCAGGCCCGGGTGGAGACCGCCGGCCGCAACACCATGCCGCGCGGCATGGTCTTCGTGCCCTGGTTCGACGAAGGTGTTTTCATCAACAAAGTCACCCTTGACGCGACCTGTCCGATCTCCAAGGAAACGGACTTCAAGAAGTGCGCGGTCGAAGTCTTCAAGGCGAAAGGAGCCTGATCATGCCCTGGCGATCGATTCCTCCGGCCGCACTCTGGCTGATCGTGATGGTGGCCTCGGTCGGTGCCGGCTTGGCCATTGCGCAAGACGCTTCGCAAGACGCGCCGGCCCCGGCCGCCACGACAACTTCCGCGAGGCCTCAGCCAATAGCAGACACCGAGATTGGCCTGGCCAAGGGCAGCGTCTTCGACGTGGCGGTGCCGCCGGTTCCCGCGGGCAACATCTCCGATCCCGGCGATCTGCCGCCGGTCGGTCGCGCATTCCCCAGTGCTCCTCCTCGTGTGCCGCACGCGGTGGCCGACTTCATGCCCATCACGCGGGAAGAGAACTGGTGCGTCGACTGCCACATGCTCGACTGGACCGCTCCCGGGGACGACGAGCCGACTGCGATCTCGTTCAGCCACTACATGAACCTGCGGGGCGAGGCGGACGACATCGGCAGCAAGATCGTGGGCGCGCGCTGGGTCTGTGTTTCGTGCCACCTGCCGGATGTCGACACACCACCGTTGGTGGAAAACACCTTCGCGGACTGATCGAGCCCTTGCCGCGAGGTTCGCTCTGGTCATCCACCGGGCTCGCCCGCTAAGCTGGGCCGCCTAAGCGGAGGGGTGGCAGAGTGGTCGAATGCACCGGTCTTGAAAACCGGCGTCCCTTCACGGGGACCGCGGGTTCGAATCCCGCCCCCTCCGCCAGCTTGCTTGCGCGAGCCGCCGGGCGGGTTGGAACCACCCGCTGTATAATTTTTTTTCTGTAGTTAGACCGTCGAGACGCGTCCGGGACTCGCTCGGACGTCAGGCGCAAGAGCTGAAACGGCTTGAGAAGCGCCTTGAGAAGCAGTTGAGGTAAGCAGGTTCGTCGAGAGTCCGCATAGCCAAGCCAAGGACAGAGTCGGCCCCGAACCGAGGCGATGCTGGAGATCGAACTCTAGTTCACCTCCTCGCGCGAACCCCCGCGTTCACGCCCACCTCTGCAGCCAGCCGCTCGCGCAGCGCACAGAGCGCTTCACGTCGGCTCTTCCCCACCGCAAGCACCTGCGGGTGCTGCGGCACCCAGGCCTCGTACAGGTCCGCTAGCGGTTCGTAGCGCACGGTGGCCTGCCAGCCCAGGACGCAGTAGTTAGGGGTGGGGGTGGGTGTGGGGAGGGCTAGCAGGGGGACGGCCGTGGGCGAAGATTTGTGTTGCATTTGCCGAGAAATCCCCTAGAGTTCGTCTGCTTGTCGATCACGGGAGGTGGCAGATGCAGCTTCGGTTGTTTCTCGTGCTGGTGGGAATAGTGATGGCGGCCAAACCTGGATGGTGCGGAGATGGCGTAGTTGCGCTCCAGACGGCGGCACGCTCTTGTCGGAACAACTCGTCGAACATCTGCGTCGATTGTGGCAACGGCGCCTTCTGCGTTTGGCCGGTTCGCGGCGGACAATGATTGGGCTCGTAAAGAGAAGCAAGCCGGCCTGCTACACCCAGAGAACTGGAGGAAATCGGATGACGAAGCAGCAAATCTTCTTCTTGGTCAAGTCGACTGCGACGGTCTGCGCCGTTGCATTTGAGGCTTTTCTGCCGTCGGGCCTTTGGGCTCAAGGGGAAACCCAGGCCACCTCTTATGAGAAGAACGAGGCCGTCTATGACGAGAAGGACGAGGCCGTCGAGGCAGCAGCGAGCCCAGGGTTTTTTAGTCGCATTACGCTGGACAACAACACAGCGACAACTGCCGATGACTACCTTCTCTTTCCCTTCGTAAACGGAGATGGTACTACCGGTCTGGGGTTTACCTCCGTGCCCGTCGGTAGCTCCTTCTTATTTCTCCAGAAAAGTACGCCTGTCGGGTCAATGTCGTTAGGGCCGAAAGGCATCGGAATCGGCTTGTCTGGATTCGCTGCCGACTTCGCCCTTAATGCTCAGGCGCCGCTGCATGTCGTTGGAGGAGGGCCGCCCGGGCCTTTCCAAACTGTCCCAGCGTTTCCTAACGCCCAAGCCATCATTGAGGATCGAAACGACGATGGAGCCCTTCGGACTCTATTTAGGTTGATCAACGGCGGTGCCGTTCGGTGGGCGATGGAAAACACTTCTTCGGGTGAGCTGGTGGATTTCCAACTGAACTCAACTACGTTCAGTATCGGCGGAACCTCCGCTCAGGACATCATTGAACTCTCTGCTACGGCCCCGGCCACGATGGACATCGACAGTTCGGGCAACACGGTCTTCTTCGGTGACCTACAGGTCAACTCCAGCCGCACCGCGAAGGAAGGTTTGAAAGACGTAAACGGAGGGAAGGTGCTGGACAGGTTGGCCCGACTGCCAATTTATCGCTGGAGCTACAAGAAGGACGCAGAAGCTATTGAGCACATGGGGCCGACGGCGGAGGACTTCCACGCCGCCTTCGGTCTCGGCCAGACCGACAAGCACATCTCGGTCACCGATTCCGCCGGCGTAGCGCTCGCGGCGGTCCAGCAGCTGGCTCTGCGCGTGGAGTCTCTGGAGAGAGACAACGAGAGGCTGCGAAACGAGCTGAAAAAGGTGCGGTCGAGCCGCTAGTCTCTGAGGGCTCCGAATCGGCAGGGGCAGGATTCGCGGCGGACAATCATCGGGTCGGGTCTCAGCTCAGCCGGAGCGTTCCCATGGCACACTGGTGGCACACTCGCCAACAAAAAGCCGCAGTAATCGGCAGTAGCGAGCAATCAACCGAGCAGGTCTGAGAGCTTGGTGATTGTTGCTGTTTCTGACTGTTGGCTGCTGTCGCTGGCTGCACGTCGCTCGGTCTTGAAAACCGGCGTGGCTTTGCGGTCACCGCGGGTTCGAATCCCGCCCCCTCCGCCACATAAACTGAATTAAACCAAGGCGTTACGACTGGAAGCGGCCAGGGCTTCGCCTAGGCTCTTCCTCCTCATGCAGAGTCATTTCCGTTGCGGCTTCCGGGCTCGGGTGGAGCCGTTGCCTCTTTCGCCTTCCCGCTCATCGCCGCCGCGATCTCACCCGAGATTCGGTCAGCAGCCTGCCGCACCGGATCGGCTGCCAAGTGGGCGTAGCGCTGAGTGGTCGCGGCCTGGGTGTGGCCGAGCAGCTTGCCGATGATCGGGTGCGAGAGGCCCCGAACTGCGGCCCGTCCCGCGCTATTGGGTGGCGCGCAGCCAGAGCCTTCAGCCGTAACCTGAATAACGCCTCAAGGCACACCTGGGAAAACCCAGGGCCGCAAAGCCACGGGTCCTCGCTTTCTCCGCGCTGCTTAGGCCATAACGCTCGGCCACGGAGGACCCAAGACCACCGGGGTTGCCGCAAGGGCTCGGGCGCCCGAGGAGATTCTGCGGCAGTATGAGAATGGGCTCATCGGCCTCGGGTATGAGCTGATTCCTGAGATTCAGTGCAGCGGTTTCGAGCCCCCGATGAACGGCAGCTCGGTGAGAGTCAGGGGCAACCGAGCTCTGCCGTTTAAGGCCCAACTGTTCGATGCCGACAGCATCTTGGTCACAGACCTCGATCTGATCGCGGCGCCTCTGAGTACTTGATCGATCCGACGCGCTCGGCTGAGTTCCTGATCAAGTAGCTCGATTCTCTACCGCTAACCGGGGAAGATCGGCTTCACCGACGAGTGAAGGCCGGCGCGCTTCCCACCCCCTTGGGTGGCGCTCTCATCGACACCTCAAGCGTAATCTGAAGACAGGCCTCGATAAAGGCACACCTGGGAAAACCCGGGCCGCAAAGCCACGGCTCCTCGCTTCTCCGCGACGGCTAGCATCGAGCACCCCGCCACGAAGACCCAAGACCGCCGGGCTGCCGAAGGGCAAGGAAGGAGTGACGCCATGAGACGGACGATGCTGAACGGAGTCCTGTTAGCTACCCTGTTGCTGCTCTCGACGCGGGCAGCAGGAGCCTACGAGAGCCCGGTGGCGGTGTCGCCGGGGAGCCCGACGGGAACCGCCGTCTCGGAACCCTGCCCTACGTTCAACTGGGGGATCGTCGAGCGCACAGAGAGCTACGAGCTGGTGATCTATCAAGCGGAGAAGGCGAACGAGGATACGAAGCTCGTCCTGCGGCAGAGCTTTCCCGGCTCGGTACATGGCTGGACACCTGGCCTCGACAGCTGCCTGGAACGCGGCGGTCGATACGCTTGGAGTGTACGAGCTGTGGGCCGGAAGGAGGCCTCGGATTGGTCGCAGCCAAGTTTGTTCCAGGTGGCGGCTGGGCCGAGCGCGACGGTGTTCGAAGAGGCGCTGGCGGTCGTGCAGCAGTACCTCGAAGAGGCGGGCTCGGACCTGGCTCTCGGGTCGGCGGCGAGCGCAGGGTCGCCGGTAGGGACTTCGCCTTCGGCGGTAAGCCCGTCCTTCAGGGGATCGATCGCCGGTCCAGCGCCACTGTCGGGCGCGGCCGGCGATTCGGCCTTGCTGGTCAACGGTGCGGCGGTGGTGACGACCGCGACTCTCGGCATCGGCGTTGGGCTGCAACTGTGCGAAGCGGTGGACTACCGCTATGTGGACCTGGGCGACGGAACCGTGTTGGACTGCAACACGGACTTACTCTGGTTGAAAGACGCGAGCTGTGGGGATCTGGCTGGCACGAACACGAACGGCCAGGCGAACTGGGAAACGGCGCAATCCGCCGCGGCTGCTCTGGCAGACGGGACCTGCGGCTTGACCGACGGATCTTCGCCGGGGGACTGGCGGCAGCCGACGGCCGTGGAGCTGTGCAGCGCGTGGTCGGGGTCAGACCTGGTGTCGTGTCCGGACACCGCGGCTTCGAACAGTCTGATCGATAGCTCGGTAGGTCCCCCGACAGTGGTAAACGCGCCAGGCGACGTGACGTGGTCGGAGGGGGATGCGTTCATCGGGGTGAATCCGGGTGGGACTCCGTATCCTTTCTTGTGGTCGGCTACCTGGATCGATTCCGACTTCGTGGTGACCTCGTCCCTCGCCGGCGGCGCTATCGGCAGCATCGACAAGGACGTCCTTGGTTTTGTCTGGCCGGTCCGTGACGGCCAGTGATCGGCCCGGGCTTGGCTCTCTGCCTGAGAGATGGCAAGGATGAAGGTCTCTTCCCGCGGCTTCGGTATCGTCTCGCTGGTACTCGCCGCTCTTCCGCTGGCGCCCCTCGTTCGAAGATGAAAGCAATCTCCAGCCTAGCCGCCTTACTCATCGCTCTCACGCCCGCGGCCACAGCACAGGTGTCCTCCCTTCCCAAGGACACAACGCTTAGCCCTGTTGAAGAGTCGGATGCCCACTGGAACATCGTCCAGAAGGAGATCGAGCGAATAACAAAGACCGACCCTGAGTCAGCGGTTGCCAACCAAATGCTTCGGGTCGGGAGAATAGAGGGCAAGGCCGCTCGCTTGCTCTTTCCCAAATGGAAGTTCTACTACTTTAGCTATGCGAACTACCTGAAAGAGGGTTTTGAAGATCACCTGTCCCTGGCTCACCTTGCGTTTGGTCTGGGACACACAATCGCGCTCGTTCCGGGTTCTCGAGAGAGTAGAAGGCTGGGCGCGGAGAGTTGGGGAGAAATGCTGAGAGAGGAAAAGGTGGTCATCAGCAATGCAGACGATGCAAAGTTGGTGTGGCATGCGTTCTGCGAAGTCCATATGAACGCGTGGAAGGACTACGGCATTGAGAGAGTCTCTGAGACGGAGTGGAAGCTCGGTATTTTCAGCTATGACCAAACAGCCTCGGTCGTTGATGGAGTCAAGACGATCGAGAAGAGGACTCATTACACAAGAGTCGAGACTAGTCCTAGCAGCAACGAAGTCACTCTCTGGAAGAACATTTTGGAAACGTCCGACAGGCGCTTGGAAAAGATGCGGCAATCCGGGTGCTGAGCAGACACGTCGACGAGAACGGAGGTCCTACTTCCCCATGGCACGCTGGTGGCACACTTGCCGACGAAAAGCTCCAGTAGACGGCAGTCAATCAGGGTGGCTCGCAAGCCTGCTAGTTGTTGCTGTTTCAAATCCCGCCCCCTCCGCCAGCTAGCTTGCTCGGACTAGCGGCTTATGAAGTACTCTGCTCAGGCGAACTCGCCGCGTGGCCGTGCGGGCCGAGATCAGACCAACTGCGGTCCGCTCGCACCGCCGGAGGAAGGGCCGCCGATGAGCCATGCATGAGCCTCGTCCTCGCCGGTGAAGACCCTCAGATTGGCGGAACGGTCCCGGGCGACCCTCTCGATAAACCGCTCGGGTTCGACATAGGGCTCTTCTCCGAGGATGGCTAGGCAAAGACCGGGCTTGTGTGAAAGAGCTAGCTTGCCGACGTCCTCGCCGAGCACGAAGCGGTCGATAGTGCTCGGCATGTCGGTCACCTGCCGGACGTCCAGAAGGGCGGTGCCGGTAGGGTGTTGGCCCATCAGGTGGTAGGTCCGGACGAATGCCTGCCTAGCCGAGGCGAGGTCGTAGGCGCCGGTTACCCTCAGGTACAGGTAGGGCCGCTCCGGGTCATCGACTTGATTAACATGGAGCATCGCTGTTCACGTCTTCCAGGCTAACGCTGCGCCGAAGGATGCCTGCTTCCAGAGTCTTTTCATCTGCCCGCTCCTCGCGTTTGTTGTCCACTTCTGGACAGGTCGGTTCTGACGCCGGGAACTTGGAGGGTCAAGGCACAGAAACGCACCTGGCCTGCTTTGTAGGTCGCGTCGACTTTAGCAGGTGGACCGATCCAGTGGCTTCCTCCTATGGCACACTGGTGGCACATCCGCTCTCGAAAACCAGCGGTAAGGGGGCAGTGCCGTGCAGTCAGTGGGAAGGCCCGGAACGCTTCTGTTCCATACCTGTTTCTGACTGCTACCGGCTGCCGCTATCTGCCTTCCGTGCGGTCTTGAAAACCGGCGAGATGCAAGTCTCTCGCGGGTTCGAATCCCGTCCCCTCCGCGAGATAGAGTCAACAAGAGTGGCAATCTCTCTACTGCTTGGGTCGGCAGTATGCCGCACCGTATCTTCTGTCGGGTGCGTATCGCGGGTTCATTGCGGCCGACGCTTTGGTACTCTGTCGTTCGCGAAACGGAGTCTCTGCGATGACGATGCACCCTCCTGACCGGCCACGTTTCTGGCTTGCATGGGGTCTGGCGCTACTGATTGTCTATTGGATGTCTCCGGCGGCTCCTGCCCGGCAGGTGGGCGCCGAGTCACCAACGGCGACTCGCACTCAGCCACCTGGACATCGCCTGATGTTGCGGATCCTCAAGGCGATCGCCGCTCGCACACCCGACGAGAATCCCTACCTCGGCGATTTTCGGGTCCGAAAGCTGCGGCAGGACTACGCCGAGGTTTCAGCCGAGACCTCTCCCCTCGATCGCTGGGGCCCTCTCAATCAGCTCGGTCTGGCAGAGTTCTACGCAGGTCAGTTCGCCGCCGCGTTGTCACGTCAACAGGAGCTTTACCAGTTGACCTCCGAGATGGAGGGCAAGCTCAGTGACGGTCAAGTCCACCGTGCCCTGTTTAATCTCGGAGTGACGCACTTGAGGATAGGCGAAACCACCAACTGCGCATTGCGGCACTCTTCGGAGAGCTGCATCGTGCCGATCCGAGGAGGCGGTGTCCACACCGAGCAGTTCGGCTCCCGACAAGCGATCCGCTTCTTCCTCGAACTGCTGGGGAAGCCCAGGGTGAACTTCGATCTAGCAATTCAGACTCGCTGGCTCCTCAACCTCGCGTTCATGACGATCGATGAGTACCCAGAGGGTGTGCCGCCAGGGTATTTGATACCAACCTCGGCCTTCGCCTCCGATGTCGAAGTCCCGGAGTTCGAGAATATTGCCGGTCGCCTCGGGATTGACACCTTCGGGATGTCGGGTGGCGTGATCGTCGATGATTTCGACAACGATCTCGATCTCGATCTGCTCGTCTCCGACTGGCACCCGAACGGGCAGATCCGGCTATGGCGCAACAACGCCGACGGTACTTTTTCCGACGTCACCGAGGCGGCCGGTCTCGTCGGACTCTACGGCGGTCTCAACATGGTGCAAGCCGACTACGACAACGACGGCGACGTTGACGCTTATGTGCTGCGAGGCGCATGGTTGGGGCGGGCGGGACGGCACCCCAACTCCCTACTACGCAACAACGGCGACCTGACCTTCACGGATGTCACCTTCGAGGCCCAGCTCGGGAACGATCGGTTCCCCACACAGACGGCGTCCTGGGCCGACTTCGACAACGATGGCGACGTCGATCTCTTCGTGCCAACTGAATCGACTCCGGACATCCCGTCGTCAAGTCTCTTGTATCGCAACAACGGTGATGGGACCTTCGATGAAGTAGCGCGACAAGCTGGCGTCGAGAACCGCCGATACTGCAAGGGCGCTACCTGGGGCGACTTCGACGGCGACCGCTGGCCCGACCTCTATGTGTCGAACATCCGTGGCGATAATCGTCTCTACCACAACAATCGTGACGGCACCTTCACCGAGGACGCGAAGAAGCTGGGGGTCGAGAAGCCTTGGGACAGCTTTCCGACCTGGTTTTGGGACTTCGACAACGATGGCGTTCTCGATCTTTTTGTCAGTGGCTATCCACGGAAGATGGCTCAGACGGTCCTGAGCTACCTCGGAGAGCCTGTCGAGGCGGAGTTGGCTCGTCTCTACCGCGGCGACGGCAAGGGCCACTTCATCGATGTCTCCGAGAAGGTGGGCTTCAAGAAGGTCCACGATCCTATGGGGGCTAACTTTGGCGACCTCAACGGCGACGGCTACCTGGACTTCTACCTCGGGACCGGCTTTCCGCCGTTTCATGCCATCTCACCCAACGTGATGTACCTCAATTTGAGCGGCGAGCGTTTCGCAGATGTCTCGACCGCCGGCCGCTTCGGTCATCTCCAGAAAGGGCACGGCATTGCCTTCGCCGACCTCGACCACGACGGCGACGAGGAGGTTTTCGAGGTCATGGGGGGAGCAGTGCCCGGTGACGAGTTCAACAATGCCCTCTGGGAGAATCCTGGCTTCGGAACCAGATGGCTGACGGTAAAACTAGTAGGCGTACGATCCAACCGCAGCGCCATCGGCGCCCGAATCGCGGCAACCATCGTGGAGAACGGTACTCGGCGCAGAATATTCCGCCACGTGACCAGTGGCGGCAGCTTCGGCGCTAATCCGCTCCGGCAGACGATCGGCCTTGGGCGCGCCGCCCGAATCGAGTCGATTGAAGTCTACTGGCCGACCTCCGACACCTTGCAGAGGTTTTCGGATGTGGAGCTGGACTCGGCCATCGAGATCGTCGAGGGGGAGACGAGCTTTCGACGGGTCAGCCTACCCCGCTTTCGCTTCGATGGCGCCCCGAAGACGGGTCCTCCGGTACACGAGCACTCCTCGGGACATTCGAACTGAAGCGGCGTCGATTGACTTGCCCGCCCGCAAGCTTGTCGTTCGATGAGTTCCTACAACTCGCTGCACGCCAGCATCGCGACGATCCTAACCGACTACCATGACCAGCTCGTCCGACGTGCGGGGCTCGTACGGGGTCTCGTCCATGCCGCCGTACACCGCGCGCGTTGGCCACCGGACAACATCAGAGATGGTGTCGAGCTCCTCCCGTGTCCAGCCGCGAAGCTGCGTCGCGTGGCTGTGGACGATCTCGATCGTCGGGGCGGTGGTCGCCTGATGACGGAGGGCCGACGTCGTGTGGAGAACGATGCCGTCCGCCATGGTCTCGAAGAAGCGCAGGATCGCGAGCTCCCCCCGCGGTGTGGGCACGAACTCGACGGGCAGAGCTCGCTGCTCGCCTGCGCGAATCCGTTCGTAGTTGAGAACCTGAAACAGGAAGGGGGAGCCCGGCAGAAGCCGTCGCTTGAGTCCGACGAACATCCGGGACAGGGACTCCGGCGACAGCAGGTGCGGCAGCGTGTTGCCCAGGCAGAAGGCCGCTCCAAAGTGCCCGCGCACGGCTCGCTCGACGGCGCCCATGTCGGCGAGGAGGAACTCGACGCCGGCGGGGACCGGACCGCTTCGCGCGCGCTCGAGGGCGGTTTCTGAAAGGTCGATGCCCGTGACCTCGTAGCCGTGCTCCGCGAGCAGGCGGGCGTGCCGGCCCGCGCCGCACCCCAAATCGAGCACTCTCTTGGAGGGAGCGTCGGCCAGCACGCGAAGAATCAGGGACTGTTCCCGGGCGAGCCGCTCCGGCCAGTTGACGAGCTCGTCGGGCGAAAGACGACCCGAATCGTTGGTGGGGTCAGCTGCCTGGTTCAAGCCGTCTCGATCCGGGGTTCACTCGTTGGGCTCTGACTCGATCCGAAGCGCTCCCGAGGGGCAGCGGTCAACCGTCTCTACGACCTTCCCAGCGGAGGCGTTTTCGGGCCGGATCCAACGCTTCTTCGAAACATCGAACACTTCCGGCAGTGTCTTCAGGCACTCCGCGGAGTGAATGCAGATGTTGGGGTCGAAGGTGACGGTGATCTCGTCGGTCGCGTAGTGCTGCTTTCTCTTGGGCATCGGCCGATCCTATCGCCCGCGCTACTGGTGGGACATCGAGCTGTGGGTAGGGTGTTCTATATTGCCTCTCGTGACCCCGAGCTCCCAGGCGAAGCCTTCGCTGGCCTCGGCCGGTTTTCTCCTCGCTGTCGTGCTCGCGTTGGTGGGCTGGGCGCTGGTGCGCGACGAGGCGGGGCTCGAGTACGAGTTCTTTCCCCTCGAGACCGGCTGGCAGGGCGAGCCCCTGTTTTCCGAGGTCGGGATGCCGCACGTGAACGAGGTCGCGGATCTCACCGGTGTTGCCTCGAAGGCGATCTTCAGTGTGCGCTGGCGGGGCTGGCTCTGGATCGAAGAGCGTGGGACGCACGGGTTCGCGATCTGGGCCGACGACCGAGGCTATCTGGCAGTCGATGGAAAGCGGCTCTTGGATACGGGCGGCCCCCCGGCCGAACGTCGCAAGAGAGCGACGGTCGAGCTGGCGAAGGGTCTCCACCCGATCGAGATCGGTCTCGCGCAAAAGGACCGCGACGTCGGGCTAGGCATCGAATGGACGCCGCCGGGTGGCGAACCGAAGGTCCTGCCGGCGGCGGTTCTCTACGCGCGGCGGCCGGTCGGGCTCTACCGGTGGCTTCGTCGCGCCACGGCGTTTCTTTCCGCTCTCGCGACACGGTTTCTCGGAGCCGGGCTTCTGCTCCTGGCGTTTCTCTCGGCGCGAACGGCCTGGCATCTCGGCCCGCCGTCGAAAGTCCGCGAGTCCGGCGGGCGAGCTATCCGGCGCTTGCTCGACCGACTTGCGGAGCAGCTCCAACGACCGTCCAGTCGCCGAGTGCTCTACGCCGCGTTCTTCCTCGGGCTCTTTGCGCTCACCTGGGCCGCGGCAATTCCCTGGGCGGTGTCCACTCTCGGCGGCGACGATTCCAACTACTTCATCGCGGCCGAGGCCCCGCGACAGACGACGTACTTCCTTCATCGGATGGTGCACGTGTACCTGCTCAAGGCCTTCATCGGCGTCTTCGGCGGCGACGACATGTTTCTCGGTTCGCGGGTCTACGGCGCTTTCCTCTTCGCGGTCACGGTGACGGCGCTCGCGGTCGCGGTGCGCCAGCTCGGGCCGAAGCTCCAGCTGCGGACGCTCGCGGTCACATTCTTCCTGCTTTTCAGTCAGACCACCGTCATCGGGCCGCTCGGAGCGGCGTTCGCCGACTACACCGTGATGATGTTCGTGACCCTGGCAGTCGCGGTCGTTCTGCGCGGGCGGCGGGTCGAGGAGACCGGGTCGAGTCACGAGTGGCAGGCGCTCGCACTGGGAGTGCTCAGCGTAGCGGCGGCGAAATCAAAGGTGACCGGCGCGATCGTCTTCCTGCTGCCCGCCCTTCTCCTGTGGACCGAGGGTCGGATCGATCTCCGGCGCTTCGCGCGCCGGATCGCCTACTGGGCCGGCGGCTTCGCAGCAGCGCTCCTGGTGCTCATGGCCGCCGACGCGATCTGGCTCGGTGATTTCTGGTGGACGGTGCGACCGGAGCACTTGAGAGAGGGCAGCGAGGTTTTTCTGCGCGAAGGCGCCTCCGGAGTCACCCGCCCCGAGCGCGGCTGGATCGACGTCATCTGGCCGACCGGTGCTCGGGGCGCGGCCCGAGATCTCGGCCATCTCTGGATCCTCGCGCTGGCCGCGCCCTTGGTCGCGGTGGTCCGGCGCGTGCCGATCGAGCGCCGTCTCCTGGCGTTCCTTCCGGCTGGGTATCTCTTGATGCTGATCGTCCTCTACACTCGGCTTCAAGGTGCCATCTTCTCGAGCCGGATGCTGATTCCGATCCTGCCGGCGGCGTGCTTCGTCGCCGGGTCGATGTTCTTCGATCTCGGGATCGAACGGCCCGATTGGAGAAGCCTGCTCGCGCCGCGCTTCCTGGTGCCGGTCTATCTTGCGGCGACCGCGATCTGGCTCGTCGTCACTCCCTACCTGGCGGGCGAGCTCGCGCCGGTCGATCTTGCCGGCCGAATCGGCTGGGAGCCCGCGCACTTCCTGCAGGCGACCTGGATTCCGGCGCTGCTAATGGTCGGGTTCGTCGTCGCTGCGCTCGGCTCTTCCCGACCGCGAGTCCGTCTGGCGCTCGTACTGCTTGTCACCGTGGCCCTCTTGGGTGTCTCCTTCCAGGCGAGCGCACGGGCTCTCGATCACAGGACCACCGCCCAGCGCGGTGAGCTCATCCTGTATCCGTGGCGGGTCTTCGAGGGCGAGATCAGGGCTGCTCAGCCGAGGCGAATCCAGGTCTCGCCCGACCTTCTCTGGCGCCTCCACATGCTGGGCGGGACCTACGAGTGGACCGCTGAGTTCGTATTCGGCCGAGAAGAGCTCGAAGTGGTGATGGGGCGAGCGGCACCGTGGGACGCCGATCTCGCGATCGCGAGCCGCCCGGCCTATACCGAGTGGCTTCGCGAAATGCCGGGGCTCGCGGCCACGGCCTCGTTCGACCCCTCGGGGCAGCTCGTGCTGCTGAGGCCACGGGAAGCGGCGCGGGCGGAGGACACCCAGGAATCTTCCGAATAGATTCGTCGATCCCGACACGAGGTTCCCTGGGGAGGTCGCCCATCAAAAGTCGATAGAGTCGGAGTCCATGAGATTCTGCAACCCACTCATAGCCTTCAGCCGCACTGGTTTGCTTGCGGCGGCCCTGACCGCGGGCGCGGCCGGAGCCGAGCTGCCGCCCGGGTACTGGGGTTCCGACGAGATCGAGCCGATTCTCGAGCGCACGCTGGTGATTCGCCTGGCGCCGGACCTTTCGGAGCTCACCCCGGCCGAGCAGGCCACGGTCGAGGATCTTCTGGCCGCCGGGCAGGTTTTGCACTGGCTGTATCTTCAATCGACGCACCCTCAGAGCCTCGAGGCTCTGGCCGAGCTGGCGGTGGTGCACGAACGGCTGGAGAGCCCGGTCGAGACCGAGAAGCTCTTGGATCTCTATCGCCTGTTCAAGGGGCCGATCGCGACCACCCTCGAGAATGAGCGGGTGGCGTTTCTTCCAGTGGCCGCGGAGGTGCCGGGCAAGAACGTCTACCCGAGCGATGTGACCCGCGAGGAGATCGAGGCCTGGCTCGAAGAGCGTCCAGACGAGCGAGCGGCGATCCTGGGTGTGCGCTCGGTGGTGCGACGGGTGACCTCGGACAATCTCGAAACCGACCTGGCGGTGCTCGAGGGCCACCCGGAGCTGGCCCTGCTGCATCCCGGTCTCGGCGCCAGGCTTTCCGAGCTCACGACCGAACCCGGCGACGAGGCGTCAGGCTTCTACGCGGTGCCCTACTCGGTGGCTTACGCGGACGAAATTCTCCAGGCGTACCATCTCCTGCAGCACGCCGCGGAGACGATCCGATCGGAAGATCCGGACTTTGCCGCCTACCTGGCCAACCGCGCACGTGATCTGCTGGCCGACGACTACGAAGCCGGTGACGCATCCTGGGTACGAGGCGAATTCGGGAAGCTGAATGGCCAGATCGGAAGCTACGAGACCTACGACGATGAGCTTCTCGGCGTCAAAAGCTTTTTCAGCGCCAACGTCCTGCTCCGCGATCGCGAGCGAAGCGACAAGCTCGCCGAGGCGATCGGAGGCCTCCAGGAGCTCGAAGACAGTCTCCCTTATGAAGACCATAAGAGTGTCTCATCGGACATTCCGGTCGGGGTCTACAACGTGATCGCCGATTTCGGCCAGGCCCGCGGCACCAACACCGCGACGATCCTGCCCAACGACGCCGACCATGCGCGCAAGTACGGCCGCACGATCATGCTGCGCTACAACATCATGACCCACCCCGATCTGTTCGCGAACACCCGGGCGGGCTGGGCAGCGGCGGTCGCTTCCAAGCACGCCGACGAGCTAACCCTCGACGGCAATTTCAATCGCACGCTCTGGCACGAGGTCGGCCACTACCTGGGACCGTCCAGCACGGCCGCAGGCGGCAATCTGGGGCAGGCGTTGGCCGAGCGCTCGGACTTGATCGAGGAGCTCAAGTCGGATTTGGTGTCGCTCTACATTGCGCCCGCCTTGGCCGAGAGCGGCTACTACGACGCCGCCGGCCTGCGCGCGGTATACGCCGACGGCGTCCGACGCACACTCCAGGCGGTCAAGCCGCGACGGGCGCAGCCCTACCAGACCATGCAGCTGATGCAGATGAACTTCTTGCTCGACCGGGGTGTTCTGTCCTGGGACGGCGACGGCCGGCTCGCGATCGATTTCACGCGCTACGCCGACGCGGTGGCGGCGATGCTGACCGAGGTGCTTGCGATTCAGTCGACCGGGGACGTCGAGCGCGCGAGGAAGTTCGTCGACGCTTACGCCGTCTGGGACGAGGCCCGCCATGAGCCGCTCGCCAAGCGCATCCGCGAGGCGGCCAAGTACCGCTACCGCCTGGTTCGCTACGCGGCCTTGGGAGAGTAGAAATCTCGCCTAGTTCTTCGGAACGGCGCGGGTCCAGATGCTCTCCGGGAGCGGCACGTGGGGCGAGCGGATCAGGGCGACCGAGCGGGTCGGGTCGAAGACGGCCCGGGAGCGCAGCCCGGCGTCGTTCTGCGCCCAGGCTTCGACGTCCGTATCGGTTCCGAGAGTGAAGGTCGCACCCGCGTTGTACTCGTCATCGAAGGTCAGCTGTACCTCGGGATCGATCCACAACCGGACGATCCGCTTGCACGCGAGTTTGTATCCGCCGCACATGCGCGTGGCCAGAACGTTTGGCGACACCGCCAGGTGCGCGACCTCGGTCTCTTCGAGCTCTTTGGCGAACGTCCTAAAAGGGTAGAGCGAAGCCTCTGCCCGGGACACCGCGAAGCGGGTTGCCAGGCGCTGGCTGGTCTGGCTGAAATAGGGTGCGAACAGGAGCGCCGCGGCCAGCGCAAGAAGCGCCAGGCGGACGCTCCGAATATGGAAAAAGGCAGCAAACAGCGCTAGAAGCCCCATCAGGACCAGAGGCATCAGAACCCGGGGCACGAAGAGCTCGGGGGTCCAGCCGGCCCGGGCGAACTTGTCGAAAGGCAGCAGGCTCAATACCGCCCAGGGGGCGGCGGCGACCAGAATAGCCGGCACGAAGAAACGCGGGCTCGCAAGTCGGCTCCAGTCTAGATCGTCGAGCCCGGCGTAGTGAAACAACGCCGCCGCGAGCACACAGGCCACCGGCAGGATCGGGTACAGGTATCGTGGAATGTAGGGGTAGGTCGCTCGAAGATTCATCAGGATGAGCGCCGCCAGATACCCCATCGGCATGAGATGCACGAGACGCAGCTCGAGCGTCCGCTGCCTCCAAGTCGCGGCGGCGGCGGCCAGTACGACGAAAATGGCGAGCAGGCCGGCGCTGGCGTCGCCGGGGTTCGCCACGTGGTGTCCGCGCCAGAGCGTCGCCATCCAACCGGAGTGGCTTTCGGGCGTTTGCGCGAAGTTGAAGCTTCCGACCCGATTGATGTTGTCCGGGCGGACTGCGAAGAAGCCGTCCCCGAGGTAGATCGCGTCGAGCACCATCAGCGCCACCAGGCCGACGGCGGCACCCGCGACCCAGAAGCCGAGTTTTTTGGCGAAGCTTCGCCATCGCAAGCGCCCTTCCTCGAACGCAAGCAGCGGCAGGAGCCAGAGCAGGACCGCACCGAGCTCCTTGGACTTGGTGGCCCAAAAGGTGGCGAGACCGAGAACGAAGCTGACCCAGTTCCAGGTGGGCCCTCGCGCCCTCGCCAGCCCGTGCAGATACACCGCAACGCCCACGGTTACCAGCATCATCACGGTGTAATCCGAATAGGCGGCGCCGATGCGCTCGAACAACATCGGCTGGCTCAGCAACAGCAAGAGCGCCGCGAGCAAGGTCAGGATTTGATACCCGGCGCCGAGGCTCATGATCGCAGCGCCCATGGCGGTCACCGTGGCGGCGAACATGAAAGACCAGTAGATCTCCGAGGCCTGGAAGGCATCCCCGCCCGTGAGTGCGAAGAATGGTTTGAGGACGTAGACGTGAGCGTAGCGATTGAGAACCCATGGGAAGGCTTCGGTTTTTTGCGCGAGCTGCATGTAGAAGAGGTCGTCGTAGCCGTAGGGGCTGCCGGCGAAGGGCAGGGAAGCGAAGAAGGCGAACGCGAAGAGGGCGACGAGAAATGCGGCTCGATACCGCCGCTTCGACTGCACTGCCGTCAGTTGCTCTCGAGCCGCGAGCCAGGCCCGGCCGGCCGATCCTGCGTGGGGTCGCAGCGCCAGCCAGACGAGCAGCAGCGCCGGGACGAGCAAGACACCGGCGAGAGCTCTGCGCCCATCGAGAGAGAGTCCTCGAGTGGCGCTCCGTACCAGCTGCCGGTAACGTCCGGGCCGGCTCGCAAAGAGCGCGGTGGCAGGGATCGCCTCGAGCTGGTTGAGCTTGCGGCCGAAACGGGTCTCGAGAAGGTGCCATCGCCCGGGCGTTTTCGAGAGGCCGACGACGATCGGGTGGAGGCCACGGCGAAGATGAACCCGTCCGTTGACCGAGCGCGGCGGCTGGCCGCCGGCGTTCTCGAGCACGTTCTTGCCGCGGATCTCGATGGAGGAGGAACCGCCCGACCGGGTGGTGAACCAGTACCGGCCCTCTTCTTCGATCCGGATCCAACCGGTCCAGCGAACCGAGTACTCGGGTCGCAGAACCGCGATTCCGTCGGGTGAAATCGACGGGTCCGCCTCGATCTGGCGACGGACCACATGCCCGCCGCCGTCGGCCTGGCTGCGGTACTCGGCGACCAAGCCCCAGCGCTCCCGGCTCAGAGACCAGGCCTGGAGAACCAGAAGCGCGGCCGCGAGCAGAAACAGAGGCGCACGACCTCTCGCCAGGACGAGAGCCATCGCGCGGCGGAATCGGCGAGGGTCGCGGTCGGTTTTCACGGTGCGCGATCTTACCAATGCGGAAACCGGCCGGCTCGGCTGCTAAGCTTGGCCGGAGGGAATTCTCGAACGGTCAAGGTGGCAACTTGCGAATCGCTGTGGTCATACCCGCCTTCAACGAGGCGCAGGCGATTGGAGATGTGGTGCGAGATATCGTCGAGCACGGCCACGATCCGGTCGTGGTGGACGACGGCTCGAGCGACGCTACCTACGAAGAGGCTCGCAGAGGGGGTGCCACGGTGCTCCGCCACTGGGTGAACCGGGGCTATGGCGCTGCCCTGACGACTGGCTCGGATTGGGCCGTTCAGCGCGGCTACGAGATCGTCGTCCATTTCGACGCCGACGGGCAGCACGAGGTCGATGAGATCGCGGCCGTTACTCAACCGGTAGCCGACGGCGAGGCCGACGTCACCATCGGGTCACGCTTCCTGGGTCAAGGCCGGCGGATCCCGCTTCTGCGAAAGATCCTGATCAAGGCCGCGATCCTGTTCACGCGGGTGCTTTCTGGTGTTGCGCTGAGCGACGCCCACAATGGCTTCCGGGCCTTCTCGAGCTCCGCCCTGCGGCAGATTCAGTGCCGCGAGGACGGCATGGCCTACGCCTCCGAAGTCGTGGAGCGCATCGGCCGGCGGGGCTTGAGGCTGCGCGAGGTGCCGGTGACGATCAGCTACACCGACTACTCTCTCGGCAAGGGCGAAGGCAACCTGGCGAAGCTCAGGGTCGGTCTCCAGTTTCTGTGGGGCAAGCTGACCCAGTAGGGAGCTTCGCATGCTGATCAGGATCGCAACCTTGTTGGTGGTCGCCTTGCTCCTGGCGCGGCTCGCACAGCGCTACCGGAGGCGAGAGATGTCGCTACGGCGGATTCTCTTCTGGTCGCTGCCCTGGCTCGCCGTGGCGGTCGTCATGCTTTCGCCCGAGCTGGCCGATGCCATAGCCGTGCGACTTGGCGTCGTGACCGCCACCGGGGTGGACTTTCTGGTCTACATCGCCGTCGGACTCTTGTTTTATGGTTTCTTCCGCTTGTACATCCGGCTCGACAGGGCCGAACGCGACCTCACCCGGCTGGTCCGGCACATCGCGATTCGAGAGCTGGGTGACGACTAGGCCGGAAGCTCGGGCTATACGGAACGCTCAAGCGTCTTTTTCGATCAGCCTCACGTCTCGCACGAGGACTCCTCGGAGGCGATCGTCCTGCGGGGTCGCGGCGGACGGCCGGTCGGAGCGGAGGATGTAGAGCTTGCGGCTGCCCGCGTCGATCTTGCGCAGGCGAACGCTGGTCACGCGCCGGCAGTCGAGAATGACCTCGGTGACCCTCGAGCCATCGTCGATCGAGACGGTCAACCGGGGATCTCCCTCTCGTGGGTCGCAGCCGAGCCGGAGGCGCGGTCGGACGATGTGGTTCGCCGGATTCTCGATCAGGAGCCCGGCCGGCCGAGTGCCGTGTGTCCAGCCGTCCGGCCAGCCACCCACCAGGACGGCGGTTCCGTCTTCTACAGTGGAAGAGTTGGGGATGCTGCCATCGATCACGGACTCGACGAAGCTGGCGCGCCGGTGTCGGTCCCGGCTGGAGGAGAGTGCCGAGAGCCTCTCGTACAGGCGTAGATCCGCCTGCTCCTCGAACAGTCGATTGAGCCATTCGCCGCGGGTCTCGCCCGCTGCCAGGCGGACGCCCAAACGTCTTCGTCCCGGGCCCACCCATTCGGTATCGGTCCAGACGATGTAGAGCCCTACGTCGCCCGGAGCCACCTCGCGAAGCGCAACCCTGCGAACCTCGGGCCGCTCGAAGACCTCTTGCCGCGTGCCGGCGCCGTCCTCGATCGAGACCGTGACTGGAAAGTCGGCGTCGGCTCCGGCGAGGCTCAGGCCGAGCTTGGGTGCGTAGGGCCTGTGTCCGGTGTTGGAGACAACGACTCCGGCAGGGAAGGTGCCCACAGTCCAGAAGTTGGAGTGGGTGCGCACCACGCGGTAGTCGCTTCGGGGGAGCGTCCGAGCTTTCGATGCCGGCGACTCGAGGATTCCGTGCGCCAGGCTCCGGCGGCGATCGGGGGCGCTCTCAGCGCGCAGCTCGTGAAGGCCTCGCGGTACGCGCCCCGAGTCCACGCACTCGGCGTTCGTCCTTTTGAAGATGACGATGTCTCTGGCCAGCTTTGCGAGCGCAGTGTGGTAGGCGGAAAACCGACCGAAGTCGACGGCGGACCACCGCGCCCGGTTCGAGAACCGGCGGTACTCGGCGTAGTTGACGCCGGGCCCGATCAGCTTTTCGGCGAAGTCCGGGATCAAGTACTCGGCGCCCAGGCGGTTGAGAACGAAGCAGTTGTGCCAGACCACCGGGTTGGTCAGGTGCTCGCCACTTCTCCATTTGGCGAAGCTGCTTACCGGATGCGAAACGAGTCCGCGGGGGAGATCGCGTATCGAGCCAAGGCCCGCCGTCCGATCGTAGAGGCCTTCGGCGGCGAGCCAGCGCTCGACCTCGTAGCGCGCGTCGCCCCGAAGCAGCAGGTCCACGGACACTCCCCGCAACAGCACGTGAACGACGATCGCAACGACCACGCCGCCGCGCAGCCAGAGCGGTCCGTGTCGGCTCCGCCAGATTGCGCCGAGAGCCTTGCCGGCGAAAAAACCGAGGACGACGGTAATCGGAAGATAGTGACGTTCGTAGTTGAAGCCCGTGGCGAGGATGAAGGCCGGATAGTACGAGAGCGGAAACAGAAGAACGTGAAGGAGGCGGGCATTGCGCCGTGGGTGAAACAGCGCGGCGAGGACTCCGAGAAGCGAGCAGACGAGGACCGGCAGCCCGAGGCTGAGAACGAGATTCTCCAGGGACACTCCGAAAACCGCCCGGGTGGTGGCGGTGGCGGCGCGATAGCCCTCGTAGGGCTGTGCAGTGATCGCCTGATAGTGGGCTACGAGCTCCCCTCGGCCCCAGAGCTCGCCAAAGAGGAGAAGGGTAAGAAGCACCGTGGCGGCTGCTGCGGCGAGAATGCGCCGATCGACGAGCGCCCGCGCGAGCGCCCACCTGCGGCCGGAGTGCGCCCTGGCAAGGTCGATGACGAGCGCGGCGGACGGCAGGAGATAGAGAGCCCAGGCCTGGGTCTTGGTGGTGATCGAGAGCGTGCCGAAGGCCGCGAAAAGCAGATAGTCGAGCAGGCGGCGAGACCGGAGGCAGCGCAGGTAGAACACCACCGAGACCACGAACCAGAAGAGATACGGGATGTCCAGATTGGCTGTCTTGCCGTAGAAGACGTAGCCGGTGCCGAAGCCGACGCAGATGACCGCCAGAAGCGACTCGAGCCGACCGAGCACCAGGCGAGCGCCGCGGTAGATCGCCAGCAGCGCGAGAGTCGCGAGAAAAACCGTCAGGCCTCTTGCGGCCAGGGTCTGAAAGGTCCTCAGGTTCTCGGGCTGCAACGAGAGCAGGCGACCCGCCGCCGCCAGTCCCTCGAGAAGTGTCGCCAGCAGGTAGCGATGAGCGGGCGGATAGAGAGGGTCCCATTGGGCCTCGCCGGTTACGGCTCCCGGCCTGATCTCGTCGCCGGCCCAGGTGAGCCAGTCCGGTGGCAGGCCCCAGCCGATGGCACCCAGATAGACCGTCGCGGCAATGAGGACCACCAGGCCGAGTCCCCACCGGGCGGCTGGTCCGCTCAGGTCGAGATTGGAGCTGCCGCGGGGTCGCATCGGGAGCACTAGAGTCTGATGCCAAAGAGCCTGCGGCTCAAAACCACAATCAGTGCGGCCTCGATGACCAGAGCGGCGGCGGTCGCGGCCGCGGCGCCGAGAAGTCCGAAGATCGGAATCAACAGCAGGTTGCCGATGAGGTTCGCGAGCACGACCAGGGTCACTAGCACCGTGTACGTGGCCGGACGTCCGCCCTGGAGCAGGATACCGACGAACGGCCGATATCCGGAAGAAAGCACGACGCCGGCAATGAGGACCGCGAAGGCGCCGCGGCTGGCCGGAAACTCGGTGTCACCGAAAAACACCGCGATGAGTCCCAGGTACCCGACGATGGCCAGCGCTCCGATGAGCGCCATCGCCGGCCAGAAGACCTTCCGGATCTGTCGGGCGTAGCCCTCGATCTGTTCGGTCGCGCCGTCCGCGAACCGGTTTCCCAGAAGTGGGTCGAGATTGTTGCGCACGACGTAGGGAAGCTGGTTGAACCCCTCCGCAAAGATCGCCGCGAAACTGTAGACGCCGACGACCGAGTCCGAAACGAAAAACCCGAGCACCAGAACGTCAACCCGGGTGTTGAGCTCCGAGAGGGTTCCACTCAGAAAGCTACGCGCGCCAAACGAAGAGTGGCGGCGGAGCCAGCTGCGGTCGAGGTGGCGAAATCGGACGGCGACAGCCCGGACCTCGAAGTAGATCGCGAGTACCACGAAGAGCAGAGCCTCGGCCAGGGTGAACGTGCCGGCGAGGTAGGAGCCCGGAGCATCGATGCCAAGAAGTATCGCGACGCCGGCGAGAATGAAAACGAATCGAAGGGACTGGAAGACCGCGTACGCCCGCATTTGGCGCAGGCCGTTCATGACTGAGAGAAGCACCTTGTTGAGGGAGAAGAAGAGCAGTCCCGGGCTCACGACGAGAAGCGCGGTGGCGACGCCGGGGCTGTCGAGAAGCGAGCCGGCCAGATCCCGCGAAAGCAGCACGGCGAGGGCCACGAGCGTCGCCAGGATCCCGGCCATGGTCAGGCCGGAGGCGGTGATCCGGGCGCATTCGTCGCGCTCGTCCGGTCGCCAGGAGACGTAGTGGAGCACCGAAAACTGGATCCCTCCGACCGCTACCTGCGAGGCGAAGATGTAGATCGCATACGCCTGGTTGAAGACGCCCAGATCGTCGGCGCCGCCCCACTTGGCGATCAGCACGTTGACCGCGATGCCCGACAGTCCGAGAACCACCAGGCTGGCGACGTTCCAGGCGACACCGGCCTGGAAGCTGCCCTCACGGGAGAACAGCATTCGCACGGCTGGACCTAGGACTCTTTCCGGTACAACTTGGGGATCGCGGTGATCTTGGCGACGGTTTCGGCGACGTCGATTCCGATCGTGTCGCAGTACCACTTGATGCCCTCGAACCGCGGCTGGTTCCTGTCGGCCACCGTGGCGAGTGCCTGTTCACGGCTGATCGTGCCTTCCCGGATCTGATTGCTGTAGAAGTTGTCGTTTTCCGAGAAGCCGGCGACGTTGTAGTAGATGAAGTTGTAAAACGGCGAGGTGCCGTCGCCGATGCGCCAGGTCTGAGTGGTATCCGTGGCGAGCTCCCAGTCGTATTCGTCGACCAGGGTCGAGATCAGGCTCTCCTCGTGCCAAGGGATGTAGCGAAACATGTTGAGGTAGTCGCGTGGAATCACGAAGTAGCAGAGATAGGCGAAGACCGTGTCCGGGATCGACGAGTTGAGAAACCTCGGGTTGGCCAGATAGTTCTGCAGGTAGAAGAGGATCATCTTCAGATTCCCCTTCCAGCTCAGATGGCCGATGTGCTCGTCGGAGGTCATCTCGGGAGGCGATCCCGCGAAGCACGCCTTGAAGAAGTCCCGTTCCAGCATGTTCTCGCCCATGATCAAGAGCTCGAGGCCGGTCCTCTTCTTGAGCTGGTAGGCGTTGTAGAAATACGCTTTGTCGCCGGCCATGAACAGGGGAATCAGCCCCAGCCGCGGCCGCTCGAGCCAAGCCAGGACGTTTTGCCGAATGAAGTGTCGCTTGCGCGGTATGTCCGCCGACAACAGGATGTGCTCGACTCCCAGCTTGCCGCAGATGCGCGCCACGTTGCGGCGGGCGAGATCGGTGACCATGCCCCAGTCGTATGTGAAAGCCAGCGGATTCATCTTGAGCACGGTCTTGACGTAGTGAAGCGCGTAGGTGCTGTCGCGGCCGCCGCTCACGGCGACGATGCAGTCGTGCTCGCCATTCGCCTTGCGGTACCGGTCGGCCACATCCATCAGCGCGTCCTCGCCCCGGAAGGTGAGCTTGCGGTAGCTGTGGCAGAAGTTGCACACTCCTTCGGAGTCGAAGGTGATGAAAGGAATAGTCTCCGGAAGGATGCAGCGCGAGCAGCGACGCATGGAGCTGATCGGGTAGTCGTCGAACGGGTAGCGTTGCTTCAATTCCTCCACGATGTCCGAGGAGGACCGGGCGGGCCGGCGCACGGATCGTGTGTCGTCACCCGAGTCACTCAGGTCGACCACGTCCCGGGGAGTCTCGCGGGGAGTAAGCTGAAACGCGGTGTCGGCATCACCGGCCTGGTCGAACAGGAAGTCTCGCCGCTCGAGCGTGCGCAGATCGATGAGCGATGCGCTGCCGGGTTGGAGAGCGACGATCGGCGCGTCTTCGAGTAGATCTCTGAGCCCCCGCCGTTCCGCGAGCTTACGCAGAAAGAAAGTCTCCGAGGCGAAGAACACGGCCTCCCCTCCGCGAGTCCTGACCGTGTAGAGGGAACCGTTGTTGGTGGCCAACAGAACCTGGTCGAGATCGGAGAAGAAAGCGGCGATGGCGGCGGTACCTTCGAGCTCCCGGAAGGTGGATCCAACGGCACCGGTCAGCGAGCCGGTCTCGGAATAGTGCAGCCGAAGCAGCTCGAAGATGATCTCGGTGTCGACCTCGTACCGTCGTTCGAGCTGCGGGTACCGCCGCCACAGGTCGGCGGCGTTGACGACGATGCCGTTGTGGATGCCGATCATCCCACCGGCCACCAGCGGCTGGTTGTTGGTGTGGACGTCCCGGATGCCGTCGGTGACGAGACGCGAGTGGCCGATCAGCGAGCCGCTGCCCGCCGGATGGGGTTCTCGCGAGCCGTTCTGGGATCCATTCATGGAAGCGGCGAAAGAATCGATCAGGCGCTGGCAGTCGTCTCCCTGAAGAAGTTTGGACGCGGTCACCGGGCGTTTGAGAATCCGGACGGCTCCGGGGTCGGCGAAGGCCAAGCCGGAGGCCTCCTTGCCCCGCGCTTCCGAGAGTTTGAACAGGCTCGTGGCGGCCAGGCGGGCCTCACCTGCAGTCAGGGCGCCGCTGTGGCCGGCGATCACTCCGAAAATGCCGCACATGATCGAGCTATCCTAGCTGTTTCCGACGGCCAATTGCAGCCCAGCGCCCAGTCGCGTGAAGCGTGAGATGACCAACCCAACCTCAGCACCGGCACCGTGGCGAAGGGTGATTGGGATCGTCGGCGGCCTTGGGCCGCACGCCCACGTCCGCTTCGAGGAGGTGCTGCTTCGAGCCGCCGAGGCGAGGGTGGGCTCCGGGGCGAGCCGAGACCAGGACTACCCTCCGTACCTGGTCGCCTCACTCCCCGGCACTCCGGATCGAACCGACTACGTCCTCGGGCGCGGTCCTTCACCGTTGCCCTGGCTCGAGCGCGGCCTGCGCACCCTCAAAGGAGCCTCGGTCGGCGCGGGCGGCGGCTCGGACGACGGGGTACGAGCCGACTTTGCGGTGATCGCCTGCCATGCCGCGCATGCCGTGGTGCCGGAGCTCGCGGCCATGGAGATACTCCCGATTCTCGACATCGTCGAGGAAGCGGTGGCCCGCATCGACCGCCGTGGCATCCGCAAGATCGGCCTCCTGGCGACCACCGGAACGCTCCAGGCCCGGCTGTTTCAGAGAGCCTGCCGGGCCCGGGACCTGACCGCGATCAGTCCGCTCGACCTTCCGGACGGCGAGCGGTTGCAGCGGTCGTTGGTGATGGAGGTGATCTACGGCGGCGGCGGCGAGGCCGGCATCGCCGGCATTACTGGCATCAAGAGCGGAGCGCACCGGCGGGCCGGGGACCGGCGTCGGCTGCTCGAAAAGCTCGAGCGGGCCGCGAGCCTGCTGGCCCAGGCGGGTGCCGAAGTGGTCTTGACCGCCTGCACCGAGATCCCGCTGGTCCTGGCGCCGGGCACGAGCCACGGCATCGAGATTCTCGATCCGCTCGAGATCGCGGCGCGGGCGGCGCTCGAGATCGCCTCGGGAGAGCGCGAGCTGCCTTGCGCTACTTGAGCTCGAGCGCGAGAATGCCGCCGCCTTGGGATCCCGCGAAGGATTCGCAGGCCTTGACCGAGGTTCGACGGTCGCGAAAGAAGATGTCGCCGTTGTCGAGGCGGCGCCAGATGACCCGGTAGTTCCTGCCCTGGCGCAGCCCGCACACGCTGATCGGCCGCCCGCCGTTGTCGGCTTCGGCCTGGTAGATCAGGAACCGCCGGCCGTCGGGCGGACCCGCCGCGTTCGGATCCTTGGAGCTGAAAAGGGCGTAGCCGAAGGAGGAGACCGTACCCGGATGGTCCGGCATGAGGGTGCTCTGCGGCACGCTCGCGGCCAGATCGGCCTTCCGAGCGACGCGCACGATGGTGGCGAGCGATCTGCGCAGCCGCGCGGTGTTCTGACGGCCGCGATCGAGGTCGCAGCGCCCGCGCCACCAGGGCAGGCTCTTGCGGCCGTTCGGGATCGTCAGGGCGAGTGGGTGATGCCCACGAAAGAAGCTCTTCCAGGCCCAGTCCGCGTCCGCGGCCAGAGGCTCGAGGTGATCGGCGTCGGCAAGAACCACGCGCGAGCCGTCGGCCGCCGGCGGTCGGGCGGGGCGGGCCACGTCGAAGCAACTGGAGCCGGTCCCGACTCCGTAGCGCTCCACGTTGCACGGAGAGACGAGGTCCGCGCCGTAGGCGGGGCCGGGCATGGCCCGGTTGCCGATGCAGCTCACCCAGATCAAGTGCCGGCGACCCTGGTTGAGAGGGTCGGTGGCGACTTTCTCGTCCTCCAGCTCACGCAGACGCTCGACGACCTGCCTCACCCATGGACCGGATTTGCCGCCGAGCTCATTACCGACCTCCCAGATGATGTTGTCGAGATCGTAGAGCTCGTCCACCATTCGGCGGAGATACTGGCTATGGACCGGAGCCAGCTTGGCGCCCGAATGTGATCGCCGGTTGATCTCCTGAATGTTGTTGCTGCGGTTGAACGGATGGACCAGCCAGGGATCCGGGCGACGCAAGCCGCCGGCGTCGTTGACGCTCCATTCCTGAAACAGCATGACGCTGGTGTAGAGGCCGCGCTCGCCGGCAGCCCGAATGCGTCGTCTGAGCCGGTCAAAGAAGCGTTCGTTCCAGCGGCTGAGATCGTAGACCCTGCGGCCCTGGACGATGACCTGCTCGAACGGCAGAGGTGAGTAGTAGCCGTCGGACCAGAGCCAGCCGCGAAAAAAGGTGAAGCCCTCGTCTTCGAGCGCGTCGAGCCACCCGTCGTAGTCGAAGTCGGTCGAGCTCCGGTCGTCTTCGTAATCCTGAAAGACATGCCAGGTCTGCGGACCGATAAGCAGGATCGGCTCGCCGGAGTCGTTGGTGAGGTAGCGCGGGTTGTCCGGGTGCACGCGGAGCAAGCCGTCCACGACTGCCGCCGCGGCCGCGACCGGGGCGACCAGCACCGAGAAAATCAGCGCGGTTGCGAAAAGAGCTTGTCTCTGGCTGCTGAGCATGGGCGAAACCCCGTTCTGCCAGTCTATGCTGATCGGACTTGAAAAACAGGACCGAATTGGTCCAGAATTGCCCCTCATGTGCCGCGCCTGTGCTACCGACCACGCCGCCGAGCTCGTCTGCGAGGAGCGCCTGCCCAGTTACCTGCGTCAGACCTACCTGTTTCGCGACCTGACCGACGGCCAGTTGGCGGAGGTCGTGGCGGAGAGCCGCACGTTGGAGCTGGCGGACGGGCGTTGGCTCTACCGCCAGGGCGAGCCCGCCGAACGATTCTACATCGTTCGGGAGGGCCAGATCGCTCTGTTTCGCCAGTCGGCCGAGGGCCGCGAGAGCATCATCGCGATCGTCGGCGCCGACGAGGTCTTCGCGGAGGAGCTCCTGGTTGTCGCCGAGGCCAGGTATGACCTCAATGCGAGAGCCGTGGGAGACTCGACGCTGGTGAGCGTCGATCGACGCGCCTTCCGGAGCTTCGTCGAGGGTTCGGCCTCCCTGGGCTTCCGGCTCATGGGCACCCTCTACCGCCGCCAGCAGATGCTTCTCGACCACGTCGAGCGCCTCACTCTCCAGGACGCGACCCAACGTCTCATGGCCTATCTTCTCGATCAGGTCGGATCCGATGAAACCGGCGACGCATCGGGCGCGAAGCGCCTGCGGCTGGCCTTGCCCAAGAGCACGCTCGCGGCTCATCTCTCGATTCAGCCCGAAACTCTTTCGAGGATTCTGGCAAGGCTCAAGGAGTGCGAGTATCTGCAAGAAGAGGGCGAGACTCTCGTCGTGCGAGCCGAGGAGTTGCGCGCGGGGCTGCGCTGCTCGCTGTGCGACCTGCGCTGGGGCTGCCCGGGCCCGGAACACTTGACGAGTCCGCTCTTCGGCGTGAGCACGGCCCGCGCCGGCTCGGCCCTGCAGAACTGATCGGCCGCCACAGACAACGCGGGAGGCTCCGCGAGCTCGGGTGATACGTTTTCGCCATGCCCAGCTACAACGACCTGCGCCCGGCCGCCGACCACGCCAAGAAAGACTATGCCCTGGTCTTTCCGGAGATGACCGTGCCGGAAAAGAAACGGACGCTCGAGAATCTGCTCATCCTGCGTGCTGGCCTAGACGAGAAGATCGCTGCGAAGAAAACCGATCGCAGCCTGTTGATCGCGAGTTGGAACATCAAGGAGTTCGGGCACACCTCCCAGCGCCTCCCGGAGGCGTTCTTCTACATCGCCGAGATCATTTCCCGTTTCGACCTGGTCGTGGTGCAGGAGCTCAAGCGCGGCCTTCAGGATCTCTACAAACTGATGGAACTGCTGGGTGATGACTGGTCCTACCTGATCAACGACATCACCGAAGGCGACTCGGGCAACTCGGAACGAGGCGCTTACCTGTACAACCGCAAGCGCATTCAGTTCGCGGGGCTGGCGGGTGAGATCGTGCTTTGGGACGAGCTCACCGCGGGATCGTCGATCCGGCAGCTCAAGCGGACGCCCTACCTGACCGGCTTTCGCAGCGGCTGGAAGACGTTTTCTCTGGTCAACGTGCACCTTCATCCGGGCGACGGCGATGACGACATCGAGTACCGGAAAGAGGAGGTCACCCTGCTCCTCAAGGCGCTCGCGGTCAAGACGGCGGCGGGCACACTGTGGAACAAGAACATCATTGCGGCCGGCGATTTCAACTTCTACCGGGGCGCGGACAAAGACGACCCGACGGTCGAGACGATTGCCGCGGCCGGCTTTCACGAGGTCGAGAGCCTTCGCGACGTCGATACCAACGCCTCCGGCACCCAGGTCTACGACCGGCTTTTTCTCAACAGCAACGAGTACTTCAAGGTCGCCGTCGATCCGGCCGGCCAGCCGAACGGCGGCGTCTTCCCGATCTTCGACTATGTCTACCGGCATGGTCAGGAGTCGCGTTACCGAGAGTTCATGAAGCGGCACTACACCGGCGGCCAGGACCTGGACGCTCCAGGGAAGCTGGCCGGTTATTACAAGCACCCGTGGAGAAAGAACCAGATGTCCGACCACTTCCCGATCTGGTTCGAGCTGATCGTCGACTCCGCGGACGATTTTCTCGAGCAGAAGCTGTCGAGCTACTAGCCCGGTCGCACAAATTCGCCCAAATTGCCTTGGCGGGTTTGAAGTCTCTCCGAACCTCGCGGGCGTTGGCCCCGTAGTTGCTACAGAACGCAGCGGGCTCTCCCGTCGAGGGCAGCCCCGAGGGTCGATCGATGTTCGAAAGAAGTTCCAGCTGGCAGCGTTACGGTGGGCAGAGCGAGAAGGTGCTCAAGGTTCATCTCGGCCACCTGCCCGAGCTGCCGGCCGAAGACCCCGACGAGCAGCGCGGCCTGCGGCTGGCGGTGGGTGCCGCCGTAGTGGCCCATCTGGTGCTCTTCGTCATCCAGTTTCCGGCCGCCCGGGCGATTCTGCGTCCGGCGGCTCCGGCAAAGCCCGTGTACCTCGTGCAGCAGGTCCGGTTCACCCCCCCGCCACCCAAGGCGGCCCAGGTTCTGCCCAAGCAGAAGGAGAAGAAACGGGTGATCCCGATTCCGGATCCGACGCCTGAGGAGCCCGAGCCGATCCGGCTGGCCGAGGTCGAGACCCCAGACCTCGATATCGCTTCCGAAGGAGTGGTTTTCGGCATTCCCGACGCCCCGCCCTCGGACGGCCCGATGGGCCCGGTGCTGCAGTTGACCGGGGACATCACCCCGCCCGAAAAGATCCACTACCCGACTCCGAGGTACACCGAGGAGGGGCGCCAGGCCAGGGTGCAGGGTGTCGTGATCCTCGAGGCGGTGGTCGATACCGAGGGCAACATCAGCCGGGTGAAGATCCTCAAGGGCCTATCGCACGGACTCTCCGAGCAGGCGGTCGAGACCGCGAAGGAGTGGAAGTTCCGGCCTGCCAAAAAGGCGGGTGTGCCGGTGGCGGTCTATCTCAACCTGACGATCAGGTTCAGCTTGCAGTAAGGCGAGATCGACGCCGCCTCAAAGGACGGCTTTCAATCGCGCGGCCACGTTCTCGGCGGTGAAACCGAACGGATCGCGAAGGTCGCCGATGGGCGCCGAGGCCCCGAACCGATCGACCGAAACGGTCGCGCCGCGATCGCCGACGTACCGGTGCCAGCCCAGCGAGCCGCCGGCCTCGACCGACACCCTCGCGGCGAGCGCACTCGGCAAGACGCTCTCCCGGTACTCTGCGGGCTGCGCCTCGAAGAGATCCCACGAGGGCAGGCTCACCACCCGGGTATCGACGCCGTCTTTCGAGAGCAGTGACTGGGCCTCGATCGCGGTCGCGACTTCGGAGCCGGTCGCGATCAGGATGGCCCGGGGCAAACCGCCGGGAGCTTCCGAGACCACGTAACCGCCAAGCGCCACGCCGTCGCGGGCGAGCGCGGCCGTCGGTTCGAGAATCGGCAGCTTCTGGCGAGTCAGAACAATGGCGGTCGGGCGGTTTCGACGCTCGATCGCGACCGCCCAGGCCGCGGCGACCTCATTGGCATCGGCCGGCCGGATGACAGTCAGGTGCGGAATTGCGCGCAGTGAGGCGAGATGACCCTCGGGCTGATGAGTGGGTCCGTCCTCGCCGAGAAAGATCGAGTCGTGGGTAAAGACGAAGATCGAGCCCACTTCCATCAGGGCGGCGAGGCGAACCGCCGCGCGCATGTAGTCCGAGAACACCAGGAACGTGCCGCCGTAGGGAATGAAGGCCTTCGACAGGGCGAGGCCGTTCAAGACCGCCCCCATGGCGTGCTCGCGCACCCCGTAGTGGAAGTTGCGCGGCAGCCGCTGGGACGCCGAGAAGTTGCCTTCGTCGGTGAGGTAGGTGTTGACCGAGCCGGTCAGATCCGCCGAGCCGCCCACGAACTCGGGGAACTTCGGCGCGAGGGCGTTGAGCACGGCGCCCGAGGCGCTTCGCGTAGCGATCGGCCCGTCGCCGGGGCCGAAGACCGGCAACGACTTTTGCCATTCCGCCGGCAGCGAGGCATCGAGCCGGCGGTCGAGCTCCGAGGCTCGGGCGACGTGCTGCTCGCGATGGGTCTGGCGCAGCGCCTCCCACTCGGCCTCCAAGCGCTTGCCGGTCGGCACGCACCGCGCGAAGGCCTCGCGGGCTTCCTCGGGAATGTGAAAGAGAGGCTCGAGCGGCCAGCCAAGAGCCTTCTTGGTGAGCTCGACCTCGCTCTCGCCGAGCGGCGAGCCGTGCGCCGAGGACGAATCCTGCTTGTTGGGGCTGCCATGGCCGATGTGAGTTCGGACCCTGACGAGGGTCGGCCGGTCGGTTCTCGCGGCGGCCCGGGTGGCGGCGGCGTCGAGCGCGGAGAGGTCGTTGCCGTCCTCGACCTCGAGCACGTTCCAACCGTAGGCCGAGAAGCGCTTGCCGACGTCTTCGGAAAACGACAGGTCGGTCGAGCCATCGATCGTGGTCCGGTTGTCGTCCCAGAAAACCTTGAGCGATCCGAGTGCGAGATGCCCGGCCAGCGAGCAAGCCTCCGAGGCAATGCCCTCCATCAGGTCTCCGTCGCTCGCGAACACCCAGGTGCGGTAGTCGAAGAGGTCGAGCTCGTCGCGGTTGAACTCGGCGGCGAGCTTCTCCCTGGCGATCGCCATTCCGACCGCCGTCGAGATGCCCTGGCCGAGTGGTCCAGTCGTGGTCTCGACTCCCGGCGTCAGTCCGTACTCAGGATGCCCCGGAGTCTTCGAGCCGAACTGTCGGAAACTGCGGAGTTCGTCGAGCGGAAGATCGTAGCCAGCGAGGTGCAAGAGGGCGTAGAGGAGAGCTGAAGCGTGGCCACACGAGAGCACGAAGCGGTCTCGGTTGGCCCAGTCCGGGTTCGAGGGGCTGTGCCGCAGGTGGCGAGTAAAGAGCGTGTAGCCGAGTGGCGCGAGGCCCATGGGCGCCCCCGGATGGCCCGAGTTCGCCGCTTCGACCATGTCCACCGCCAAAAAGCGGATCGTGTTGACGGCGACCAGGTCGATGTCGCTGGGGGACCAGGAGCTCAAACTACACGTGCTTGCAACAGGCTCGGAAGATTCGTTTCTGTCGGGCGCGGCGAGCATAGCGGGGAGGTGGGCTCGTGCCAAGTCCTATCTCCCTGCCAGCCTGTTTTGCCGCGGGGCTCTCCAGTACTTCGCTCCGATAGTGGGCCGCCGATACCTCGTCTCGCTCGGAAGACCTCGCTCGCACGAGGCACGCGGCCGGCCCTTCAGTCGCGTATCGGCTTTTTGCCGTCAGATCGTGTTTGCTTCACGCGGTAGCGCCAGTCCGTCCGCGCCCGACGTCTTCGGAAGCTCCGATTCCGAGCGCAGGGTGGGCTTGTCTCGAGCCTGATGAGGAGGTGACCGGGAAACCGCGTTAAGCGCCCCGAAGGTCAGTCCGAGCCGCGCTTCAAGAACCAGATGGCCCAAAGACCGCCGAGGAAAATCAGGGGCCGCAGCACCTGAGCGCCTTCGCCGTTGGCAAGATGGGTGTAGGCGGCACCCAGCATGACGGCGGTCAGCCCGTAGATCGCCCAGCGGGTGGTTTTTGGAATCACCAGTCCGATCGCGCCGGCGAGCTCGGCGACACCGATAAAGAGCGCGAACCAGGCCGGGTAGCCCCAGGCCTCGAACATCGGTGTGGCGGCGCCGGTCAACTTGCCGAGGGCCGCTCCGACGAACAACAGCGCGAGAACGACGATCAGGATCCAACTCGAAACGATGCGGGGTGAAGCCATGGCGAGGGTCTCTCTTCTGGGTCGTCGTCAACGACGGGTTCAAGGAGCGCGAGAACTGGCGGAGAGGGGGGGATTCGAACCCCCGGACCAGGTTACCCCGGTCGCCTGCTTAGCAAGCAGGTCCGTTCGACCACTCCGGCACCTCTCCCGGTCGAAGGCGGCATTGTACACCGGAGCCGGCCGTGGGCCTCCTGGGGCTCGCGCCTCGACGACGTGGCTGTTCGCTCGCTCCCAGGTGGCACACGGCCGGC
>CALZIK010000067.1 GCA_945787635.1 Thermoanaerobaculia bacterium | reverse complement strand
CCCTCCGCCGAGAGCGCCGCGGCCACCGCCGCACCGATACCGCGACCGCCCCCGGTGATCACGACGCCCTTGCCTTGGAGAATCACGCCGCCACGTTAGAGGGGACCGCCCAGGAAGGTCAAGCGCGCCTCAGTCGATCTGCGCCCTGACCGCGTCGGCGAGGATCCTCCCGAGCGCCGCGATGGTCGCCCTCCCTTCCTCGGCGCTCGCCGCGGCCGGGTCGCCGAAGTAGGCTCTGGGCCCCCCCGCCGCCTCGAACGATTCGTGGCCGGCGCCGATCGCGACCGAAAGCGACGCCGGGTTCGGGGCGAGCTCGCGCCGGATCGACTCCCGGACTGCGTCGGGACGCGCGGCCATCAAAACCGAGCCCTCGAAGCGCCCCGCGTGGCAGGCCCCCGACTTGAACTCGTCGGTCAGCCTCGAGGCCCAGGGCTTTCTCGTCAGATCCGGAAACGCCACGACCTGGCCGGCGTCGCGGAGGCGGCCGGCGGCCCGATGAAGAGCTCCCAGATGAGCCGGGTCGAGGTGGGCGTTGGCGATCGCAAGCCGCTTGATCCCCGCCCGGGCGATCGAGGTTCCGATGTCCACCACGAGATTGGCCACCGTCTCGGGCCGGATCGAAAGCGTGCCGGGGAAACCCGCCGCGAAGGGCGCGGCCGAGTAGACGAGCGGCGGCAGAAGCGCCACGCTGCTTCCTGTCTCCGCGAGGCGCCGGGCCCCGTCTTCGGCCATCGCGACGGCAATGATCTCGTCGGTCGAGAGCGGTAGGTGGGGGCCGTGGGCCTCGATCGCGCCGGTCGGAAGCACCGCGATCGAATCGCCCTCGAGGCGCTCGACCTCCTCCCAGGTCAGGTCCGCGAAGCGAAGGACCGGCATCGAAGCCAGGCTAACAGGCTCCGGGAACGAACGGAATCTCGAGCACCGGCTCGAAAGGCGTGTCGGCGGACGGCGGCTCGCTCGAGGGCGAGTCGAAGACCCGGCCGATCCGGTTCCCGGCGAGGTCCTCCAACTGGGCGTCCACGCGTACCCTGTGCTCGCCGTCGGCGCACGCCTCCTCGGGGCGAAAGCTCCAGCGCGTCTCGGCGAGAGAGACCTCGACCGTTCCATCGACGTGCCCGCCGGCCGAATCGACCACGGTGAGCATCCGAGCGAGAAGCGCCTGATCGAGGGGCTCGGGAAAGACGATCGCAACGGCGCCCCGCTCGCCCTCGGTTCGAACGCTCAAGACCCGTTCCCACTCGCCGGGACCGGGCTCGCGACCCGCCAGCCGCCTCACCGCCTCGGGGGAGAGCCCGTCAACAGCCACGGAACCCTCGCTCCCGGTGGCCGGACCCAGATCGATAACCAGCCTCGGTTGCGTTCCGCAGGCCAGAAGCGCAAGGCAGCTCGAGACCCTGAGCGCCGCCCACCCGCGACGTCGCGCGGTCCCGCCTAGAACCACTCGGTCGCGGGGAGCGGCAGGGTCGCAATCACACCGAGCGCGAGCACTGCAAGAACAAGAATCCAGGTTCTGCTCATGACCTTCTCCTCTCTGAGACCGGTTGCTTCACGCCCGCGACTGCCTGACGGCACGCCAGACGAGAAAGATCCCGCCGGCCACCAGCAGGACCGCCCAGAAGACCTGCGCCGAGGGCAGGATCTTTTTCAAAAAATCGAACCGCGCCGCGTAGCCCATCAGTCCGAGTCCCGCGAGAACTGCGCCGGCGACCATGAGGTTGGCGCTCTGCCTTTTGCCCGCGATCCAGGCAGTGATGAACGAGAGCCCGAGGATCATCGGAAAGCTCGGCAGCCAGTCGAGGATCTTCTTCCAGCTGGTGTAGTTCAACGTCAGGGCGAAGGCGAGCACTCCAAAGCCGATCCAGGCGACCGCCCAGCCGGCCGAGCGAGGCGCCTTTCCGAAGCCGAAGTAGTCCACCAGAAAAGCCACTCCAGCCAGAAGCAGCAGGATCGGCCAGAGGTCCTTGAATGGCGGCACGCCCACGCCCTGGGCATTCAGGAGCAGCCAGAGTCCACCGACCAGTGCGGCGACTCCCACCGCCAGGGCGAGTCCGATGCTTCTTCGGGGTTGCGAATCCGCCATCCATCCTCCTCTTCGTACGGGTCTCTTGGTCAGGGCGCAGTCTACTCGACCGGTCAGGGCGGGCGCATCCGGTCGGGAGTGGCGAGAGGTGCCGTAAGATCCCAGCGAGATGAGCTCACCGGCAGCCAGCTACGAGGCGCAGGGCGTCACCCGGGACGGCGAGCCGTTCACCGTCAGAGCGATCCGCCCCGAGGACAAGCGCCACATGCGCGACGCGTTTGCCACCCTGAGCAAAGAAACCATCTACTACCGGTTCTTCGAGCTGAAGGAGAAGCTCACCGACGGGGACCTCGCCTACCTGACCGAGATCGATTTCGTCGATCACGTGGCTCTGGTCGCGATTCTCGGACCCCCGGAAGCGGGAGAAGGCGCCGGCGTGGCTCGCTATGTCGTCGAGCGGGGTACCGAGCCTCTTCGGGCGGAGGCCGCTTTCGCGGTCGTCGACCGGCACCAGAATCGCGGCATCGGGACCCAGCTGCTCTACCACCTCGCCGACGTCGCCCGCGCCGCCGGGATCAAGGAGTTCACCGGAGAAGTCCTGGGCGAGAACTTCAAGATGATGGAGGTCTTCTTCCACAGCGGTTTCGACATCCGGCGCAACGTCGAGTCCGGCGTGATTCACGTCACGTTCTCGATCGAGGCCGGAGGGGGAGGTCCTCCGAGAGTGCACGGGGAATCGCCGCCGCCACGCTCCGGCGGCTAGTCGGGATCCCGAGGCCGACCGCCCGGTCTAGTTCTCTCGAGGCGTGCCGTCGGCAGCGATCCGGAAACCGTGCAGCCGGGTCGGCGGAGGAAGGAAGATCCGCACGAGGTACTTCTCGTCGGCCGGCAGCTCGATCACGAAGTCCTCGCGAAGATCGTAGGTCCCGACCTCCCGGTTGCGCCGATCGACCACGTATAGGTAGCCCTCGGGGGGCTCTGGCCTCGCATCCAACTCCACGCGATAGGTGCCCGCGGCCAGGTAGTCCTTGAAGACCGCGAACTGCCAGCGGCGGGTGTACTGGAGCGGCGCCTTCGGACCGTCCCGGCGTAGGTCCGGGTGAGAGATGAAGGTCGAGTCCGCCGCCGAGAAGACGCGCTCCGTGCGATAGACGACCGGATCCGGCTCGAGCGCGAAGATCGAAAGCTCGGGGCCCGCACGCGTCACCGAGGGCTCGAAGCCGGCCACCTTCTCCCAGCCGAGCATCTCTTCGTAGCGACGCTTGTATTCCTTTTGGTGCTCCCGCCGGAACTCTTCGGATTCGACGAACCGGGCGTACGCGGGCTTCGCCAGAACGAGGTAGTCCCATTCGCCCGTCCGCATCTCCCCGGGATCCTGCCACGCGGCGAACCGGTGGGAGATGAAGGCGTAGCGCTCCGGATCGAGTTTCGGTGAGTAGCGCTCGCGGATGATCGAAGCGCCCTCGGGCACGTGCTCCTCGATCCAGGCCCTGGCGAGCTGTCTGGTTCCCGGCCGCATCTGGCTGAAGTCCCAGGCCAACGTTCGCCAGATCGGCAGGGCGAGAGCGACGAGCGCGACGATCCAGGCCCAGAGCCGACCTCGCCTCGCGATCGACGCGAGCACCACCGCCAGACCAGCCCCCACAACCACCGCGACTCCCGGCAGCGCCACCTGGAGGTTACGATGCACGACCATGCTCATCGAGAAAATGAGCGTCAGGTAGGCCACCGGAAAGACGGCCATCCAGAGCCACCGCCGGCGCGCCTCCGAACCGGCCAACGCCACGCCGGCGAGGCCCAGGCCGATCGCCGGCCAGCCGAAACTGGAAAGCAGCGCCCGGCCGTACCAGACCAGGTTGCTCTCGGGCTGCACGCCGATCCAACCGCCGTAGGCGTACTGTCTGAACCCGAAGAAGATGTCCAGCCCTTCCCCGCCGAAGGCCACGTGCGGATACTTGAAGAGCGCGGGCATCACCGCCACCAGAGAGCCCACCGATGCCAGCGCCGCCCACAGGAGGCTCCACGACCAGTTGCGTTCCCGGATTCGCCAACTCAACCAGATCGCGAAGATCCCGATGACCACGACTCCACCGGGGTACTTGCCCGCCGCGGCCAGCCCGGAGGCGGCTCCGGCGAGAAGGTAGTCACGCAGTGACTCCCGGCGCAACAGGCGGGCCAGGAAGTAGATGCAGAAAGCGGCGAATGCCGCAGCCGGTACGTCCGCGATGAGCTGATGGGCGATGCTGTTGTAGAGCGGCGAGAAGGCGATGAGAAGCCCCGCGAGTGTGCCCGCGAGAAGCTCTGCGGTCTCCCCCTGGCCATTCACCCGATCTTCGAGGACCCGGCCGGACGCGAGCACCCGAGTGGCCGCGCCGAAGACCGCTCCGGCCGTGAGCGCGGCCAGGCTGGCGTTGACGGCCTTGAGCAGGATTCGCTGCACGCCGTAGCCCTCGTAGGTCGTGTAGAAGACCTCCAAGAGCCGGGTCACGCCGCTGGGAAAGAGGTCGTAGAACCAGATCGCCAGGGCGCCGAGGTAGTACAGGAGGTGTCCGTAGTTGAAGGTCCTCGGGTAGGGATCGCCGCCGTTGATCTGCTGGGAGACCTTGTGGAACACGCCCTCGTCCCCGATCGGGGCGTCCAGAAGCTCGAAGTCGAGGCCGGCGAAGCGAACCACGAAGGCGATGGCGAGAAGAGCCGTCAAGACGAGTTTCTTGCTGCGCTCGGGGCTCGCGGGTGCGCGCAACAGCCGGGTGAGCCACAGAACGGAATGCACGGCGGTCAGAGCCAGGGCCGCCACGGTCAGCGCGCGCGCCACGCCGTGCACAGAAAGGCCACCGAAGATCTGAACCAGCCAGAGCAGGACCAAGCCGAGCCAGGAAGCGATCACCAGCCGGGACAAGAGCACGCGCGCATTCACCGGCGGGAGTCTAGCGTCTTTGCGGCGGCCAGCCCTCGGCGGCCCCTGGACCGCGGGGGCCTGCCGTCCCGCAACCCACCACCCTACTCGTAGCGCAGCGCGTCGATCGGGTCGAGCGCGGCCGCTTTGCCCGCCGGATAGATCCCGAAAAAGACCCCGACCAGGGTCGAGAACCCGAAAGACACCGCCACCGCCCAAAGCGGCACGTGCGCCGGCGGCCAGTCGCCGGGAAGCACCCCGGCGACGATCACCCCGATGCCGTACCCCAGGGCGAGCCCGATGCCTCCTCCCACCAGCGACAGGCTGATCGCCTCGATCAGGAACTGGATCAGGATGTCCTGGCGGCGGGCGCCGACCGACTTGCGGATGCCGATCTCACGGGTTCGCTCGGTCACCGACACCAGCATGATGTTCATGATGCCGATACCGCCGACCAGGAGCGCCACTCCCACCACGGCTCCCACCACCGCGGTGACGCTGCCCAGGATGCTCGAAACCGTGTCCAAGAACTCGTCCTGGAGGATGACCTGGAAATCATCCGGCTCGTCCTCCTCGAGCTTGTGCCGGGTGCGCAGGACCTGGGTGATGCCTTCCTTGACCTGCTCGACTACCTTGGGGCTTTCGGCCTGCAGCCGGAGAAGGGTCTTGTCGGCGGCCCGGCGCCCGAACAGCATCAGAGAAGTGTCGACAGGGATGAAGACCAGATCGTCGTTGTCGAAGCCCAGGGACTGCCCGCGCTCCTCCATCACGCCGACGACGGTGACCGGGATGTTGCCGATGTAGATCTCGGTGCCCATCGGATCCTCGCCCAGGCGCAGCTCCTCGATGATCTTCGCGCCGATCACCGCGACCTTTCGCCGCTGCTCGAGGTCGATCCGGGAAAGAAACCGACCTCGCTCCACGGTGTGATTGGCGACCTCGGGCCAGTCGTTGTTGACGCCGAAAACGGTCGTCGAGTGCTGGCGATCCCGGTACTTGACCTGGTTGCCGCCCAGGATGAGCGGGGTGATCATCGCGATGCCGGGAACCTGGTTCTGCAGAGCCTGGCCGTCTTCCCAGGTGAGCTTGACCTGCTTGCCCACGAAGATCCCCCCACCGCGGTTGTCGAGCCTTGGGTTGACCGCGATGAAGGTCGCACCGACCCCCTGGAGCTGTGAGGTGATCTGGAACTGAAGCCCCTGAACGATCGAGACTACAGCGATCACCGCGGCCACCCCGATGATGATGCCCAGGGTCGTCAGCAACGAGCGCATCTTGTTGGCCCAGAGCGCGCGAAACGCGATGCGGAAGTTCTCGGAGAAGACCATCGGTCACGCCACCTCGCGAGTGGGTCGATCCTCGAGAACCTTGCCGTCGCGCAGGGTGACCTCACGCGCGGCGTGTGCGGCGATGTCCGGCTCGTGGGTGACCAAAATCACCGTGTTCCCGCCGCTGTGGAGCTCGTCGAAGAGAGCCATGATCTCTTCCGACGTCGAGCTGTCGAGGTTGCCGGTGGGCTCGTCGGCCAGAAGAATCGACGGCCGATTGACCAGGGCCCTGGCGACCGCCACCCGCTGCCTCTGACCGCCGGACAGCTCGCTCGGGTCGTGGGACACGCGGTCCTCGAGACCGACCCGGCGAAGCGCTTCCATCGCGCGCTCGCGGCGCTCTCTGCGGTTGGCGCCCGAGTACACCAAGGGAAGCTCGACATTGTGCAGGGCGGTCGTGCGAGCGAGCAAGTTGAAGGTCTGAAAGACGAATCCGATCTCGCGGTTGCGAATCTCGGCGAGCTCGTCGTCGTTGAGCCCCTCGACCGCCGTTTCGTTCAAGTGATACGAGCCCAACGAGGGGCGATCGAGGCAGCCGACGACGTTCATGAGCGTCGACTTGCCGCTTCCCGAAGCGCCCATGATCGCGACGTACTCCCCCCGCTCGACCGCCAGATCGAGACCGTCCAGCGCGCGGATCTCCTCGCCGCCCATCTCGTAGATCTTGCTGACGTTGTCGAGCTGGATGAGCGCCATCGGAATCAGTCGGCCTCTTCTTCGTCGTCGTTCTGGTCCTGGAGGCGGATCGCATCGCCGTGCTCGATATCCTTGAGCGCCCGATACGGTCCGGTCACCACTTGCTGCCCTTCTTCCAGGCCGGTCAGCACTTCGGTGTGGGTGGGATCGGTGAGACCGGTCGCGACTCGCACCTGGGCGACCGACTCGTCGTCGTCGGAAACCACGAACACCACCGCGACTTCCTCCTCTCCCTCGATCGGTTCGCCGTCGTCGCCGAGCGGCGGTCGATCGACCACCGCCTGAATCGGAATCGCGAGCACGCCCTCCTTCTTGGCCGTCTCGATCTCCGCCCGCACCGACATTCCGGGCCGCAAGGCCTCGTCGGGAGCGTCGAAGAGGACCTTCACCTTGAAGAACGTGACGTCCGGTTGCGAGGGTTTCTCGTACCCGCTGCTGCCGATCTCGACGACCCCGCCCGAGTAGGCGTTGTCCGGAAGGGCATCCACTTTGAGAGCGGCCGTCTGGCCGAGCTCGAGATAGGCCACCTCGGTCTCATCGACCTCGACTTCGGCGAGGATCTCGGAGAGGTCGGCGATGGTTCCGATCACCGAGGCGGGGTTGTTCATGGTGCCCGAAACGACGATCTCCCCCTGCTCGGCGTTGAGCTCGATCACCCGGCCGGAGAGCGGCGCGAAGATGGTGACCTTCGAGAGGTCGTCCACGGCCTTGTCGAGAGCCGCCTTGGACTGGAGGACCGACTCGCGCGCCTGCTCCACGCCGAGCTCCCTCGAGTTGTACTGCAGCTCGGCCTGCTCCAGCTGCTCCGCGGAAGCGATCTGCTCTTCCGTCAACCGGCGCATACGAACCAGCTTCAGCTCCGCGTCGCGCAGGTTGATGTCGGCCTGGCGCGACTGCGACTTGGCGATCGCGAGCTGAGCCGCGGCCGAGTCGCGCGCGGCCACGAACGCTTCCCTTTCCAACTCCAGAAACGGCTCGCCGGCGCCGATCTCGTCTCCCTCCTCCACATACAGCTTCTCGATCTTGCCGATCACGTGCGCCGAGATATTGACCTTGACCCGTGGATCGATCACACCGCTCGCCTTGACCAGCCGAGTGATGTCGCGCCGCTCGACCTCGGCGGCGTAGACCCGAGTCCCCTTCTTGCCGCCCTTGGACTTGAGGCTCGCAAAAACGATTCCGCCCAGGACGAGCACCACCACCACACCGATCAAGATCCGCTTCATTCTTACTCCTCCCGAACGGTGCCGCGTGATTCGGTTAGGAGCCCAGGGCGGACAGGCCCACCTTGCCCACGACGTAGACGGCCCAGAGGCCGACGACACCGGCGGCTGCGGCGCCTCTCGAGACACGGGCGACGCTCGAATAGCCGATCACCAGGAGCACTACGGTCCAGATCGAGAACAGGTCGATGCTCGACAGGAGGGCGATCAGGCCGGGGCCGGCATCCTCCGGCGCGAACGCGGCCAGATTGGACACCAGAACCGAACTGTCCTTGAGCTCCTCGAAGCCGAGCTCGTCCTTGCTCAGCACCACCGGAATCGAAAGCAGCGCCAGCACCGCCCTCGGCATCATCCCGTGAAGCAGGACGGAAAAGCTGGGCAGAAAACCGAGCTCCCCTCCGAGCATCTTGAACAGGACCATGAAGACCAGCGCCAGCAGCAGGTAGACCGCCGGCGTTCCAAGCAGGCTACCGCCGATCATCATCATCGGGCCGAACTTCTCCTGGAAGTCGATGATCCCCTCCATCTGGTCTTCGGGAACCTCCTGACCGCGCGCCTCCATGGACTCGCGAGTGATCTCCGCCCAGTCCATCTTGCCGTTCATCATGATGCCCACGACCAGCCCCAAGCCGATCAGGACGAGCAGCGCCACGGCCCAGGTGGGCTGCTCGGCGATCGCCTTGAAGGTCTTCCCCGGTGACGTGAGCACGCCCACGAGCCGGCCGAAACCCGACTGTTCCATCGAAACCCCCTTTCGAGGCCGGCCTAGGATGCGGGCTCGGAGATCTCGACGCCGCTTTCTTCCGTCAACCGACCGATGGCTCGATAATACTGCACGAGCGCCTTGCGGTAGCCGGTGATGGCCGCGACCTCACGACTCCGGGCTTCGGTCAGATCCTCTTGGATCTGAAGCACCTGGAAGCTCGTGGACATGCCGTTCTGGTAGCGCTTCTGCTCCGCCTCGAGGTTCTTCTCCTCGAGGCGCCGCGATACGCGCGCCGACGCGAGAGCCTGGCGGGCAGTATCGACGAAGCGGGCGATGCGGCGCACTTCGGTGGCGACCGCCAGCTCGAGGTCGGCGAGCTCGACCTGACCGCGCTCGAAGCCGGTCTCGGCCAGAGCCATTCGGGCCTTCGCCGTGCGATTGAAGATCGGGTAGACGACGCTCACGCCGGCGCTCCAACCCTCGAAGTCGCCTCCGGAGAGCTGATCCAGCGCGTCCTGGTAGCTGCCGGGCAGCTCACGAAGGATCTCGCCGGTGAAAAAGTCCCTCTCAGTCAGATCACCGCCGAGGCCATTGACTCCGTAGGTGACCGCGACATCCACGCGCGGTAGCTTCTGATTGCGAAAGTATCCGATGTCGGCATCGAGGTTGCCCTGCGACAGCCTCTTGCTGCGCAGCTCCGGGCGCTCGCTCATCGCCGTGGCGATCGAGTCGATGACGTCGATCGCCACCTCATCTCGCTCCGCTTCGGTCTCGAGCACGAGATCCAGCTCCCAGAGCGACGGATCGTCGAGGTTCATGAGCTGGCGCAGGACGTCTTCGGAGTCGCCAACGAGCCCGCTGGCTCGAATGATCTGCTCATCGCGGGTCGCGATGCCGGCCTCGCTCTGCACCAGCTCCAGAGGCGCCAGGGTGCCGACTTCGACCCGGATCCGATTCTGCTCGTGAAGCTGCTTGGCCAGCCCCAGGCTCTCCTTGGCCACCTCGAGCTGCGCCTGGGCCTCGACCAGATTCCAGTAGGCGTCCTCGACGCTTTGCAGCGTCGCAACCACCTGAGACTCGAAGTTCTCCCGGCTGATGTCGAAGTTGGTGCGGGCGATCCGAATCACTCGGTTGGTGTTCATCTTGCCGCGGTCGCGCAGCAAGGGCTGTTGGTAGGTCAGATCGAAATCCGCGCGGTAGCTGGGATTCAGGGTCGCAAACGTGGAGTTCGAGAGCAGGCGGCGATTGTTGAAGACCACGCTGCCGGTCCCGCCGACCGGGAACAGTCTGCTGACCCCGAAGTTCCAGTTCTGGCCTTCGGTGGTCTGGATGTCGGCGCCGTCCAGATTCGAGGCCGAGGGCGAGGTTTCGTCAAAGGTGCTGAGGTCGGCGGTCAAGTTGGGGTCGTAGATCCCCTCGCTCTGCCAGAGCGAAAGCTCCGACTCCTCGGAGCGGTACCGCTCGACGACCAGAGAAAGGTTGCGCTGGAGCGCGATCTCGCGCGCCTCTTCCAGGCTCAGGAGGACTCGCCCGTTGTCGATGCGCAGATCCGGCGGCCCCGCCGCCATCGACAGGTCAGTGGTCACCGAGACCGCATGGCTCGGCGTGGCCGCCGCGCACAGCAGCAAGCCGAGCGACAAAAAACCGGCTAGCCGCCCGCCGGTAAGGGTCTGACGATTGAGGTGATGCATCCCTTCGCTCCTCTTCTCCTGGGTCAGGAAATCTCGTTTCGGGAGGTAACGGACGGCCGCCCGCTCCTCAAGTTGTCCTACGTAGTATGTGTCAAAAAGTTCCAGCAGGCACCACCCTACGGGGCGAGGTCGCCCGGGAAGTGGCAGGCCGCAAAATGGCCCGCCGATGTCCATGCCAGACCGGGACGTTCCGAGCTGCATTGAGCGACCGCGATCGGACATCGTGGATGAAACGGACAGCCCGGCGGGGGATCCATAGAGCTGGGCGGCTCCCCGGGAAGGATGACGCGCCGGCGGCCGGTTCTGGGCTCGGGTACCGGTACCGCCGACAGCAGGCTCACGGTGTAGGGATGCTGAGGGGCTCCGAATACGCCTGCCGTGGGTCCTTCCTCCACCAGGCTACCGAGGTACATGACGCCCACCCGATCCGAGGTTTCGGCCACGACCGTGAGGTCGTGTGCGATGAGGAGCATCGCCAACTCGAAGCGATCCTGGAGATCCCGGAGCAGGTTGACGATCTGAGCCTGCACCGAAACATCCAAGGCCGAGACGGGCTCGTCCGCGACCAGAAACTCGGGCCGGGTCGCAAGCGCGCGGGCAATGCCGATGCGCTGGCGCTGGCCGCCCGAGAACTCATCCGGGAATCGGTCCTTCGCCTTCACTGGAAGGCCGACGATCTCGAGCAACCGCTCCACTTCCTTCCCGCGATCCCTCTTCTCGACGATCCGGTGAATAGCCAGAGGCTCGGCCAGCAGGGCACCGACCCGCATCCGAGGATTCAGAGAGCCGTCCGGGTCCTGAAAGACCATCTGAAAGGAGCGGCGCTTTCGGCGCAGAGCGCGTTCTCCCATATCGGTCAACTCTTCACCTTTGAACCGGATGCTCCCAGAGTCTGGCTCGATCAGGCGGAGCAGACATCGACCCAGGGTGGTCTTGCCGCTTCCCGACTCCCCGACCAGCGCATAGCCTTCGCCCGCGCCGATCTCGAGATCGACCCCGTGCACCGCGTGGACATGTCCGACCGTGCGTTGCATCAACCCCCGCTTGACTCGGAACGACTTGCGCAGATCGCGCGTCTGGACGAGCGGCACACTCCTGGTCGAGCCGGCCTGCGATCCAGTCACCGACGGCCCTCGTCGTACAGAAAGCAACGTACCACCCGGCCGTTAGGGGCTGGATACTCCGCCGGCGGTTCGTGCCGGCACCTCTCCATCACGTCAGCGCAGCGAGGGTGAAACGAACAGCCCGGGGGCCGGTCGGCGGCCTCGGGAATCTGGCCGGGGATCGTCGCCAGCCGCCGGCACTTGGTACCCGACCCGGCGAGACGTGGCAACGCCGACAGCAGGGCCCGGGTGTAGGGGTGTGCGGGCGACTCGAAGAGACTCGTTGCATCGGCCTCCTCGACGACGTCGCCCGCGTACATGACCACTACCCGATCGCAGGTTTCGGCGACCACGGCAAGGTCGTGGGTAATCAACAGGACCGCTAGACCGAGCTCCTGGCGCAGCTTCTCCAGCAGCTCCAGGATCTGCGCCTTGACGGTGACGTCGAGCGCGGTAGTCGGCTCGTCGGCGAGCAGCAGATCGGGCTCCGAGGCCAGTGCCATGGCGATCATCACGCGCTGACGTTGGCCTCCCGAGAGGTGGTCCGGGTAGTCCTCGAGACGCCGCCGCGGTTCGGGCATGGCGACCAGCTCAAGCAGGTTCTCGGCGCGCGCTCGGGCCTGCCTTTTCGACAGCCCGCTGTGTGCCCGAACAGCCTCGGCGATCTGAGATCCGACGGTAAAGACCGGATTGAGCGCGGTCATGGGCTCCTGGAAGACCATCCCGATTCGCCGGCCTCGGATGCCGCTCATCTCCTTGCGGCTCAGGGAGAGCAGATCACGCCCGTCCAGAAGGACGCTCCCAGCCGTAATCCGGCCCGGCCGCGGAACCAACCGAAGGAGCGCGAGCGCGGTCAGGGTCTTGCCCGAGCCCGATTCGCCCACCAGGCCGACGAACTCGCTCGCGCCGACTTCGAACGAAATCCCCCGTACGACCACCGCGGTGCCAGCCCCGGCCGGAAACCCGACGGTCAACCCCCGAACGGCAAGCAGGCGCTCTGCGACAGCGCTCGGTGAAACGCCCCGATCACTCTGGGCTACCGCGTCAGAGGGCACGGTTGTGGAGCCAGGCGATGGTCAGCGCCACGCCGTAGCCGGTGGCCCCGAACGTGCCCTTGTCGCCGCGACCGACGTACGCGGGCCCCGCGATGTCGAGGTGCGCCCAGCCTCGCCTGCCGACGAAGTACGAAAGAAAGGCGGCGGCCGTGGAGGCTCCTCCCCAGCGGGAACCGGTGTTGCGCAAATCCGCGTGAGCGCCCTTCATCTCCTCTCGGAATTCCCGCCACAGCGGCAACCGCCAGAGATTCTCCCCTGCGCCCTCGGCGGCGGCGAGCAGCTGAGCCGCGAGGCCGTCGTCGAAGCTGAAGAGACCCGCGCCCGAGGAGCCCAGGGCCACGACGCAGGCTCCGGTCAGGGTGGCATAGTCGATGATGCAATCCGCGCCGTCCTCGAAGGCAAGCGCGAGAGCGTCGGCCAAGAGCATTCTGCCCTCGGCATCGGTGTTCAGGATCTCGACGGTCTTGTCGTTGTAGCAGCGCACGATGTCACCGGGTCGGTAGGCGTCGCCGTCGGGCATGTTCTCGGCGAACGGCAGGTACGCGCGGAACCGGTACGGCAGATCGAGCGCCGCCGCGGCGGAGGCGATCCCCATCACCGTGCATGCGCCCGACTTGTCGAATTTCATCTCGTCCATTGCCGGGGAGGGCTTGATGGAGATCCCGCCGGTATCGAAAGTCACTCCCTTGCCCACCAGTGAGATTCGCTCCTTGCCGTCGCCCCACTCGAGCGTGACCATGCGCGGGCCCTTCCGCGACCCGCGGCCGACCGCGAGAATCCCTCCCATGCCCTTGCGCTCCATCTCCTTGGGACCCATGATCGTGGCCTGAATTCCGCGGGCCTTGGCGATCTGTACCGCGCGCTCGGCCATCGCTTCCGGGTAGGCCTCGTTGGGAGGCGTGTTGGCGAGGTCGCGGGTGGTGGCGACCCCTTCGGCCGTGATCTGCGCTCGCGTCGAGACCGCTCGAAACGCCTCTTCCGCCTCGGCCGCCACGGCGATCCGGACCTGCCTGAAGCCGACCGGGTGCCGCCCGGGCTTACGAAACTCGTCGAACCGGTACCGGCTCAAGGCCAGGCGGCGAACGGCGCTCTCGGCCGAGTCGGTCCCGTAGCTGGCTTCGTGGTCGGGCAGGCGCACGACCGGCGTCCTGAAGCCGCCGCGGGCGGCCTCGGCGACCGCACGGTTGAGGTACTTGTGCAGCCCCGATCGGCCGTAGAGCCGGGCCTTGCCCATGCCGAAAAGGACCACTGTCGGAGCGTCGGGAGCGGCGCCCCGAGTGTGAGATGTCTGGCCGGGCCGGCCGGTGAAACCCCGCCGAACGGCGGCGCTGCGGGCTGCGCGGGCGACTCGAGGAGGCAGGTTCGAGGTATCCGGCGGGGTCCGCTCGAAGCAGGGGACGGCGAAGAAATCGGCTCGTTTGACCTCCTTGCCCACCAGTCGAACCGTGATTGTCTTGGCCATCGAGTGCGCTACCTCCCTGTTGAATCGGGGAAGTCTAGCAGCCGGGCCGCGCGCGCCGTTATAAAGTTCGATCAACAAAGCAAATGAGCACTACCCAACTCGAGCGCCTGTTTCTCGCCAGCCGGACCTTTCTGCTGCCCGGCGACGCCGACTTTCGGCTGCTCCTCGGCGAGAACCCCGCGGCGGAGCTGCCGTTTCCCCAGCGAATCTTTCTCGAAGACGAGGAAGCCACTCCGGTGCTCGGATTCCCCGTGCTCCACAATCGCGCGACGGCAGAGCTCCGCTCGGAGCTCGAAGGGACGATGCGCTCGGAGATGGAGCTCGAGGCCGGACTCGCCAAGGGAGAGCAGCCGAGCCTGCGGCAGCGCAAGGTCGCCTGGGAAGGCTACCGAGAGCTGCTTCGCCAGGCCCTGTTCAACTCGATTCGCTCGAGCTTTGGCCGCGGCTATCAGAGCATCTTCTGGCTCTACCACTCGATCGCGATCTCGCGGGTCTTGAAGGAGGTTCCCCGCCGGTTGCGCGAGATCGACGCCAAGGTCGCCAGAAAGTACGGCTCCCAGATCAAGTATCACATCTTCAGCCGGTTCCTCGACCGGATCCTCGAAGAGACCTACGAGATCGCTCAGCAAGTCGCCGACGAGCTCGACGAGCCGGAGCAGGATCTCTTTCCGCATGTCCTCGAGCGGATGCGCGACAACGTGCTGGTGTTCACGGAGGACCACATCAGCCCCGACATGGGTGAGCTGAGCGACTATTTGCACGGTCACCTGGGGGTGGATCCCGGCGACTTCAGGGGCCGCTTCGAGTCGCTTTCCGCTTGGCACACGGATCAACTCAGCAGCGACCCCGAGCTTCGCGGCCTCATTCGGAGCTTCCTCGGCCTGGAAGAGTTCTCCAATCCCTGGAACCTCATGATTCGGCCCGGCTACCTGCGCTTTCTCACTACCCGGCCCAGGTACAACCCCAAGCGAGGCTTCGATCCGGCGCAGGTCGATCTTTGGGACCGGCTGCTCTACCGGCTCAAGGAGTTCGAGCTTCTGGCCGGGCTGCGGCGGTTCGTGATTCCGATCAGCGAACGGGACGGAGAACTGCGGTGCTCCGCGGCTACGCTTCGCGGACGCCGGCTGCCCAGCAACGACGTGGTGCTTTCCTACACGACCCGGCCGATGGACTTTCTGTCCCCGTGGGTCGTCGACCCGCTGGTCCGACGTTTCGGTCTTGTCTACGACATCACCGACTTCTCCGCCGTGGTGTCGATGATCAGGCGTTCGGGCGATGTCCAGCAGGACCGGTCCTTCCGGCAGATCTTCAGCTTCCAGAGCCGGGTCGACAAGCTCGCTCGCGGCCACAAGCTTCAGCTCGAGAAGTACCTCGGCGACGGAGCCCTCTACTCGGGGAGGCACCCGACCCTGCTGCTAGCGGCCGCCGTGCGCCTGCAGCGGTTTTATCGCGACGCCCTGCGCGACAATTTTCCCTTCGATCGCGGCCTGCGGATTGCCCTCAACTACGGGCCCTACCGGTTGCTGCCGATCCGCGGAACCGGACGGGAGCGCCAGTACGAATTCTTCGGCCACGGCATCGTCGAGCTGACCCGCCTGGTGAGCGGCAAGTCGACTCACGACCTGGACGACACCAAGGCTCTCCTGGTTGGATCGGGCTACTCGAGCGCCGACGTGGACAAGTTCTTCGAGCCGGTGACCACCCAGCGTTCCTATCGAGAGGACAACCCCCGGGACCGGGGCCCCTTTCACGCTTCGATCAACTCCTCGGGGGTCCTGCTCAACGAGGGCGTTGTAGCCACCAGCGCGTTTATGGCCGAGATCTCGAACAGCGAAGATCTGGTGCGAATCCGCGGCACCTATCGCTCGCGTGCCATCACCTACGTCGTGTGCGTCGTGGACGATTCGGAGGGCTCGGTCGAGATCGGTCTCCGACAGCTCGGTGCGGCTCGCCTCAAAGGGCTGGGTGACGTCAGGGTGTTCGAGATCGTCGATGCCGGATCGTGGTCGTCGACCTCGATCAAGCCGGTGCACTCCACAGACCTACTCGAGGCCCTCGCCACGGTCTATCGATCGGCGTCGCATTCCACGATGCCCGAGCCGAGGCCGTCTGAAGTACTCTAGGCGCCATGGAATCTCTCGACGGCGCGGCTGACCAAGCCGTCCGCGAAACCAATCTGGCGGGGCTCGAGCCGCCTCATCGCGGCAAGGTCCGTGACATCTATGACCTCGGTGAGACTCTTCTTCTCGTCGCCTGCGACCGGATCTCGGCCTACGATCACGTCCTGAGCCCGGCGATCCCCGGCAAGGGAAAGATCCTCAACCAACTCACCAACTTCTGGTTCGAACGCTTTGAGGAGCGCGTCCCGAACCACGTCCTCGCGACCGACCCGAGGGACTTCCCATCGGCGCTGTCGGAACATCGGGAGGTCCTCGAGGGCCGATCCGTCCTGGTCAGGAAGGCCCGAGTCGTGCCGTTCGAATGCGTCGCGCGAGGCTATCTCGCCGGGAGCGGCTTTCGCGAGTACACCGCCTCCGCCGAGGTCTGCGGCGTCAAGCTGCCACCCGGCCTCCGCCGCGCGGATCGGCTCCCGGAGGCCATCTTCACTCCCGCGACCAAAGCCGAGACCGGCCACGACGAGAACGTCTCCTTCGAGGTCATGACGGCGGGAGTCGGGAACGAACTCGCGACCTCGCTGCGCGACCTCACATTGGAGATCTTCGCCGCCGGTACTCGGGTGCTCGAGAGCGCCGGTCTGCTGCTGGCCGACACCAAGTTCGAGTTCGGGATGATCGATGACGAGATTTTCCTGATCGACGAGGTCCTGACGCCCGATTCCTCGCGCTTCTGGGAGGCCAGCGCCTGGACGCCGGGCCGGGAGCCGGTCTCGTTCGACAAGCAGTACGTGCGCAACTGGCTGGACGAGAGCGGCTGGGATCACGAGTCCGAGCCACCGCCCCTACCCGCAAGCGTCGTCCGAGGCACCCTCGAGCGATACCTCGAGGCCTTTCGGCGCGTCACCGGCCGCGACCCCGAGCTGTAAGGCCGTGTGGCGTTACCGCGGGCAAGACCGTTCCATCACGGCGTAGCGTCGGGAACCCCGTGCCCGACGTCCCCCGAACCGTCGCACACGGAGGTTCGACGCTACCGCGCCCCCTTCAATTCGTCCGCGGCAACGAGCCCAAAAGGTACTTCAGATCGTCGTCCGACCAGCGAATGCCGGCGCCCAGAAAGAACGAGTCGCGGTCGCTCTCCAGGAAGTCGTCGAGCCCGCCGACCAGGTACGCCTTGCGGTTGAAGGTCCAGCGCGTGGTGAGGCGCAGGCGCGGACTCAAGTCGTCTTCGCGGCTGAAGTCAAAAGCGTCAAACGACACCAGGAGCTGGCGGTCGAAGAGGTCGAAATCCAGCCCGGCGCCCGCTGTGGACTCGATCAGGCCCGCCCGGAATCGGGTCTCTGGGCTCAGGCCGAAGCCCACCTGGGCCGTAAGCGTCGTGTCGTCGTCGGTACGAACGGTCCGAACCGTGGTGGTCTCAGCTTCTCCGCTTGGACCGGTCTCGGTGGTCTCCCGAGTCTCGATCCGCACTCTTCCACGCGGATCGTCCACCAACGAGGCCTGGTAGAAGCGTTTGCTGCCGCTCTTGGGGTCGAGCTTCAGAGAAAACTCGGAGCGCGAATCCTCGAAAGTGTCGAGGTAGTAGCCTTCGAATCCCAGCTCGAGTTCCAGGCGCTTGACCCTTCCGAGGGTGTCGGTGAGCTGGCCGACGCCGGACTCGACGCTGGCGAGCGCGTTGACCAGAGAATCGTGAGCCGCATCGTCGTTGAGGAGCTTGCCGACCGTGCCCTCGCCGCTGGCGATCTGCCCCGACACCTTCTCGAAGTTTTCCAAGGATCTCTTGAGGGTCTCGGTCGCCGCCGCCATTCGCTCCATCGAGAGGCGCGCGTCGCCCCGATTCTCGGCAAGAATCGCTTCGAACTTCTCGATCACCTGAGTCGTCTGCTGCGCGATCTTCGGCAGCTCTTCAGCCAGAACCGCACTGAACCGCTCGAAGTTGCGCATCGAACCGTCGATTTCGTCGCGATTGGCGGTGACCATCGCCTGGATCGCGGCTGTCGAGGCCTCGAGAGAGGCCAGGAGGTTCTTGACCGATCGGCCCGATTCGACCGGATCCATCGCTTCGAGTGCCCGGTCGAGCGACGCGCCGATGCTGTTGAAACGCTCCATGGCCTCGTCTACGCCGATCGGGATCGTGCCCGGCAGAACCGCTCCTTCGGCCAGAATCGGCGCGCCCCCGGGTCCGGGATCGAGCTCGACGTACTTGTCGCCCAGAAGGCCCATGTTGGCTATCGAGGCGCTCGCGCCCTCGCGAAGCTCCACCGGACTCTCCAGAAGCAGCGCCACAAAGGCGCGGTCCTCGGCCAGCCGGATGCCGTCCACGCGGCCGACCCTCACGCCCGCGACCCGAACCGCCGCCTTGTCGTCGAGACCGGCCACGGACGCGAATGACGCTTCGACCCGGCCGCCCTCGCCGGAGAACAGGCGCAGGTCTTCGATCTTGAGGATGAAATACCCCAGCAGCGCGAGCGCGGCTGTGACGAAGATTCCGATCTTGACGGTATTGGACATCTCTTCTCTCCCTAGTGGGTCTGGTGGGCTCCGACGGTCCGGCCCAGGAACTCTCTGACTCTCGGGTCCGTGAGAGATCGAAACTCGCCAGGCGCGGCCCGGGCGACGATGACGCCGCCGTGGAGCATGCCGATCCAGTCGGCGATCTTGAATACGCTTTCCATGTCGTGCGTGATTGTCACGACCGTTGCTCCGAGGGTTTCTTTCAGCTCGACGATCAGCTCGTCGATGACGTCTTTGGTGACCGGGTCGAGGCCGGTGGTGGGCTCGTCGAAGAGCAGAACCTCGGGTCGGTGGGCGATCGCCCGGGCGAAGCCGACCCGGCGCCGCATGCCTCCCGAGAGCTGCGAGGGCAGTTTCGCCCCCGCGTCCTCCAGCCTTACCAGGGCGAGGCACTCCTCTACCCTCTTTGCGCGCTCTTTCTCGGAGCCCAGCCCCAGGCGCACCAACGGAAAGGCCACATTCTTCGCCACGGTCATCGAGTCGAACAGTGCGCCTTCCTGAAACGCCATCCCGAAGCGGGAGCGAAAGCGGGTCAGCTCCCGGTTGTCGAGCGTCGAAAGCTCCACTCCATCCACCTTGACGCTCCCCGCATCCGGCCGCAGCAGCCCGATCATGTGCTTGAGAAGCACGCTCTTTCCGGTCCCGGAGCCACCGATGATCACGGTGGATTCTCCTCGAGGCACGTCGAGGTCGAGGCCATCGAGAATGACCTTTTTGCCGAAGGCCTTGCGCAGCCCTCGAAGCTCGACGATGTTGTTCTCGGGACTCATCGAATTCAGAACAGCAGTTTGGTGAGGAAAAAGTCGGAGATCAGAATGGCGATGCTGGCCAGAACCACCGATCGGGTGGTCGCCCGGCCGACGCCCTCGGCGCCGCCTCGGGTGTAGAGGCCCTGCTGGCAACCGATTGCGGCGATCAGCAAGCCGAACGCGGCCGCCTTGATCAGGCCCGACGTCAGATCGCTGACCTCCATGAATCGGAAGGTGTTGTCCATGTGGCTTACCGGATTCGCGCCCATCAAGACGACCGCGACGAGGTAGCCGCCCCAGATCCCCATGCCGTCGGCGAGCAGCACCAGCAGCGGCATCATGATCGTGGTCGCCCACACTCTCGGCACCACCAGGTAGTGGACCGGGTCGGTCGCCATCACCTCGAGGGCGTCGATCTGCTCGGTGACGCGCATGGTTCCCAGCTCGGCACCCATCGCCGAGCCCGCGCGTCCCGCGAGAACCAGCCCGCTCAGGACTGCCGCCAGCTCACGCACCATGGACAGCGAGACCAGCGAGCCGACGTAGCGCTCCGCGCCGAACCGTGCGAGTACGTTAAAGGTCTGCAGCGCCATCACCATGCCGGTGAACATTGCGGTCAGCATCACCACCGGCAAGGAGTCGACGCCGACCCTGACCATTTGGCGACCCAGCTCGCGGAAATCGTACGGCGGCCGAGGCGTCCACGCGAGCACCCGCCAGAGGATGCGACCGAACCGGCCGACTTCACGAAAGAAGCCCTCGAAGGGAAGAACGCTCATCGGCGATCGGAAAGAAGAGGAAATCCGCAGCCGGGCCTAGAAGGGAGGCGGAGCCTCTCGGTCGGAGTGTTTGGCCAGATTCCTGAATCGCGTGTTCTCGCCGAAAAAGACCAGTCGGATGGTGCCGGTCTCGCCGTTGCGGTGCTTGGCGATGATGATCTCGGCGATCCCCGGATCCTCGGTGTCTTCGTGGTAGACCTCGTCGCGGTAGATGAAGGCGACCAGATCGGCGTCCTGCTCGATCGACCCCGATTCGCGCAAATCGGCGAGCTGCGGCCGGCGATCGCTGCCCCTGCGCTCGGGGTTGCGCGACAGCTGAGACAGCGCGACGACCGGTATGTCGAGCTCCTTGGCGAGCTGCTTCAAGCCACGAGTGATTGCCGAGATCTCGAGGTTGCGGTTCTCGTATCGCCCGCCCGCCTGCATCAGCTGCAGGTAGTCCACGACAATCATGCCGAGATCCTGCTCGGCCTTGAGCCTTCGGGCTTTCGAGCCGATCTCCAGCAAGGTCGGGCTGGCCGAGTCGTCGATGAAAAGCGGAGCGTTAGAGGTGCTGCGAACCGTCTCGACCACCTTGTTCCACTGGCGCTGCGAGAGGTGCCCCGAGCGGAGCGGGCCGAAAGGAACGTCCGACTCGGCCGAAATCACGCGCAGCGCCAGCTCGTGGTTGGACATCTCGAGCGAGAACACGCCCACGGCCTTGTTCTCGCGGATCGCGACATGCTCGGCGATGTTGAGAGCCAGGCTGGTCTTGCCCATGCCGGGCCGACCGGCCACGATGACCAGGTTGCCCGCGGCCAGGCCCTTGGTCATGTCGTCGAGATCGTTGAAGCCCGTGCCCAGGCCGACCAGACCCGACGTCGGCCGTTCCTCGAGATCCGAGATGGTCTCGTTGAAGATTCTCGAGATCGGCACGAATCCCTTCTGGATCGCGTCCTCGCCGAGGCCCAGGATCGCCTGCTCGGCGCGGCCGAGGGCTTCCTGCGCGATCAGGCCGCCGTCGAGGCAGTCCCGGGTGATGTCGCCGCAGGCTGCGATCAAACGGCGGCGCACCGAGCGCTCCTTGACGATTTCGATGTAGCTGTCGAGCCGTCCGAGATCGGGCAGCTCGAGATCCAGGCTCGCCAGATAGGCAAGTCCGCCGATCTTCTCGAGCTGCTTGCGCTGCTCGAGCTGCGCCTGGAGCGTGCGCATGTCGATCGGCTCCCCCGCCGCCTGCACGCCGAGCATCGCGTCGTAGATGACCCGGTTGCGCTCGGCGAAGAAGTCCTCCGGCGTCAGACGCCCGGAAAGCGTCGGAAAAACGCCGGGATCGACCAGAACTCCGCCCAGAACCGCTCGCTCCGACTCATCGCTGTGAGGCAGGGAGGCTGTTCGTTCGAGCGGCTCGATCATCGATTTCGGATCATCTCGGGGGTGGTGCGAGGGCTTTTGATTCTACGCCAAAAACCACAGGCTGCGAGCGCGCGCCCAGGCGCGCTCGCAGCATCCTCTGGGGCGGTGTCCGGGCTAGCGCTTTTTCTTCTTGAGCTTGATCGAGATCTTACCGTTGCCGTCGGTCGCCGCCGCGAAATACTTCACCCATTCCTTGGCGATCGTCTTCAGTTTGGCGATCGACTCGGCGCGAGCGGGCCTCCCCTGCTCGGCCACGAGAACGAAGGCCATCTTGAAAGTCTTGCGAGCGTTCGCCGCGGACGGAACCCGCACCCCTTCCATGGCGATCACATCGTTCACCGAGAAGTCCACGCGCTCGCCCCCGAAATCGACGCCGATCCTCGGCGCTGAGGAGGGGTTCACGTTGACGCCGTCGCCGACGGCGTTGCGCACGAAGAACTGGGGCCCCACGTCCTCGGGCGGAATCAGCCCCATGATGTACTGATCCAGGCTGCTGAAACGGGAGGTCGCACCTATGGTCGTAAAGAACCGCCCGGTCCCGAGGTCTTCGATGTCGTTGCCCTCCATGTCCGACGCGTCGGAATCCATGAAGAAGCTCCAGTGCGATTGCGCGCGGCCGAGGTGTTCGGTGGACATCTCGCCGTCGAGCGCCAGCCGGACGAACGCCAGCCAGCGGTGTCCCGCTTCCTGGCCGAGAACGTCCAGCGTGCTGTTGGTCCCGAGAAACTTGTCGTAGGGATCATCGGGATACGAATCCAGGGCGCCCATTTGCAGCATGCTCTCGAGCCGGCCCTCGCTCCCGACGAAGTCGCTGAAGTCGAAGTTCCCCAGGCCGATTCCCTGGATGTCGTTCTTCATGTTGATCTCGTAGGCGAATGCGCCACCGAGATTGGCGAAGAAGTCGAGCCAGATGATGACGTGATCGTAGTCGTCCTTGAAGTTGTTGAAGAATGTCTGGACGACGCCGAAGTCATCAACCAGATTAGAGAGGCTGTAGCGCTCGAGAATCGACGCCGTGGTGGCTCCCACCGGAAGATCCTCGCTGAAGTCGACCAAATCGGCCGATGTGCCGCGACCGGGCGAGACCCCGACGATCGAGCCTGCAGCCTCGACAGCGCCGAACGACATTAGAACCTTGCCGGTCTTGAATACGGTTACCTGGAAAGTATTCATGTTCGAGGTTCCGAACTGCGGCACCCGGTTCCAGGTCACCTGGACGTTGCGGCTGCGCCTCTTGACGAATACGCCCGCCTCCCCGCTAGCGACACTCGGGTCGAGGTCGCCGTAGAATGCCGTGATCCGCGGCGGGCCGTTGAGCACGCGCTGAAGGCTGCGCTCTTCGGAAGCGCAATCGGGCGCCTCGAAGGTGAGGTTGCCGTCGGAGTTGACGAAGACCCGATCGTACTTGGTACCGTAGAACTTCATCTTGAAAGGCAAATCGATCGGAAAGGTATCGTCGTCGGCGGGAGCGATAGTCGTGCAGCCACCCCAATCGGCGTTTTCGATCCGATCGCCGAAGTCTTGATTGATTCCCGCGCCGCTCGGCTTGGCTCGCACGCCTCCTTTCTTCTTCAGGAAGAGGACCGATTCGTTTTCGAAATCGAACAGGTTCCGAGAGGCGACCAGAGTCCCATCGTCTTCGATGACCACAATGTCGCCTTCCTTGCGGGCAGTTGGGGCGCTGCGCAAAGCTCGCAGACCCTTCGTGAGATCGGCACGATTCGCTCGCTTCTCGAAGAACCGATGCGTGGCCTCGGCCTCGACCAGCCGGCTGTGGTATCCGTCGGTGCCGCACCAACCGTGGGCGTCGTCGGTCACCGTGAGGGAGGCGGCGGGCGCCGCGAGGGTGGCGAGGGTCAGTGCAATCGTAGTCGCAAGGCTGGAGAGAAGGCGCATCGGGTGTCTCCGAGGTGGACGTTCGAGTCGGGCGGCAGCAGTCCTCAGGCGAGAACCACGTTCGAATGTTACACGATTCTCGTCGGCCGATCGGTCCGGCGAGGCCGGCCTCGTCGAAACGTCCTGTGCCCGCCGGCGCCGGGGCTACCCCAAGACCAGGCGGTCGTTCACCAGCCGCTCGGCAATCACGATGTCATCGGGGGCCGGTGGCGCCTGGTCGGGAAAGCCCGCGGGCGGAAAGGGGACGCTCTTTTTGAGAACCACCAGCTCCGCCATCGCGGCTCCCTTGCGGCTGAGCCCCGGGCTGAACGCCAGCGCCGCGGCGACGTAGAGCTGCGAGCCCAGCGGCCGGAGGGCGCCGCGGTCGTAGACCCCGCCGAGGCGTTTGTTGAAGGCTTGGGTCACCTGGGAGCCGAACTTCGCGAGCGCCGTGACCGCCTCCGACGGCTTTCGATCGATCTTCGCCGCGAACTCCGCCATCGCCAGCCCCGCGGCGAGCGCCGAGCGAACCATTTGGCTTTCGACAAACAGGAGGGACTCGAACTGCTTCGACTGCATCGCGGCCTCGACGATGCTCTTCAAGTTCACCTCCTTGGCCGGGTCGTAGCGGTCGATCGTGCCGGACTTGAGACCCGGTTCGGCCTGGAGCCGCCGGTGGACGTCGCCGAGGCTCCGGCCGAGATTCGCCGACGACGCGCTGTTCTCGAGCATCGCCCGCCGCACCGTCTTGCTCTTCCAGTCCCAGTAGATGTCCTTGTTGGTGTCGAAGGTGAGCGAGCTCGCAGTGACCGCGACTGAGGTCGAGGGCGGAATCGCCGCGTAGGCCAGCAGGGTCTGGGCCACCTGCACGCTCTTGAACTTCGCGGCGTCGCGAAACTGGTGATAGACCAGCGTTCGCTTGAGCGCCGCCTGGAGATTGCGCGACATCTGGGCGTAGGCCTCGTCCTTGGCCGACGTCGGAGCCTTCAGCCAGGCGGCGGTGACTTCCGAGGGCAGGCTCACGTCGAGAGAGATCAGCGTGTTGCCGAAAACGCCGGCCCCGTTGTGCTCGACGCTGTCGATCGTCCGGTCGATGTTGGCCAGCCAGGTCGCGAAGGAAGCATCGGGCGAGAAATGATCGGGAAAGTAGGCTCCGACGTAGGGCTCGAGCTGGAACTCGAGCGCCCGGCTCCTCAGGCCCTCGGTGGCCTGCCGGAACGAATAGTCGTAGGTCAGCCCGTCGGCCGAGTACTGCCTCAGCTCCCCCACCCTGCTCGACACCACACCGCCGATCGCGAGGCGGCTGTTGCGCAGGTTCTTGGCGTCCACGGCTTCGGTCACCACGTCCGAAGCGTCGAGATCGTACATCAGAATCCTGCCATCGTCCTCGGCCGCGCTGACCTTGGCCAGCGACTTGTTGATCTCAGTGACGTCCTTCTTGAAGAACGGCAGGTCCACGGATACCTTCGCCTGCCGGTTGATCTCGTGGGTGAGGGTCGCGACGTTCAGGGTGACGCCGTCCACGCTCTCGACCAGGAGCCGGTCGAACTTGCCGTCCACGGCGTCTTTCAGCTCTTTCGAGAAATCGCCATTGCCGAAGTCGAAGACCACATCGAGCAGCGCCGACTTCGCCGTGTTTCTCTGATACGCCGCGGCGAAGCTGAACTGGTAGCTCTTGTTTAGCGCCGCGACCGCCTTGTCGTAGAAGCTCTGCCGCTTTTCGAGCAGAAGGTCGATGGTCTGGCGAACCTCCTGCAGCTTGTCGAAGTCCACTTTGGATCCGAGAAAGCCGGAGACCTTCGCCTTGAGCCAGGCGTCGAGGCTGTCGAAACTGTTCTGGTCCGCCGCCTTCTCAATCTTGTCGATCCCGAGCTTGTCTCCGATTCGTTGATGAAGACGGGTCAGCGTCGCCTCGAGTTTGCTGCCGTCAAGCACTGCGAGGGTCTTTCTCGCCACGACCTGGAGGGATTGCACGTCCTTTTGCACGGTCAGGAGGCTCAAGAGCCGATTCCCGACCGCCGACTCGAGCCACTGGCCCTCCGGGGTCGCCAGGAACCGGACCTCGGCGAACCGGGCGGTCAGGAGAGTCCTGAGGGACTCGGTGTCGAAGCCGGCGACCTGCTGCGCGAAGTCGCGCACCCGCGCGAGGTCGGCGCCGCCCTCGGCTCCGACGAACGACCACAGCTTGGTCGCGACCTCGTGATCGAGCTTGTTCCACTTATCCAGGAGCCCGAGGACCTGCGAGCGCGCCTGATCGAATTTGGCCTCGGCATCCACCCCGGTGAGGTCGCTCAGCAATTCGAACATGCCGTCGGTGCCGATGTCGGCGAGCAGATCGGGCAGGGGCGTTTGCGGATTCGTCCACTTCTCGAGGTTCGCGAGGTCGGCCATGAGCTGGGCCGGGTCGAGACCGAAGACCGCGGCGATGAACTGGTCGAATTGCCCTGGCAGGAACTTCCCGGTGTCGCCGGTCACCGTGGCGCCGCCGTTGAGGGCGAAGTCCCAGCCCTGGCTCTCGAGCTTGAACAGGCGCAGCCGCAGCCTCTTCTGGCTGGCGTCATCCGAGTCGCGGCTCATGACCACCGCGTACTTGCCGCTCGCGCTGAAGCCGAGGGCCATCGAGACGCCGAGCTGGATTCGCAGTCCGATGTCGCCGCTCAAGCCCCCGAGCTGGGCTTTGCGCACCCAGTTGAAGTCATAGCCGTACGTCGCTCCGAGCTTGACCCCGACCGAGCCGTCCACTTCGGCCACGATCCAAGAGCCCGGTTCGAGGTCGGTCGCCGTCGTGACCCGCCTCGGCAACGTCCAGCTGTCGAGCGTGGACTGAATCGCGGTGCGCGCCCCGGTGGACTTGGGCAGCCGGCGCACCACGGCGAAGGCGCCGTTTCGCTCGACGCTGGCGTCGAAGGTCGGCGCCACGCCGGCCCCCAACGCTATGGATCCGGCGGCCGAGGCGCCGCTGGTATAGCCGGTCCGCAGGACCAGGAAGTGAGTGTCGGGAACGTCGTCCAGGGTGACGGTTCCGAGGTTCGAATCGAGCTCGAGCGCGGCGAGGACGCTCGCGCCTTTGGGGAATACGCCGATCGACGCGAAGGCGCCGGCCTTGGCGCCGAACGTGACCTTGCCGGCGCCCTTTCCGAAAACGATGTCCTGGCTCGTCTCTCCGCTCAAGTTGACCTTGCCCAACTGGGTGGTACCGGATGGAAACCGCGTGTCCTCGGCCAGGGCGAGCGCCAGGGCCGGGCTCCCGGACGCCTCGGCCACGACTCCCAGGCTGGCCGACCCTGGAAAGGCCTTGTTCTTCTTCAGCACCAAATCTCGAGCCATCCCGAACCTCCTGTTCCTTGCTCCTCATGGAAGATCTGGCTGGTTCTCCGGCCGGACCTCAGCACCACGCTCTGACACAGAACTACTACCAAGATTACGAGAGCTTGACAAGGCGGTGCCCCCGCACGGAAGTTCCGGTGCCGGTCGCCGGCTTTCTAGCCCGACTCGACTCGGCGAGCCAACCGGTAGAGCACCACGCCGACCACCAGGGTCGGCGGACCCTCGCCCCAGGTCCAACTCGCCGGCATCCCCGCCCACAGGTCGAGGACGAAGAGGAAGATCCCGAGCAGCACCGTCAGCTTGCCGGCGAAGGCCACGAAGGCCGCATACCGGCGCACGTCGCGGGAGACGAACAGGGTCAGGGCGCCGAACAAAGCGTAGACCGCGCACAGGGACCGCGTCAGGTACTCCGTCAGAGGCGAGCGATGCAACGGCTCCAGCCCCAGGCTGTCGTTGGCCGCAGCCAACCAGTCGGTCGGCACGACCATCGGAATCAGGGCCGACAGGGTCAGAACGCCCAGCGCCCGCAAGAGCCAGATGAGCACCCGTTCCGCCTTCTTCGCTTCCATGAGGCCCCAATGGTACAACCTGCCCAACTCCGAGTAGACTCCGCGCATGCCGGTAGACGCGATCATTGTGTTGGCGATTCTCGTGGGCGCGGTCGCGCTCTTCGTTTCCGAGAAGTACCCGATCGACTTCGTCGCCCTGCTGGTCCTCGGCGTCTTGCTCGCCCTCGGCCTCGTCACGCCCGAAGAGGGAATCTCGGGGTTCAGCAATCCGGCCACGGTTACCGTCGGCGCGATGTTCGTTCTCAGCGCGGGTCTGCAGAAGACCGGCGCGACGGCGGTCATCGGCCGGCTCATGGTGCGCTTCGGTCGGAGCTATTTCACCGCCCTGGTCGTGATCATGGGCACCATCGGTGTCATGTCGGCGTTCATCAACAACACGGCGGCCGTCGCGGTGTTCATCCCGCTGGTGATGATCGTTGCGACCCGGCGCAAGATCGCGGCTTCGAGACTGCTGATCCCGCTTTCCTACGCTTCGCAGTTCGGAGGCGTCTGCACGCTGATCGGCACCTCCACCAATCTGCTGGTCAGCTCGATCTCGGCCCAGGCCGGCTACGGCGCGTTCAGCATGTTCGAGTTCAGCCGGCTGGGCCTGATCCTGTTCACCGCGGGCGTTCTGTTCTTTCTTCTCTTCGGCCGCTGGCTGCTTCCCGAGCGCAAGGCGCAGGAGCTCGCCGTGACCTACCAGCTCGGCGAGTACATCACCGAGCTGCGGGTCGGGGCGACCTCATCGTTGATCGGCAAGTCGGTCGAGGAGAGCCGCCTCGGCGAGGAGCACGACGTCACCGTTCTGCGCCTGCTGCACGTGGCCAAGGCCGTGTACGCACCGCTTCGCCAGGTGCTCGAGCCCGGCGACGTGCTGCTGGTTCGCGGCAGGGTTCGAGAGCTGATGCGCTTGCGCGACTCGGCGAAGCTCGAGCTCAACGTCGAGTTCAAGCTGCGCGACGAGACGCTTCAGAGCGAAGACGTGCGAGTGGTGCAGGCTTTGATCGCGCCGGAATCGGAGCTCATCGGCCAGACCCTCAAGGAAATCGACTTTCGCAACCGGTACAAGGCGCTGGTGCTGGCGATCCAGCGGCGCGGCGAAACCATCCGCGACAAGCTGAACACGGTCAGGCTGGGCCTCGGTGACGCGCTCCTGATTCAAGCTCACGAGAAGGACATCAAGTCCCTTCGCAACGACGAGAACTTCATCGTGCTCGACGAGGTCGCGGAAGGGGCCGTTCTGCGGCACAAGGCCCCGCTGGTGATCGGGATCCTCGCCGCGGTCGTGGGGCTGGCGGCTTTCAACGTGCTCCCGATTCTGGTGACCGCGCTGCTCGGCTGCCTGGCCATGGTTCTGACGCGCTGCCTGCGCCTGGACGAGGCCTACCACGCGATCAACTGGCAGGTGATCTTCCTCCTGGCCGGGATCCTGCCGCTGGGCATCGCCATGCAGAAGAGCGGCGCCGCCGGCCTCATCGCCGGAAACGCTGTCGACATGGTCGGCGGCCTGGGTCCGGTCGCGGCGCTCGCGGTCGTCTACCTCATGACCTCGGTGATGACCGACACCATGAGCAACAACGCCGCGGCGGTGCTGCTCGCGCCGATCGCGATCTCGACCGCGGAGCAGATCGGGATCAGCCCGCGACCGCTCCTGATGGCGATCACCTTCGCCGCCTCGACGGGCTTCTCCACGCCGGTCGGTTACCAGACCAACACGATGATCTACAACCCGGGCGGCTACAAGTACACGGATTTCCTGCGCACCGGCGTGCCCCTGAGCATCCTCTTCTGGATCCTCTCGGTGATCTTCATCCCTCGCTTCTGGAGCTTCTGAGGGGCCGGCGAGCGGGCGTCCGTCGCGCGCCTGTTCGCTATCCAGGACTCGCTAGACTGGTCTCGTGACGCTCGAGATCGCCTTCTCGCTCACCGCGAGAAGGTAGGATGCAAAGGCCGCACGCACGAGATGCAATGCCGAAAACTCGAACCCAGTGCTGCCGGTTCATCGGACCGGGCTCAGGTGAACGCAGCACGATGAGCTTTTCTTCGTGTCCGGCTCGGTAGGCCGCCTCACGCGGAAGCTCGCACTCGGGTCGATTCCGGCTCTCGCCTTGCTGGTGGCGTTGGAGATCGTGAGCCTCCACTACTATTTCCGCGACGTACGACCGGAGCCTCTCGGCATTCAGGCCGCGGCGAACGACATCAGGCAAGCTTTGGCGCTCCGGTTCGACCCTGAGTCGGTGAACAAGCTGGGGCTGCCTCCGAACGTGAAGATCTTCGAGTCGCTCTACACCGAAGACGGTGAGAAACTGCTCGCCGAGTTCCAGAGCCGGTATCGAGAGAGTTTCCTGGTCCTCGCCGATCATGTCCGGAGAATAGAGGCGGACTTTTTGGTGGTCTACATTCCGCCCACCGTCGTCCATCCGCTCGCCTCCCTGTTGGCGGAGGTCGATTCGACGTTTTTCCGCGGCCTGGCCGAGGCCAGCGGCGCCGGCTACCTCGATATGGGGCCGCTCTTGAACGAGCATGCGCTCGAAGAAGTTGCACTTGCACCGGAGGATCCCCACCTCAGCCGCTTCGGCAACCGAGTTTTTGCGGCGGCGGTCGGCGCAGAGCTTGCGAGTCGGGGCGTGTACCGGTCGCGACACCGGTTCAACGAGCGCCCGGTGCTGCTCGGGGACCTACCCCCGGGGACACGGCGAATCTGGCAGGACGTGAACTTGCCGTTCAAAGTGACCGTCAACGAACAGGGGTTGAGGATGCCGGTCGAGGTCGGGCCGCGTGGCGAACGCCAGCGGATCCTGCTGCTGGGCGATTCCTACACCTTCGGCTACAACGCCCATGACGTGGCGACCTACCCGTATTTTCTAGCCGCGCTGCTCGAGGATCGGGAGATCATCAATGCCGGAGTGCCCGGCACCACGATCACCCAGGAGACAGAGATGTTCATCGAGCGGGCGCAGTACGCGGAACCCGACATCGTCGTCCTGCAGGTCTCCTTCAATGACCTATACGGCCTCTTTTCGTTCGAACAGAACATCTTCTCCCGAGACCTGCGCACCCGAGGCTTCTGGTTCGGCAAGCGAATGCCGGGACGGGAGCGGATGACATTCGAGCCCTCAGATCTCGAACGTCGGTTCGTCGAGCGGCTCCGGGCCAAGCACGGCGCCTGAACGAGATGCCGGACCCGCGCGCCTGGGCACGGCACCCAGCACTCCCCTTCCTGATCCTCGTCGTTCTCTGCGTCGCCCTGTACGGACGGAATCTGGCGGGGTCCTTCGTCAGCGAGGACTTCTTGCACCTGCGCGAGGCGGCCCAGAAGCCTTTTTCCGAGTCGCTGCGAGAAAACGCTAGCGGACCTCTGATGGGCGTGACGTTCGTCCACTTCTACCGACCCCTGGCACAGCCACTGTTTCATGTTCAGTACTCCCTTTGGGGCGTCGGGCCGTTCGGGTATCGCGCGTTTCAGCTGGCGCTTCACCTTCTGAACGCGTTTCTTGTGTATCGCCTGGCGGCTCGTTGGACCGAAAGGCACATTTCGGCCTTCGGAGTCGCCCTGGTCTTCGCGTTGTTTCCGCTCCATCTCAATACGGTCCTGTTTGTCGCTGCCTTCCCGTTACTGGTCAGTGCCACCTTGGTCCTGACCTCCTTCTTTCTCTATGAGCGGTGGCGTGAGTCGGAGACGGTGGTGGGAGTCGTTGCTCCTTTGGTCTCGTTCGCCCTCGCTCTTGGCTGTTATGAGCAGGCCGCCGTGTTGCCGGCGCTTCTCCTCGCGCGGGAGCTCCTACTGTCTCGCACAGGCCGGTCTCTATGGCACCTGAGCCGGCGGCTCGTTCCCTTTCTGGGCATGCTTCTCGCCTATTTCCTGTTGAGGTATGCGGCTCTCGGGGAGATCCTGGGGGGCTATCTGGGCATCCAGGAACGCCTGCTCGGAGGCGATCCCCTGGCCGTCGGTCGAGACGTACTGCGCGGTCTGGCCCACCTCGTGGTTCCAGCCTACACCCTCGCTCAGACCGAGCCGCTAGGTGCCGGCGTCGCTGTCGTGCTGCTGCTCGGATGCCTGTGGAGTCTCGTCGCGAAAGGGGGCGGCCGCCATGCACCAGGCGGCCCATACGTCTGGATCTTCGGTGTGGTCTGGATCCTCGTAACCTGGGCGCCCTTCGCCTTCATCGAGGTCGTGCCGGGCAACGGCCGGTACTGGTACCTGACGTCGATCGGACTCGGTTTGCTGATAGTGACTGCCGCCCGAATCGCGGCGAACGCATTCTCGGCGATGAGGGTCACGATTCGTTCGGAAGCGATCGTTCTCCTTCTTGTCGCGGCCGTGGGCGTTCGGCACTCGTTCCTGCTTGACCAGTACCTCGAGCTCCAACGGCAGGCGGGTGTGACCGCAGAGGGGGTTCAGCGAAGCCTCGCCGACCTGGGGACGGAGGGTGTCGAGCGCGTCTTTGTCGTGGGCCATCCGGCGTTCGTCGTCGGTCGAGAGGGTACGCCTGTCGCGCAGATCTTTCATTGGGGTTTGAGCGACGCGTTGGAACCTCCGTTCTCCGACAAGGGAGTCATCGTTTATCCCCTGCTGGAGCTACCCGATGCAGCGCTTTTTCCCGTACTCGAGCGAGAGGACCTAGGCGTTGTGCGCCGATGGAATCCGGAAACCGCGAGGATGGAGAAACTGCTTAGGCCGCCGCCTGCAGTGGCGCGGCTCGAGTCACGCCCCACCTCCTCTCGAACCGGTTTGCGGTTTGAGGGTCGTCCGGTGAGAGACCGCCGTCTGGTGCTTGTCACTCGCGGCAACTCGAGTGCCTTTTCGGTGATCGCAGAGCCCGCCGGCGACGGATGGACTGAGGTCTACCCACCGGCAGAGATCGTCTGCTCGATGAAACGCCTCTATGCGGGCGGAGTGTACGCTTGGGTCGAGGAGCGGGAACCAGACGGCCGGCTCGCTGCAGTCGGCCGGCTGCATGAAGTCGAATGCCCCGGGCCGCAGGGAAAGCCGTGAACCTCCCTGCGGCTCGACCCGATGCGTCGAGACTACGGTACCGGACCGATACCCATGTCGTCGTCCTGCAGGGCCGTCCGCAAAGGAAGTGCCTGTATACCGACCGAATGGGAGCAGGGGATCGAGATCGCCGACGCCCACCTGGTAGGGCCCCGAGCATTGCGTCTACATTGCAAGCTGGCCATCCATTATTTGGAACCCGGAACCCCCTCCGAGAGCGACCTCTATTCCAGAGGTCTCGCTAAGAACGTTTCAAGGAACCTATCAGAGAGGCTCGCGAATCAGACAGGCTATTCTCAGGCGTCGGTCGCGTCTTCGGCTTCTCTTGCAAGCTCACCGATGGCTTCGGTGTCCGCGGGGTGCAGACCGAAATCGAGAATCTCCAGATTCTCCGCGAGATGGTGTCGCTGGGCGCTCGAGACCACCGGAAGGATGCCGCGCTCCAGGTACCAGCGAAGCAGCACCTGGGCGACGCTTTTGCCCACGCGGCGAGCGATCCGTCGCAGGACCGGGTCCTCCAGGAGACCCGGGCTTGACAGCGGCGAGTGCGCAATGAGAGCGATGTTCTCCTGCTCGCAGTACCGGCTGAGTGCCCTCGCGGGGCGATACGGATGACACGCGATCTGATGAACCGCCGGGGCAATGCTCGCCGTTCGAGCCAACTCTTCCAGGTGCTCCTGACGAAAGTTGGAGACTCCGATGGATCGAACCAGCCCTCGCTGGACCAGAGTCTCCATGGCCGACCAGGTCTCGGCCAACGGCACCTCGATCCGCATCGGCTCCCCCTGGTCGTCGCGAGGCAGCGCGCGGGACTCGAGCTCGGACAGAGACATCTCCGAGACCTCGCCGAGGGGCCCGGTATGACCCCAGGCCTCCGGCGAGTGCACGAGGTAGAGGTCCAGTTGGTCGAGGCCGAGCCGGCCCAGCGAGGCCTCGCAGGCGGCGATGACGTGGCCGTACGCGTGGTTCGTTTGCCACACCTTGCTGATCACGATGACCTGGTTACGGCGTAGCCCCGCGAACCTCCGGATGCAGCGGCCGAGCTGTCGCTCGTTGCCGTAGACCTCCGCGGTGTCGAACAGGCGGTAGCCGAGCTCGAGTGCCCATTCGATCGCCTGGCCCAGATCGAGGACCTGATCTCCGCGCAGAGGCGAGCATCCAAAGCCGACCGCGGGAGGCGATAGGAGGCCTTCCATCAGGCTAGGAGCCTGGTATAGAAGGCGTCGAGCGCCCGCGCCGTGTCCTTCTCTTGATAGCGGCCGGCCGTCGTCCACCCTGCACGCCGAATCTCACCCAGCTGATCCGCCAGCTCGTCACGGCGCTCGGTGAGCTCGAGCACCTTCTCGACCAGCGGATAGATGTAGTTGTTCTGGAAGACGTAGGCGTTGCGGCCGGCCTCCAGGAAATCGCGTCCGCCGTAGGCCTCGTAGCAGATCGGGACGCAACCGGCGGCCATCGCCTCGGGCACGGTCGTATTGAACGCCTCGAGGGTGTTGAGATTGATCAGGTACTCGGATCTGCGCATCAGCTCCGCCACCTGGCGGTGCGACCTGCCCACGAGCTCGACCAGCTCCCAGGGCTCCTCGCCGCGGGTTTCGAGACGTCCAAAGTGTCGCTGCAGCAGCTTGCGAGCAATCTCGTAGTCGAGATAGCCCGCCTGCAGATACTCGGGCTTCCCCACCAGCAGCACCCGCCGATCCCGCCGGCGCTCGAGCTCGGCCTCGCCGGCGAAGAAGTACGGCGCGATGAACGGCGGCACCACTGCCGGCACAAGTCCGTAGTGCCGGCTTACGATGTCGCGCACGTGCGGCAGGACCGCGAGAGCAGCCTCGAAGCCTAGGTCCCGGTAGTCAAACGCCTCCTCGCCGCGACTCAGAATGAGGAAGCTGCCCTGCACGAAAACGACCCTGCGCGGCGGCAACGAGGCCAGGTCCGCTGTGCGGGCGAGGACCTCGGGAATCACCACGATGTCCGTTGCTCCCGGCTGAAAGCTCGCGTCGTCGACATAGCGAATCGGCACCTCGACGTCGAGCCAGGTCAGGCCGAAGGATGCTTGGTGATGAAGGACGCGAGCCTCGAAACCGAGCTCACGGAGCAATCGCACGTGATGGTACAGAAGGCCGATCCCCCAGCTGGGTGCATCGCTGTCGGGCACCAGATAGTAGATCCGAGGCTTCACGCGCCGACGGATCCTGCGGGCGTCGAACCGCGACTACTCGCTTCGAGCATAGATGCAGCTTCGGCAGATGAAGTCGTCAGGGGCCTCTTCCAGCCCATAGACCCACTTGCGCATCCGCGCCATCTCGGGTCCGGAGAGGATCTCCTCCAGGGTCTGCTCGTTCAAGTCACCCACGACGTACTTGTCGTGGTAATCCTGGCAGCACAACACGCATTTGCCGTGAGGCGTGATGTGCACCCACTGGAGCGGGCGCGAGCCGGTCTGCTCGCAGCCGCAGAGGCGCCGAAACGGCGTCGCCGGCTTGAGCCCCAGGGGCACGTTGCCCGCGCGATCCATGACCTCGTACGACTTGATCTCGAATCTGCTGCCGGCAAACCGCAACGCAATGGCTGCGGTGTCGTCTCGATGGTGAGCATCGCCGCGGCCCAGCACCACGATCTCCATGTGCTCGGCGATCTCGAGGTCCTTGACGTAGTCGAGGTGCCGCAGGACGAGATCAAGATGATCTCCGCCCCTGTCCTGGGCGTAGCGCTCGCGATCGAGCGTCGAGAGATTGACCGACAGGAAGCGCAGACCGCCGGAGGCAATGATCGTATCGACACGCCTGGGCGTAAGGCCGGTGCCGTTGGTCAGGACGGCGGCGGCGAGCCCGTAGCGACCGAGCACCGCAAGGCGATCGAGAAACAGCCGGTCGGCCGTCGGCTCGTTGTAGTGGACCATCGACACCGCCTCGATCGTCTCCTTGTGACGCGCGAGCTGACCGACGATGGCTTCGTAGAACTCCATCGTCATGTTGTGGTCGGCTCGAGGATCCGTCGAGACCGGACAGAAGTAGCACGCCTGGTTACAGTTGACGTTGGCCTCCATCGAGACGTACTTGAGGCGAAAGCGCCGGGCGCCGTCTCCTCCGAGATCGCCGACCAGCCACCCTTCGTCTTTCAACGCAGCCAGAAGCTCGCCGGCGATCCCCTCGAGGCTCCCCGCTCCCGAGCGAAGCGCGAGCAACTCCTCATAGCCGCGATCCGTGCCGGTGAGTCGCCGGTCCGTAAGCGGGTTGTAGATGACCTCGGACTCGAAATGGAGAAAGGGCTCTGGCCGAATCACTCCCATGGTGCCGGGCTCAGAAGAGGTCACCGTCGCCCATCGTGTAGTAGAGATGGGAACGGAAGCGCTCCATCGGATCCGGCTCCTCGAAAGCCAAAAAGATCATGCCCAGGTCTCGGGGCTCGGGTCGCGACTCGAAACCCAAATATTCGAGCGCTTCATGCCACCAGTGTGGGTTCTTCGGGAACCATCCCTCGACTCGCTTCACGCGTGCAGCTTCCGAGAGAGCATGGGCGAGAACCGCCTGTGCGGCATCCGGATGCCGCGGGTCAAAGAGCGCATCGCCCCAAGCCAGGGCATCGTCGGTTCTCTTGAACACGCTCCAACCGACCAGCCGGCCGCCGAGCGAAACCGCATAGACCCGGTAGTCGTGCTCGGGGCACTCGAGATAGCGCCAGCGCACATATCGAGCATCCCGCTCGACCAGGAATCGGTACTCGGGAAGCAGCCGTTTGAAAAAGTCGTCCCAATTCGAGCCAACCTGGTTGACTCGCTCGACCCGGTAGCCTCCCCGCCTCGAGTCATCCGATTCCTGCAGACTTGCCATCCGGCTCTCGGGAAGCACCCGGTACGGTGCGGCCTCGAGAAACTGGCTACCCGGAACGAGCTTTAGATAGTAGCGCTGGATCTTGCCGGTGTTGAAGCCGAAGTTGAATCCGACGCGTCCTTCGCTGAACTGCGCGAAGTGGTGATGAACGACCCGGTTCAGCAGGTTGGTTTTGCGACTCCCCAGATTGCGAGCCCGGGGAAGAGTCATGGTGTCGCCGATCTGAAGGGCCGTGATGCTTCTCGCAGAGCCGGAGGTCGCGTCGATGAACCTGCACGGGTAGGCGCTGTAATGCGCCAGGAGCTCGCCATCCGGGCTGAAGGCCATGCTGATCTGCAACTGGCCGTAGGGGTTGTCGCGATACTTCCAGCTCCACTCTTCTAGTGTGCGCCGGCGGCCGAAACAGGTGGAAAACAGCTCGAGAATCTGCTTTTCGTCACCGGATCTGTAGGAGCGGATCCCGATCTCGTGCGGTTCGGCGACGGCCAGGTGCCGCTCCCTCGTCGGCGAGGACGCCGCCGCAACGGATTCCGGCTCGGCCGTCGTTTTCTCGTCGGAGTTGGCCGGTTCGTTCGGGCCTTCGCCCTTCCCTCGTCCAGGCCTCAGCTTGTGCAAGCCCCGGCGCAGGAGCTTTCTCACCGGCGCCGGAACGATCCGTGTCAGTCGCCAGGAGAACGAATCCGTGACCATCTGAAACTGCAGTCGCGACAGATCGAGCTGCCGCCGGAGCGAAGCGACCTCCTCCTCTTCGGCCAGCCGATGGGCCTCTTCGGCCAGCCGATGAGCCTCTTCGGCCAGCCGATGAGCCTCGAGCTCGCCTTCCAGCTCTTCCGCCTTCGCGTGCGCCTCTTTTTGGGCGAGGCGGCTCGCTTCAATCTCGCTCTCGAGCCAGGAGATTCGAGCCCAGGTGGCGTCGGCGAAGGCCGGTGTGGAGATGAGCTCACGGTGCTTGTGACGGATCTCCGCCATGTGGGGCTTGTAGTCGTGGTCGGCGAAGATCCGGTACTCGGCGGTGACTCCGGGCAACCTGACGAAGTCGGTCACCTGGGCGGCGCGTATCCAGTAATCCCAGTCTTCGTAAACCTCGAGCTCTTCATCGAATGCGCCGACCTCTTCGGCGAGATCGCGCCGAAAGATCGCGGTCATGAACGGAATGTAGTTGGATTGATAGAGGCGAGTCCGATCGAAATCGATACAGAAAAATGGAGTCCTCTCGTCGCGCAGCTGGAAGTCGGCCCCGTTCCAGAGGTACCGGGCGCGCTCGCAATCGCTGTAGGCCAGCCGCTCGCCGGTCTTCTCGAGATAGGTCACCAACTTGTTGATATGGCTCGGATAGAGCACGTCGTCGTCGTCGAGGAAGTTGAAGTACTTGCCTCGCGCCCACCTGAGACCTTCGTTGGCCGCGGCGATTCGCCCGATCGGCTTCTTCAACATCCGGTAGGAAATCGGAACGTAGGGCTCGAATTCCTCGACAATCGCCGAGACGTCGACGCCCGCGTCGTTGATCAGCACGACCTCGATGTTTGGATAGCTCTGGGTCAGAACGCTCGAAAGCGCTTCACGCAGAAGCCCAGGGCGATCCTTCGTCCGAATGATGACGGAAACCAGAGGATGGGTCGCCAATCCTCTGCCGCTCGCCGGAAGAAACTGGCGCACCACAAACGAATCGACGGGGCGTCCAGTGCATTCGCTGCTCGGAGTGACGAAATAGCCCTCGGCATGCTCGACCGCGGGCGACACGGTCAGCGCCCGGTAGCGGTTGAGGCTCAGCGCGGCCTCGGTGTAGGGGTGGATGGCCAGCTGGCTGCGATAGGCGTTGCAGGCCTCCTGCTTGCGTGTCATGACGCCGCTAATGTCGACAAGAGTGTTGACATTGACCGGGCGGTTGAAGTCGTAGAAGGCAACCTGGCTTCTGGAGTGCGTGCGCTCGAGGGCCGCCCAGAGAATCTCGGCGGCGGCGCGATGATCGGGATGGAACTCGAGCGGCGATGGAGCGTAAACGAGGCTGGGTTGGTACTTGTCCAGCAGACGGGCCAATCGATCGACGGCGTCGGGCGCGGAGGCCAGCTCCCGGTCGGGATAGTCCCAGAACTCGAGGTCGGACGTACCGAGCACCTCGGATGCCGCTCGAGCTTCCCGGCGACGCAGAGTGATGTAGTCCGAGACCTCGACTAATCGGTCGCGGGCGGCGCGGGAGCCGTCCGTCATGAAAACGATCTTGACCGGATCGTTGGCGTCCCGGTGCAGGAGAACCGCCCCACCGCATGCCAGAGCCTCGTCGTCCGGATGGGGAGAGAGCACCAGGACCCGATTCCCGGTCAGGTCCGTGGTCTCGAAGGGCACGCGGCTCGCCTCGTAGTGCGCTCCCACCTGAACCGGACTACCCTCGAGGTCCCTTCCGGTCTCGGTGAACCGCAAGTGAAGGGAGGCCGCACTGCTGGTGCCTACTTCCGGCGGAACCGAATGGACGAAGCCGAAGCGCCCGGCACCCAGCCCCTGGCGCTCGAGGTCCCCGCGGTAGATCGTCGGCTCGAACTCGTGGATCACCCGGTCGGTCTCCACCACTTCCAACGAAACCGGCCGTTGGGGCGACGCCAGATTGAGAGCCCAGCCCTTGATCAGCCGATCGTCATGGTACTCGACCCTGCCGCGAAGCGGGCTCCGCTCTGAGCTCAAAGCTGCCTCGATAGTTTTCTCATCCTGATCCTGCCCGCCGATCATATGTCGGTTCGAGTTTCTCGCGGTCGGCGAAACGTCGCGCAGACCAGCTCACGCCCGGACTCGGCGCACAAGCGCAAGCTGTAAACGCCCGGGGCGAGACGGTCCCAGAGGTTCATCGGGAATCGCCACACCCCGAGATCGAAGTCGATGCGAGCGGCCGCGGCGGGAAAGCCCCTGGCCAACGGCGACACTTCGACCCACGGCGACTGCGCCGTCTCGCGTGAGCGCGCGGGAGCACGAAGCGTCGGGACTTCGGCCGTACTCGGATTCCGCGCCGCGGGACGGCCTGACGGTGCCTTCTCAACGAGCGCCAGGACCTTTGAGAACCAGGACCCAAAGTGCCGCCCCTCGAATCGCAGCTGGGAATCGGCGGACCATTGAGCTGCCGACGGTTCGTTCACTGCGCTCTGGTTGTAGAAATGAACGGCCTCGGCTGCCGGAACGTGCAAGCTCTTCAGCCCCCGTCGGCGAAGCCGCAGGAGCCAGTCATTCTCTTCATAGTACAGGCGAAAGCCCTCGTCGAACTCCCCTACTTCGGCAAACGCCTCGCGGCGCACGGCGAGCAGGGCGCCGCTCAGGGATACCGTTTCGATCGGCTCCGTGGCGAGCCAATGTCGGCGCGCGTGCCGCCTCCACCGGCCGCGGGCGTACCTCGCGAGCCACGTTCCCCGTGTCGCCAGCCTGGCGATCAGCTCCGCGGACCGCGTCCGCTCCTCCGTCGGCGGCAGAAGGAACGTCTGATCTTCGTCCCAGAAAAACCGCGGTCCGGCAGCGTCGGCCCCGGCGTCGAGCGCGGCGACCAGTTCCGCGACACAACCCGGCTGCACGATCACGTCCGGATTCATCAGGAAGACGACGTACCCCTCGACATTCGCAATGCCGAGATTGAGCGCTGCGGCATATCCAGGGTTGGCACTCTGCCCGAGGACACGAACGGGAAGCGCTTCGAGAGCTCGACGCTCTTCGTCCGTACTGCCGTTATCGACAACCACGAGATCACCTGCGGCGCCGGAGCGCTCGAGCTCCCGGCGAATCGCTGTGACGGATTGCGCCAACAGGTCGGGGGTGTGGTAGTGAACGAATACGAAGCCGAGCTTCATCAGCTATCAGTCGTTTCCTCGTTCGGCACAGATCTTGACCTGTTCGAAAAGTCGAAACGGCTCCGGCCGTACGGACAGTACGCGCAACCGCAGCGTGCGAGGTAGCAGGCCGGCGATCACCTCCGCCGCGAGGTAAGGAACCGTCGTCCCCGGACGAGGTGGCGCGCCGACCTTGCGAACCACGCGGATACGCGCGAAGCCGGCTCGTCGGAATTCCCGTCGGAGCTCGCCATGGGTGTACTCGCGCAGATGAAGGCCCGAAGCGACCTTATCGAAGTACTTCGACACGTCGTGGGGACCGAGAATGCGATTCGGCGTGACGCAGACGTAGCGACCTCCCGGCGCGAGCAGTCGACGCACGTCCCGAAGGTGTTCTCCCAGATCGTCGGGTTGGAGGTGCTCGACAAAGTGACAGCTATAGGCGAGATCGATCGAGCGCTCGGGAAGGCCGTGGGACGAATCGCCGGAAACGATCAGCTCGAGATTCTCAGGATCCGAGCCGCGCGGCTCGAGCCTGGTCGAAGCGTCGATGGCCCGGGCGTGGCGAACTCGGCCCGCGACGCTCCTCGCCAGCTCGCCATCGCCCGCACCGAACTCGACGAAACGGACGGACGCTGCGAGGAACGGCTCGAGCAGTCGCAGCTCCAGGCCGAGTTGCGCGGCCCGAGCCCGCCTCGACTCCTCGGAACCACCGGCAAGCCGGGGAAACGCCCGGTGGAGCTCGTCGTAGACCTCCGAGTAGAGATGGCGCCTCTCCCCCGTCGAAGCCGCGCGGAGTCGATCGGCCAGCGCGGATTCCAGGCGATACTGGCGCTCGAGCTCGGTCAGATCCGGAGTCATGTCCACACTCGAAACATAGAGCGCGTTCGACCCTAGCCTGCCCTCAGCCAAAACTCTAGGCTCTCTCCACGCCCAACCGTTCGGCGCAGCTGCGTCCGACCAGCAGACCGATTGATTCGGCAGGAGGAACCGGTAGACTCTCGGCCTCTCACGACCACCTTCATGGATGAGCCGAGAAACACGATGACGATTCCATTTCGATTCCTGCTCGCCCTGCTCCTGGTGATACTCGCCCCGTCCGTTGCGCTGCCCCAGGCGGAGGGCCTCGGTCCGGAAGCGGCTGCCGCTCCTGAAGAGGGCGTTGAAGAAGCGGAGACTCACGTCGACGACCAGGGGCGGCGCTATCGCCTCGTCGAGTACCCCAAGGGCCGAGAGGGAGTCGATCACCTGCGGCTGCCGAACGGCCAACTCAGAATCCAGTTCGGTGTGCCCTTGGAAATCGACCACGAGACCGAGGAGAGTTTCTTCCTGAAGGTCTACGTGCGGCCCGAGCCCTCCGTGCCTCCGCGGATGGCTTCTCCCGGACCGGCACGCGGTGACGTCACGGCAGACGAGCCGCCGATGTGGCCGGTAGTCGATCATCTGGTTTTGTCTCCTTTCGACGACGGACTACCGAGGCAGGGTCAGTGGCGCGACGGCTTCGACCTCGAGGATATGAACGGCGACGGCAAGCTCGACATCGTCTTCGGTCCCGCCAGAAAGGGCCGTCCCGAGCCGAACATCTTCTTGAACATGGGCGGCGGATCCTGGAGTCGCTGGCAGACGAAGTTTCCCGGCATCGCGTTCGACTACGGAGACGCGTCGGCCGCCGACTTCAACCGCGACGGCCGCATGGATCTGGCCTTGGCGATCCATCTCGGCGGCACGGTGGTTTTTGTCGGCGACGGTGAGGGCAGGTTTCGAACCTGGTCGGACGGAATCGGCCTGGCCGTCCCGGGTGCCGAAGGTACCGTAGCCTTCTCGTCGCGAGCGCTCGAAGCGGTGGATTGGGATAGCGATGGCTGGATTGATCTGATGGTCCTGGGCGAGGGACCGAGGCCGGTTCTGCGGCCCGTCGCGGCGTCAGACCCACCTGCCGATAGTCGCGGGCTGCTGCTCTATCGCAACCGCGGCGACGGCACCTGGGACCGGCGCGGCGACCAGTCGAGGAACTTCGGCGAGTCACTCGCCCTGGGCGATTTCGACAACGACGGGCGTGTCGACGTCCTGGCGGCGAGCAAGGTCCAGGGATTGAACGAGATCATCAACCTCCACCTCGAAGACGGCGGCTGGGCGCCGCGGGCGCTCGACGGCCTGCGGCCTGGCGCTTTCGTCTTCGGCGTGGCCGCGGCCGATCTCGACGGCGACGGGCTCGAGGACCTCCTCCTCGGCAGCATCCATCGCGATCCGCGGGGCCAGCGCACCGGGGTCGACGCCTTTTTCGCGAGCGAGGACGAAGCCTGGCAGCGCGTCCCGCTGTTTTCGGTCGCGGGTCGCGCCGGAATCTACGGTCTCGCCAGCGGAGACCTGAACGCCGACGGCCGGGAGGATGTCGTCTTCGGGACCGGGGACGGGGAGCTCCAGGTTCTGCTCGGAGCCCCGGACCGAGGGTTCATCTTCGAGCAATCCGAGGAGATCCAGCAGAATCGCCTGGGCTGTCGCGCCTACGGCCTGAGTCTGGCCGATCTCGACGGCGATGGCGCCGACGAAATCGTCGCCGGCTTCGCCGGTGAGGCGGGGGGACTCGAACTCTTCCACACCGTCCCCGGGTGTCCCGAGAGCGGCAGCATCAAGGTCTGGCGGCCGGCGTCTACGGATTGAACGTGATGATCGGGCTGGCCCCTCTCTGGCAGAAGTCGCCTGCAGCCAGGCTCGTCGCCCCATCGTCGCACTCAGCGTCCGTGGTGCAACTGTCGCCGTCAGCATCGCAGACGAACGCGGCCCCCGATGGCAGGCAGGCCGACGTGAGTTGCTGGGCCGCGACGCCGACGGTCAAACGCGACGCGAAGCCCATCATGTTGGTCGAGACCCAACTCTGGCCGATCGGGCCGTAGAGTCCGTCGGTCGAGCAGGGCGGCGTGTGCCCCGAGGTGTCGCCGAGGGTGTGGTTGAGATTGAGGTACATCCAGCCGAATTCGAACGGCGGATCGAGGGGCGCCGCCCCCACGGTCACACGCTGAGTCTCGAGCGGCAAGCAAGAGGTGCTTCCGCACAGCTCGGCCGCCTGCTCGGCAAGGTCGAAGGCGACGATCTGGGTCTGGCCCAGCCCGAACCAGGGCGGACCCACCGAAGGGTTGGCCACCGGGTCGCCGCAAGTGAACCCCTGAACCGCGGTCTGGCACTTCGAGTCGCGCCAGACCAGATAGTCGGTGCCACCGTCGAAGGAACCGCCGTTCAGGTAGCGCGCCGCCCAGGTCGTGGCCAGCGGCTCGCGCTGATCGGTCGCCAGACCATCGACATAGCGGCCGTAGAAGGTGTAGTCCCCGGCGGCGAAGGTTCCCGAGTTGGAGGCCTCGATGTGCACCAGGTTGTCGCCCTGGGCGAACCCGTCGGAGCCGTTGACGATGAACCAGTCGCCCCAGAGCTGGTTGACGTTGCTGGCGAAACCGCCGGCGCCGAAATAGCCCGCGCTATTGGGAAACAGCAGATTGCAGTCCGTGACGTTGTCGATCGTGATGTAGCCGCGGGCGATGTTGTCGCCGTGGCTCCCGCCGACGCAGTTCGTGGAGTCGCAGGCGAGGCCTAGACCGGTGTGGCCGCAGCGGATCCGGTCGAAGAAGGCCCCGGTCAGGACCGGGTTGGGGCCGAGGGGCAGATTGGGATCGCACCCCATGAACCGGGGGTTGGTGGGTTCGTCGGGGTCCGAGTCCCACTGGGGGTTGTCGGTCAAAGCGCCGCTGTGGGGGCTGATCACGTCAGTGGTGTCGTTAAACGCATGCGCGGTGATCGGGAGATTGCCGTTGAGGAACACGTTCCTCAAGCTGACCGTCTCGACGTCGTAGCCGGTCAGAAAGATGTCGAAGTCGATTGTCGGTAGTGACCAGTCACCCCACAACGTGACGTGGGCTACGGTCGGCACGGCCGACGCGTTGTTGATCGAGAACAAGGTATCGACGTCGCTGGAACCGTCCAAGCCGACCTCGAAGTAGGGTAAGAGCAGGGTTGCCGCCGGCACCGCGTCGATCGTGCAGAGCTCGGCCGCAACGGGGGCGGAAGCAAGGGCGAAGGCCGCCAGGGCCAGACAACTAAGTTCTTTTCTCATCCGTCTCTCCTCTATTCCACTCGCGGCTCGCGAGGCCGGTCCATGAGGTCGTCGAGCGAGGTCGTTATCGAAATCCCGTGTCATCAGCCGAGATCGCCCGTGATGATCTGGTTCGCCGGAAAGAATGTGCAATCGTCGCCGCCCGGCCCCGGTTCCGCCGTGCCACCCACACAGTCGGTGTCGTCGAAGCAGCTATTACCGTCGATCGCGCAGGCGGAGAAGCTCGTGGCGCACGCCGAGATCAGCTGCACCCCGGCGAAACCAACGGTAAACTCGCCCGCGAACGCCTTCATGTTGGTGGTCACCCAGCTCTGGGCGATGTCGCCAAAGAGCCCGTCGGTCGAGCACGGAGTGGCCCGGCCCGAGGTGTCGCCGAGGGTGAAGTTGAGATTGAGATACATCCAGCCGAAGTCGAACGGCGGATCCAAGTCTCCCTGCCCGATCGCAGCCCGCTGGGTCTCGAGTGGGAAGCACTGGACCGGGTTAATGATGTCCGGCGGTGGCGGCGAGATTCCGCCGCCGCCGGGGATGAAGATGTCATCGCAGATCTGGGCCGCCTGCTCGGACAGGTCGAACGCGACCACCTGCGTCTCGTCGAGAGGCAACCACCCCGGACCGACATCCCCGGTCTGGCCCGTGCAGAGATGACCGTTCGCAGACGTTTGGCACTTCGAATCGCGCCAGACGATCAAGTCCGTGCCGCCATCGAATACGGCGGCGGGGTTTCCGGCGGTGTTGAAATACCTCGCGGCCCAAGTCGTTGCCAGCGGCTCTCGCTGATCCGTCGCGAGACCGGCGACGTAGCGGCCGTAGAAGGTGTAATCGCCGGCGGCGAAGCCCCCGCCGGGATCGGCTTCGATATGCACCAGGTTGTCGCCCTGGGCGAACCCGGCCGAGTCATTGACGATGAACCAATCGCCCCAGAGCTGGTTGACGTTGCTGGCGACGCCGCCGGCACCGAAGTAAATTCCACCGAGCTCATCCGGAAAGAGATGGGTGCAATCGACGACGTTGTCGATCGTGATGTAGCCGCGAGCGATGTTGTCGCCGTAGTCGGCTCCAACGCATTGGTCCGTTGAGAGCCCATCAACCGGCTTGCCCGTGTGACCGTCGCGAATGCGAGCGAGGTAGTCCACGAACTGCGGCGGCTTCGGCGTGAGGACGGGGTTGGGGCCGATCGGTATGTTGGTATCGCAGCCCATGAATCGAGCGTTGGTAGCCTCGTCGGGGTCCGAGTCCCACTGCGGGTTGTTGCCGTGCGGACTGATCAGGTCGCCGGTGTCGTTGAACGCGTGCGCAGTGATCGGGATGTTCCCAAAAACGAACATGTTCCGCAGGCTGAAGGTCTCAACGTCGTAGCCGGTGAGAAACACGTTGAAGGCGATCGTCGGCTGCGACCAGTCGCCCCAGAGGGTGACGCGAGCCACGGTCGGCGTAGCTGACGCGTTGTTGATCGAGAACAGCGTGTTGACGCCATCCAGTGAGTTGAGATCGACCTCGAAATACGGCAACAGCAAGGTCGCCGCCGGCACCGAGTCAATGGTGCAGAGCTCAGCCTTCGCGGACGTACTCGGAACCAGGACCAGCAACGTGGCCAGAAGAGCGAATCCTCTCATCGTCTTCCTCCCTTTCTTGTATCGCGGAGCCGGCTCTGGGGGGTCGCGTGGGCCGATCCAGCGCTGAAGTGTAATGAGATGCTAAACGAGGTTGGTCCGAGCTGTCAAATGCTAAACTGCCGGTCGAGCATCGAAATGAACAGTACCGATTGTCGTCCCGCTCTGGGCCTCGTTTGCTGTCTCGCCTTCCTCGGAGCCGAGGCGGCTCGAGCGCAGCCGAGGGCGGTGGTGCCCGAGCCCTCGGTCGAGCTCGGCGAGGTGGCCAAGGGCGACGTCGTCTTTCACGAGTTCGAGATCCGCAATGAGGGCGACTCCGAACTGGTCATCGAGTCGGCGCGACCGACCTGTGGTTGCACGATCGCCGATTTCGACCGCTCGATCGAGCCGGGCAAGAGCGGCGTGATCCGGGCGAAGCTCGACACCCGGACATTGGTGGGTCGCCTCCACACCACGATCCGGGTGGCGACCTCGGATCCGCTCAATGCCGAGCTCGAGCTGGCAATCACCGCCACTGTGCGGCCCTACCTGGGAGCCCGGCCCGGCTCCGCTCGCTGGAACACCGTCGAGACCGAGACCGAGGGAACGATCGGAATCACTCTTTGGCCGCTCGACGGGAAGCCCTTCGAGGTCTCGGAGGTCGTGGTGACCTACGGGGACATCACGGCGAAGGTGCGTGCCGCCGCCGACGAGGAGCGGTACGAGGGGTACGAGGGCCGGCAATGGAGGGTCGATCTCACGCTCGGCGCCGAGCCTCCGATCGGGGCCATCCAAGGCTACGCTGAGATCCGGACCACGCATCCCGAGCAGAGGAACGTCCACATCCCGGTCTCCGGCTTCGTGCGTCCGCTGGTGTTCGTCTCTCCGAGCGTGACCGACCTGGGGAGCTTCTCTCTCTCCGGCCCACGGCGGGCTCGCTACGAGGTGCGCAACTTCGGCAGCGCGCCGATGACCATCGAGCGCGTCGCGCTCGATCTCGCGGGCGTCACGACCGAGATCACGACCCAGGAGGAAGGCTACATCTACGAGGTGGCGGCCGTGTTCGATCCGGAACGCGTCCCGAGCGGCGAGTTCGACGGCGAGATCGTGGTCCACACCAACTTGGCCAAGCGTCCGACCATCCGCTGGCAGATCAAGGGAACGGTAGAGGACGCGGCAACGGTCTCGGGCGGCTCGCCGACCGAGAAGTAGCCACGCCCCGGTGCTCGCAAGCTGGCGCGCTCGTTGAGCCCGACTCCCGCCTCGGAGAGCAGGCGACGGCCACGAACACTTCTCCGCGTCAGGTTCCCGGGGCCGCGAGATGACCCAAGAGACGGACCCGCGCGGGGTAGTCGGTCTGGATGAAGTCGATGCCGTGATCGAGGGCGACCCGGATGCTGTCGTGCCGGTTGAGGATGAAAGACGAGGTGCGTAGCCCCGCCTGCTTCGCGGCGGCGACGAGGTCGGGTCGCCGAGCAGCGAAATGGTCCGCGCTGAGGATCAGCCGTTCTCGATCGGGCGCCTGCAACAGCCAACCGAGGTCGACCCCGCCCAGTTCGGTGAACTCGAAGGCGATAGTGAGATCCGGAAATCTGCGCCGCAAGGGATCGAGCATCCGCCGATCGAGGGACGCGACGATGATCCTGTCCGTCGACTCGAGGGAGGCCAGGATGTCTCCGAGTCGATCGGGTAGCAACTCGCCGCCGTCGGACTTGAGCTCCAACCACACCCAGGCGCTCTCGTCGATTGTCTGCAGCAGCTGCGTCACGCGGAGCGGCTGGTGGCGGCTCGGCCTGCCGTGTGAGAATGGGTCCCGCAGGCGGAGCCGCAAGATCTGCTCTGTTGCGAGTCGGCTCACCAGCATCGGCTGACCGGTGAGTCGCTCGAGATCGTCGTCGTGCAGAACCCAAACCTCGCCATCAGCGCCCGAACGCAGGTCGCACTCGATGCCGTCGGCGAGCCGCAGCGACGCTTGCAAGCCCGCCAGGCTGTTCTCGGGGTAAGCACCTTGCCCGCCGCGGTGGGCGAGCACCCAGGTCGGGGCCGTCCGGGTGGCGCCGGGGAGTGCCGGCGACAGGCGCTCGAGCTCACGAAGAGAGTCGAGCTCCAACCCGGCGACCAGGTTGCGGCCGATCGTCTTGAAGTCAGGATCCAGATCATGCGGCCGAGCCGACTCCAAGGCCAGCCGCACGCGCTCCTGAAGTGCGCGGGCCTCGAGCTCGGGGAGCAGCTCGAACGCCTGCAGGAAGAGCAAGCGCTCCAGAACCTGCTGAGTCGAGGCGTCTCTGTGGCTCTCGCCGAGACTCGACCACGCGCCCACGAGCGCCCCGGGCAGGTCTTCCCAGCGGCATGCACCGTTGGCCTGGGTTACGTCATCCAGGAGGTCATCCACCAGGAGAGCCAATCTGGTCGAGCGGAACTGGTAGTGGGAAAACGCAGCCGTGTCGAGCAGCGCGAGCCATGCCTCCAGACGCACGCGGACTGCGTCACGGTAGGTCGGTTCGGCAGGCGGCTCGCCCGACACCACACAGCCGAGAATCAAAAAGGACGCGAGTAACGAGACGATACTGCCTCTCACCGGGATCTCCCGACCCCGCGTTGCGCTCGTCCGAGGGCCGCGGAAGAGAGAGTCAGGTACCCCGTGACCGCACGCAGCTCGGCATCGGAGATCGCTCCGGGACCCAACCGACCGTGAAGGCGCACGGCATGGGGCGCCCGTTCGGGGAATCGGATCAGCACCAGTCCCAGGTCTTCGGCGATCACGTGCGAGGCGAACGCGCGCGGGAGGCCAAGACCATGGTAGCGATGGATCTGGTCCAACGTCAGCAGTTGCCGGTGCCCACCGCGAACCACGAGTCGCAGGTAGCGATTGAGGTCGGATTGATTGAGTAGGGTGTCGTCGATGACCCCAGCGTGGACACCGTCTCCGACCAGGCAGGCCAGCACCCGGCCGTAGGCATCCAGCTGGCGCCGGCTGGCCTCTTCCGGCTCCAGAGCAGCCATCCGGCGATGATCGCCGACGAGCAGCAGCAGTCCCCGGTCGAAGAAGCCGCTTTCGCGCAGCTCGCTGTACAGCTCCGCAGTGGTGGCGTCGACGTAGGCGAGCTGATCGAGCAGGGGATCCCCGCTACGCTCGAAGTGCCGCTCGGGAAGCAGGTACGGGCGGTGCAAACTGAGGGTGAGAACGACCAACAGCAGCGGCTGTCGCCGGGGTTGTCCGAGTTGCTCGACAACCAGCCGGTAGAGGGATCGGTCGGCGAGCCCTCCAAAGGCGAATCGGGGCTCGCCTCGGAGCGCCGGGGATTCAGCGCCGATGACGACGTCGAATCCCATGCTGGCAAGCCACTCACCGTTGTGCTCGAAGCTCAAGGGAGCGGCGGTGAGTACCCCGGTGCGATAGCCCGCCTGTCGAGCCTTTGCCACCAGATTGGTGCCACCATAGGCCATTGCGGGGAAACGGCGCAGCGCATTGCCATGCGCCTCACCGGCGGGAAGCGGCTGGATTCCGAGCAGTAGCGCCGCCAGCGCGTCGGTGGTGTTGGCTCCATCCGCAACCACCTGAGTGAGGGTCGTACCGTCGGCCTGGATGCGATCGATCAGCGGCAGGCGATCGAAGAGGCCACCGCTGCGTTGCGAGTCGACCTGGGAGAGGGATTCCGAGACGATGATCAGAATGTCGGGCAAGTCTCCCCCCAGCGGCTCGTCGAGGTCGACACCGCGATGCTGCGTCTCTATTCCCGCGGTGAGCTCCGGGTCGAGCTCCTGCCAGCGTTCCTCCATCGCTCGGGCCGGGACGTGATTGAGCACGATTCCGAGATTGAGGCGCAGGAGGTTCAACGAGCCAAACACCAGGATCGGGTCGAGGGTTCGCGGAAAGAGCAGCCAGGGACTGACCGCGAGTGCACTCAGCACCAGGATCGAGACTGCGATGCGCCGTCGAAGCTCGAGTCGCCAGCGGCGAAGAAGCCAGACGATGATGACGACCGCGGCCACCGAGAGCCACCCCGGCAAGGAGACGAAGGATCCGATGGCGCGCAACTCGTCCGCGTAGCGCACCAGAGCGGGTATGGTCAGCCGAGTGGCGAGCGCATGAACCAGCAGAGTATCGAGCAGGTAGAGAGAACAGGAGAAGATCGCTATTGCGGTCCCGGCGAAGCGCGCCCTGCGGGAGGTGGCCAGGTCGACCAGGATCAGGATTGCGAGCAGCGAGAGGTCTTCGACCGCGATGCGCAAGAGCACAGAGGCGTGCAGGTGGGAGGCGAACGAGCGCAGCAGCGGAGAGAAGCCGAACAGAATCAGCTTGTAGGCGAAGACCGACAGGTAGAGGACGAGCGGCCATACCGTCAGTCGTATCGCGACGCGCCGTTCGCTCATCCGGCGGTCGACCGTAGCACGGCCGATCGCCCCGAGCACCCCGTTCTCCGCGCCTATAATCGCTGGGTGCCCTGCCGCGCAGCCACCTGTCTGGCAGTGCTTCTCGCCGCGGGACCGACGTCGCAGGCGCAGGAGCGCCTGCGCCTCACCCGCCATCCGGCCGAGGACCGCGCGCCGAGCTGGGCACCCGACAGCCAGCGCGTGCTGTTTGAATCGCAACGCGATGGCAACAGCGAGATCTACGTCGTGGGCGTCGACGGCTCCGACGTTTCTCGCCTGACGACGAACCACGGCGTCGACCAGTATCCCGCCTGGGCGCCCGATGGGATGCGGATCGTGTTTCAGAGCGAGCGCGAGGGACGATCGTGCCTGTGGGTCATGCGCCTCGACACGGGTGCCGGCACCTGCCTCCTCGAAGATTCGAGCCCCGAGCTCACCCCCGACTGGTCCCCCGACGGCCGCTGGATCGCCTTCACATCGCAACGCTCAGGCAATCCGGACCTCTGGGTCGTGCCCGCGGAGGGTGGGCAGCCGGAGAGGCTCACCGACAGCCCGCACCGGGACGTCTGGCCGCGGTGGTCGCCGGACGGGAGCGCTCTGGTCTTCTTCTCGCGTCGCGACACCGAAGGCGAGCGCGACGAGCTCTACCTCCTCGAGTGGAGGGACCGGGCGATTCGCCGGTTGACCATCGATCCCTCGAGGCACGAGTTCGCGCCGGATTGGTCGCCCGACGGCGACCTCGTCGTCACGGGTCTCTCGGACGGCGATCGCGAGCGCGCGCTGGTAGTCTTCGACCTTCGCGGCGGCGAGCGGCATCGCTTCGCCGAAGGTCTGCATCGGGTCTTTCAGCCAACGTGGTCACCGGACGGCCGCTGGATCGCCTTCGCGGCGAGGGTCGACGGCGAGAGCGCAGCGGACATCTATCTCGAACCGGCCGGCACATTCCGGACCCGGACTCCCTGATCCGCTCGCTCTCTTCAAGATAGCGCCGACGGACCCCTTCACGCGCGATCACGGCCGACGTCTTTAGCCGATCACTCTCCTGTGACTGGGCGGTCTCGATGCCCCCTAGATTCGGCTACTCAGTGTTCCGAGTCGGACTCCGATGCCTCTTTCAGCAGGTCGAGGGCCAACTTGTACGCCAAGCCGACCGCCGGAAAGCAGACCGTCTGGGATATGTCGGAACTCATCAGCTGCTCGATTCCCTCCTCGGTGCTCAGATCGAGCCCGGTCAACTCTCGGCAGGAGATCGTCTTCATCTCGGCCTCGAAGCGCCGGCGAAACTCCCCCGCCATACCCAACGCCCGGAGCGCCTCGCCCATGGTCTCGCCCTTCTCCGTGAGAAGCGAAAGAGCCATCACGCCTCCCGCGACGGCGCCGCAAACCGAACCACTGTTGCCGATCCCGCCGGCGAAGCCGAACGCGATTCCGGGAACGACCTTGCGATCGACTTCTACGTCGCATTCCTGGCACACGGCCAGGAGCACGGACTCCGCTCACACGTAGCCTTGGGCCAAGAGTTGTTCAGCCCGGTTGGTCTCCATGATCTTCCATCCTCTCCATTTAGACGGCCGCACCCACATCCGGACCCGGACGCTCTCCCCTTGGCGAGATTTCGTTGGACCCGAGGCAGCCAGGTTCAAAGAACCGCGAGTCTCTTCTCTAGGCAACCGGAGCCAGTTTGCCAACACCCATCGGGCTAGGCGGACGGGACTACCCCGCGGGGTAGCCGCTCGTGCCAAAGCTGTTGGGGGCTAAACTCGTCATCGAGTGGAATCCGCCATCCGGCAGAAAGGAGCGTTCATGAGATCACCGCTTTCATCCCGTTTCGCCTTGCTGGTCGTCCTGCTGCTTCTGGTCGCAGGGCCCTCAAGCGCCGACAAGATAACCCCGACAACCCTGTCGGAGGAGACTCTCCTCTGTGTCGAGTGCCATGTCGACACGACCGCCGGAATCTATCAACAGTGGGGTCGCTCCAAACACTATCGCGGCAACGTCGGCTGCTACGAGTGCCATCGCGCCGACGAAGCCGACGCGGACGCCTTCGACCACAACGGCTCGACGATCGCGATCATAGTCTCCCCTCAGGATTGCGCCCGCTGCCACGAGAAGGAGCGCAACGAGTTCGACGAGAGTCATCACGCCAAGGCCGGGCTGATTCTCGGCTCGCTCGACAACTTCCTGGCCGACGTCGTCGAGGGCGACACCAACTTCTACGGCGGCTCGGCGCTGACGGTCAGCGGCTGCCAGCAGTGTCACGGCGCGGTCGTCGAGGTCAACGACGACGGCTCGCTCAAGCCCACCGGCTGGCCCAACACGGGCATGGGCCGTGTCAATCCCGACGGCTCGATCGGCGCCTGCACGGCATGCCACCAGCGTCACCAGTTCTCCGCGGCCCAGGCTCGGCGTCCGGAGAACTGCGGCAAGTGCCACCTCGGCCCCGATCACCCGCAAAAGGAGATCTACGAAGAGTCCAAGCACGGGATCGCCTTCAGGGCCCATGAGGACGAGCTCAACCTCGACAGCCCGAAGTGGGTGCTGGGTGAGGACTACACGGCGGCGCCGACCTGCGCCACTTGCCACATGTCGGCCGTGCGCACGACCGACGGCGACTTCGTTCCGGTAACCCATGATGTCGGCTTGCGGATCAGTTGGAACAACCGGCCGCCGGCATCGATCCGTCCGGAGATCTCCGACGCCAAACTCGGCCTGACAAAGATGGCGGCCGTCGGTTGGCAGACCCGACGGGCCAACATGATCGAGGTCTGCACCGTCTGCCACACCAGGCCCTACGTCGACAACTTCTACGAGCAATACGACGGGGTCATCGAGCTCTACAACAGCAAGTTCGCAGAGCCGGGCATGGCTTTCATGAAGTTGCTGAAGGAGAAGCAACTGGTCACACCGGTCCAGTTCGACGAGCAGGTCGAATGGACATGGTGGGAAATCTGGCATCACGAAGGCCGGGTCGCGCGCCACGGCGCGTCGATGATGGCGCCCGACTACACCCATTGGCACGGCCTCTACGAAGTGGCCAAGCACTGGTACTCGAAGTTCATCCCCGAACTGCGTGAGATCGTCGAGACGAACCTCCATTCAGAGGACTCCGCGCGTGTCGAGGCGGCCAAGCAGCTGGCGCAGGCTATCGAGGACCATCTGGCCCGGCCCGAGCATGCCTGGTACACCGGCAAGATCAGCCCGGAGGAGCAGGAAAAGCGCCGTCGCGCGCAGGAGGAGTTCATGAAGCGCTACGGATCGTAGGTTCCAGGGCCGACGGCTCCCCACTCTTGCTAGGCTGGTCCTGCCGTGCCTGAACACGACGGACCCGCCTATCTCGACCTGCCTCCGGGGGAGCTTGCCGCCCGGACCGAGAGAGCGCGCGCCGCCCTCGAGCTTTGCCGTGTCTGCCCGCGGGACTGCGACGTCAATCGGCTGGAGGACGAGGTGGCCGTCTGCAAGACGGGCCGCTACGCGATCGTCTCCAGCTCCTTCCCCCACCTGGGCGAGGAGGACTGTCTTCGAGGTTGGAGAGGATCGGGGACGATCTTCTTCTCGCACTGCAACCTGCGCTGCGTCTTTTGCCAGAACCATGACATCAGCCAGGCCATCAAGGTGCGCACCGAGCGCGCCTCGCCTCCGCAAGAGATCGCCGGCACGATGCTCGAGCTCCAAGCCCTGGGCTGCCACAACATCAATCTCGTTACCCCGGAGCACGTGGCGCCGCAAGTGGTCGAAGCGGTTGCCCTCGCCATCGAGGGCGGTCTGCGGCTGCCGATCGTCTACAACACGAGCGCCTACGACTCGCTCGAAAGCCTTGCTCTCCTCGACGGCATCGTCGACATCTACATGCCGGATTTCAAGTACTGGACCCAGGCCGCGAGCCGCAAGTACCTCGCCGCCGAGAACTACCCGGAGACCGCCCGCGCCGCGATCCGCGAGATGCACCGCCAGGTCGGCCCGCTCACCTTGGACGAGGATGGCCTCGCTCGGCGGGGTCTGCTTTTGCGCCACCTGGTGATGCCTGAGGGTCTCGATGAGACGCGAGCGATCCTCGAGTGGACCGCCGCCGAGCTCGGCCGCGACACCTATGTCAATCTGATGGATCAGTACCGTCCCGCCGGCCGCGTGAGGGGTACGCGCTTCGCCGAAATCAACCGACGCCTCGAGCCGACCGAGCTCGCCGAGGCCCGCGTCATCGCCCGCGGCGTCGGTCTCTGGCGGTTCGACGGACGCCGCCCGCATTCGCGCCTCTTGCGCCGGCTGGTGGGCTAGTCCCTGGCCGGCCGGGACCGGGCGTTATGATCATCCCTGGATGAAGGCAGTCGCAGAGATCCAGGTCGTTCCGATCGGTGTGGGCGTCTCCGTGCGAGCCCAGGTTCGCCGCGCACAGGAGCTCATCCGCGAATCGAACCTCGTCGTGCAGGAGCATTCTTTCGGCACGAACGTCGAGGGCGATCTCGAGGACATCCTCGCCGTTGTTGCCCGCATCCACGAGGTGCTCCACCTCGAAGGGACTTCGCGGCTCTCGACCGCGATCAAGCTCGGCACGCGCACCGACAAAGAGCCGGATCTCGCGTCGAAGCTGCGCTGAGGGCTTCGGAGCTAGTCGTCGCGTCGGCGGAGCGCCCCGCCGGATGCCTTTCGCCGGAGGTCTCAGGGCTGCCGCGGTGTGAGAGCCGGTCGGATGAAGAACCCGCCGATCACAAATAGGGCAACAGCTGAGCTAGGGTGCTTCGCAGCTCGTTGTTGATCAGGCCCGGGGCCCTCAGAGACTCATAGATCTGGTTGAGCGTTGCCCAGAATGTGTCGCGGCCTCCCTCGACGGGATCGCCTTCCGCCAATTCCACGATGCGGTAGATGCCGAGACACCGATCGAACCGACCGCCTTCGTCCGTTTGCCGGGATTCCGCGCGCAAGATCGCCTTGCCTCCCTCGGGCAACGGCGAAACGCCGCCCAGACAGTGCTCCTGAAGGCTCGGCCCGAACTGCACTCTCTCACCGAAGCCGATCTCGACACTTGCGCGCAGCTGGAATCGCAGGACGCCCTCTCGCCTCTGGCACAGCAGCACCGCCAAGCTCTCACCGTAGTTTCGCACCAGAGGTTGATCCCAACTTCGTATCTCGCGACCGCCCGTCGACACTCGAAGCATCGGCACCTCGAACAGCGCCTGGTCACAGTCGGAAATCCCGTCGTCGCTCAGCCGCCATCCCTCAAGCTCCTCGAGCGGCTTGAGAGACACCTTCAAGGCGACGCCGTTGCGAGCGCTCTCGAGAGACAGACCCAGAGCGTCCGCTTTCGCTGCCTCCCGATCGATGAGAAAGGAACCCAGGAGCGACTCTCCGAAACCACCACGCCCGCGCCATCGTTCAAACGGCTGGCCATCCGCCGCGAGCACCGCCCAATCGCTGCAGACCAGAGCCGAACGGGCATCCGTATTCACGCAAAAGTCGGTGTTCATGAGCTTTAGAACCGTACTCACATCACACCAGCGCCACACCTCCGAAACCGGCGCCGGCCCCGGGCCCGCGACCTGAACGGTGATGTTCCGGTTGTACTTATTGAGGAATCGCGAGCCCTGCTCCGACTGCAGGCTGTCGGTGATCACCCCAGGTGGATGGGTTGGCAGAAAGTGTTCCAGATACTGCGTCGGCTCGCCGCCGTGAACGCGAGAATAGTTGCTGACCGTCGCTTGCACGCTGGGAGCGAGTTGAACCGCACCGACATTTCCGGGCTCCGCCTTCGCCTGCATGAGCAGCTGCGGGCCACTGTCGGCCTGCCGGACGAGAAGACCCAGGATGCCCACCTCAGGCTGAACAATAATCGGCTGCTCGACGCCGTCGAGGTCCGGAAGACTGGATTCGGCCCGCACACCGCAGAGGGAGAAAAAACCACCGGTCAGGTGAACAAGCTGTCCTCCCACCCGGCGCCAGGACCTTCCCTCGCTCCAGGGAATCCGGCGACTCTCGAGACCACACATGGCACGGACTCGCTCTCGCCACTCCAGCAGAGAATCCGTCGATGCCGGTACGAACCCGTCGGCTCTGCCCGGCCTCATCCCGTCACTTCACCTGCCTGGATTTGCGCAACGACACTGGAGATGTCGGGTGGCTCCGGAAGCGTGTCGCCCGTCCGCTTCCTAATGGCATCGCGTAGCACCTCGCCACGCTCTCGACGCGTGAACCGACCATAGAGCTCGTAGCCGTCGACTCCGCTCAAGCGATAGAGGCCTGCTGTCAGGCGGTTGATCAGCAGCCGATGCAGGAGACGCTGAGCTCGCGTCTCCGGATGCGGAGCCAACATCGATCGGTGGTCGAGGCTCTTTTCGACGTCACGCTGGGCGAGCTCACGGATTTCGTCCGCGCCCTTTGATTTCATGAGAGTGCCTAGATACTCGTGCTCCGCGCTCATTCTTTCGTAGTTCCCACTTTCGGAGCTGTGTTGGTAGTGCGTGACCACCTTCAACACCGTCACCAGATCGGCGAAGGTAAAGCCCAATCCCGTTCTCCATGCCCTCAACGCCCATTCCTGTGCCGGCGTGCGGTGCATTTGCGCCGCAGGCCGCCAGTTGCCGACCGATCGCGCTGCCGCGGTGCGAACGACCCACGCGCTGGCGGGCTCGAACAAGATCGGGTGACCGGTAAAGCTGTCGATCGGGAATCGCCGACGCGGGTTGATCTCGGAGAACACCGGAACGACAACCGACTCCGCGCCGGGTCGGGTACGCCGCGCGAACAAACTCCTGCCGACGAAAAAGTCCGCCTTGTCTCGGGTCAGCGCCCCATGCGCCCGCTCCAGATGATCCTGGAGCCACACGTCGTCGTGGTTGAGAAACGCGACGTATGAGCCGGTGGCCAGCGCAATCCCGATCGAATTGGGTCCCGATTGCTCGCCGAATCGCTCCGGGAGGTTCGTGTACACGATCCGGTCGTCGTTGAAGGACTCCAGAACCCGTGCGGTCCGGGGATCGCACCGATCGCCGACGACACGCAGCTCCCAGGCATCCAACGACTGCCGTCTCACCGACTCGATCGCGACCCTCAGCACGTCGGGCCGGTTGTAGGTCGGAACGATTACCGATACGACGGGATCACTCACTCTCCGCGAGTATAGAGATTGCGGGCTTCGCAGGTCGCGCCGTTAGGCGCTAACCTGGCCTGCGCTTCGGCTTCTTGAGCGAAAGTTGGAGAGCCTAGCGGCTGTCGGGTTAGAGCGCGTGGGCTGGCGGTTCCGGGGACGGGTCCGTTTGCACAAGCCTACAGGCTCTTTAGAAGGTGGGCGACCTCTTTGCCATTCTCTCCGCGCACTACGAGAGTCGACATACTGACATGCATCGTTTCGCCCGAGGCGTTGCGAAAGAACATCTGCCTGCCGTGGATCGGTTCACCCTCCAAGGCCATCCTGAGAACGGCGCAGGTCTCGTCACAGAATCGATTGCAAGACGGCTCTCGGCCTTGAAGCACCTCCCAACAGCGACGACCCAAAACCTGGGAGCACCGGTAGCCGAGGCAGTACTCGGCGCCCTGGTTCCAGGCGCTGATCTTGCCTTCTGTATCGACCGCGAACACCGGAGTGCTTGTCGTTGCTTCAACTTTCCGTCCGTTTATATTCACGAGTCTCCTCTCGCGCTGGCAATGGAGCACTGCATGTCACCCAGACCCTTCGGTAGCCCGGCGGTCTTAGGGTCTTCATGGCGGCAAGCCGTCGCAAAGAAGCGAGGACCCGTGGCTTTGCGTCCCTGAGTTTTCCCAGGTTTGCCTTTCTCGAAGCAAACCACAT
>CALZIK010000066.1 GCA_945787635.1 Thermoanaerobaculia bacterium | reverse complement strand
TGCCGGCCGCCATCGCGAGCGCCACGCTCAGCGCCGGATCTGAGAAGCTGGTTTCTGGCGTCAAGGGGGACCTTCGAGAGCCGGTCGCGAGGCGCTGGACCTTTTAGCGGCCGCAGTATACAAGGCGTCTCTACCCCGGGATTTGCTTTCACTGCGATCCGCGAGAAGATGCCCTTTCAGAAAATCCGATCCGCCAAAGAAAGGGACGGTTGGCTGAATGAAGAAACTGCTGCTTTTGATTGTCGTCGGCTACGCGATTGCAGGCTGTGCGGCCCTGGGCGTCATCCCTCCCGATGTCAGCCTGGTCGACCTCGAGTTCACCGACTTGACGATGTTCGAGACCACCGGAGAGTTCACGGTTCGGCTCGCGAACGAGAACCCCGAGCCTCTGGTCGTCAACGGTGGCGTCTATCGCCTCTATTTGAATGGAATCAAAGTCGGCAAGGCGCTGACTTCCGAGTCGGTGGAGATTCCGCGACTGGGTACCGCCACCCAGCGGGTCGCCCTTCATGTCAACAACGTCGCTCTGGTGACCCGGCTCGCGTCGCTGATGGAGGTTCCGGTTCTCGACTACCAGATCAAGACCCGGCTGTTTGTTCAGGGCAGCTACGGCGAGCGCCGGATCAACTTCGAGAATGCGGGGACCTTCGCCTGGGACCAGGCCGAGGACGGTCCGCTCGAGGATGCCGAAGCGACCGACTCGTAGGTCGAGGCTCGGAGGCGCCTGGCTGGCTCTGCTCGTCGTCGGACCGGCGTTTGGGCAGGGCGGTGGCCCGGCGCCGGTGGGGGTGACCCAGGCGATTCGCGGCGAGGTTCGCCGGGCGATCGAGCTGAGCGGCTCGGTGGAGGCCCGCCGAACGAGCCTGGTGGCCACCGAAGTCGCCGGGCTTGCAGTCGAGAAATACGTTCGCGAGGGCGACCGAGTCAAGAAGGGGCAGCCCTTGCTTCGGCTTCGGCAGGTGGACGTCAACCTGCGGTTGCGCGCCAAAGAGGGAGAGATCGAGGAAGCGCGATCCAGGCTGGAGCTCGCGCGAAGCGCGCACGAGCGCGCGCGGGACCTCTTTGGCGAGGAGCTGATCAGCGTCGAGCGACTGGACAATGCCGTTTCGGAGCTCGAGGCCTGGCAGGGGCGCCTCGCACGGCTCGAGGCCGAGCTCGACCTGTTGAAGGCAGAGCTCTACGTAACGACCGTGAGAGCTCCTTTTGCCGGCGTCATCGCGCGCGAGCATGTCGCGGAGGGCGAGTGGGTCGATGCCGGCGGAGCCACGTTCGAGCTGGTCGACACCGACCATCTCGAGCTTGCGCTCGAAGTGCCGGAGTCGCTGATCTCGGATCTCAGCAAGGACGAGCCGGTCACGGTGTCGTTTGCGGGGCTCGACGGATTGGAGGTCCAGGGAGCGGTGCGGTCGATCGTGCCGCGCGCCGACCCGCAGTCGCGCACGTTTCCGGTCAAAGTCGAGCTGCCCAACCCGGAGGGCAAGATCGGCGCCGGCATGCTAGGCCGAGCCCGCCTGGCGTCCGGAGAGCCTCAGTCCGTGGTGCTGGTGCCCAAAGACGCGCTGGTGTCGCAAGGGACGGAGCGAAGCGTCTTCAAAGTCAGCGGCGCGGGCTCGGTCGAGTCGATCGCCGTTCGAGCGGGAACCTCTCGAGGGACTTGGATTGCCGTCGAAGGCGGCATCGACGCCGGGGATGTGGTTGTCGTGCGCGGCAACGAGCGACTGCGCCCCGGACAAGAGGTCGAAGCGACGCCTGTCGAGGTGTCACTGCCCGACTGGCGGGAGTAAATCGTTCATGAGAATCGTCGAGTCTGCCATTCGGTATCCGGTCAAGGTCGCGGTCGGAGCGATCCTGCTGGTGCTCTTCGGCTCCCTCGCGCTGTTTCGGATTCCGGTGCAGCTGACGCCCACGGTGGACGAGCCCGAGATCAGCGTCGTCAATTTCTGGCCCGGGGCGAGCCCTCAGGAGCTCGAGCGCGAGATCATCGACGAACAGGAGGAACAGCTTCAGGGGCTCGAAGGGCTGGTTCGGATGGAGAGCTCGAGCTCGGACAGCCGGGGCTCGATCACTCTGACCTTTGCCACGGGAACCGACGTCGACTCGGCGCTGCTCAAGGTTTCGAATCGCTTGCAGCAGGTCCAGAGCGCTCCGATCAACGCCGAGAAACCGATCGTGCAGACGGTCTCCTCCGGCGCTGCGGCCAGCGCGTGGTTTGCGGTGCTGCCGGTGGAGGGCGCGGAGTTCGAGGGCGAGATCGCTCACCTGCTGACCTTCCTCGACGACTTCGTCAAGCCCGAGTACGAGCGCGTTTCGGGAGTGGGCTCGGTCAATTTCTTCGGTGGCCAGGAGCAGGAGCTCCAAGTCGTGATCGACGCCTCGGCGCTGGCGGCCCGTGAGATTACCTTGACCGAGCTGGCGGGAGCTCTGGATCGCGAGAACCAGAACGTCTCGGGTGGCGATTTCGACGAAGGCAAGCGCAGGTACGTGGTGCGCACGCTGGGCGAGTACCGTTCACCCGCAGATGTCGAGGACATCGTGGTGGCGTTTCGAAGCGGAATCCCGGTCTACGTGCGCGATGTCGCCAGGGTCGAGCTGGGGTACGCGAAACCGTTCGCCGAGGTCTATCTGCTCGGGCAGCGCTCGATCGCGTTCAACGCCGTGCGGGCGGTCGGATCCAACGTGCTGGAGGTGATGGAGGGGATCCGCGATACCACGCGCCGGGTCAACCGTGACCTGCTGCGCAGTCGAGGGCTCCAGGTGGTCCAGCTCTACGACGAGACCGAATACATCGACAGCGCCATCGACCTCGTGCAACAAAGTCTTGTGGTCGGCGGCATCCTGGCGATCCTCGTTCTACTGGTGTTTCTGCGCAGTCCGAGCAGCACCCTGATCATTGCGATCGCGATTCCGATCAGCATCATCGGAACATTTCTCATGATGTCCTGGTTCGGTCGGTCGCTGAACGTCATCAGCCTCGCCGGGATGGCCTTTGCGGTCGGCATGGTGGTCGACAACTCGATCGTGGTGCTCGAGAACATCTACCGGCATCGCCAGATGGGAAAGGCAAGAACCCGTGCGGCCTTCGACGGCGCCAGCGAGGTCTGGGGCGCCGTGCTCGCCAGCACCTTGACCACCATCGCGGTCTTTGTCCCGATTCTGTTCGTTCGCGAGGAGGCCGGTCAGCTTTTTCGGGACATCGCCCTTGCGATCAGCTGTGCGGTCGGACTGAGCCTGATCGTGGCGATCACCCTGATCCCGAGCATGGCGGCCAAGCTCCTGGGGGCCGGGGACGCGGCGGTCCGAGCTCGGACTTCGGGGCTCAACGGGCTCGACGCCAGCGCGCGCGGGTTCACCAAATGGGTCACCGACACCGTCTACTGGCTGTGCGGGAGCACGCGGCGCCGGCTCGGCGTAGTGGTGGGGCTGACCATGGCGTCGCTTATTCTCAGCGCCGTGCTGGCGCCCAAGGCGGAATATCTGCCGACCGGCAACCGGAACTCGCTGTTCGGAGTCATTCAGCCGCCCCCGGGGCAGAGCCTGTCCGAGACCGCCGAGCTCAAGGAACGCTACCGAGAAGAGCTTTCGGATCTCTGGACGCGGCCGGCCGCCGAGACTCGCGACTCGCCGGGCGGAGGCGTGAGGTCCTTCTGGTTCGTGGCTCTGGCGAACCAGGCGTTCATGGGAATCAGCGCCAGGGTTCCGGAGAGGGTGCGGGAACTGCTGCCCGAGTTCAACCGGATCAACTCGACCCTTCCGGGCTCGATTGCGTTCGTGTTTCAGAGCAGCCTGTTCGACCGGCGGTTCGGAGCGGGCAGGACGATCGACGTCGAGCTCACTGGACCGGATCTCGTGGAGTTGGTGGAGCGGGGCGGACGAGTCCTCTCGGAGGTCGGCCGGATCCTCCCGGATGCGCAGGCCCGGCCGGTGCCGAGCCTCGACCTGGCCAACCCGGAGGTGCACGTGGTGACCGACCGGCGGCGGGCGGCCGAGGTCGGAATCTCGAATCGCGACCTGGGGCTCATGGTCAACGTGCTCGTCGACGGAGCCAAGGCGAGCGAGTACCGGCTCGAGGGCCGCGAGATCGATCTCAGGGTCATCGCCGAAGGATCCGGTCCCTACCGGACCCACCTCCTCGAGCAGCTGCCGATCGCGACGCCCTCGGGCGAGCTGGTCACCATCGGCTCGGTTGCCAGGGTCGAGCTCAGCACCGGACCGACCCAGATCGCGCACCGGGAGCGTCAACGGGCCATCACGATTCAAGTCACCCCACCCGAGGAGGTCCCTCTGCAGGCGGCGATGGAGCGGATCGAGGAGGAGATTCTGGCGCCGATGCGGGCGGAGGGCCAGCTCGGTGGGATCTACCGCGCGCAGCTCGCGGGAACGGCGGACAAGCTTACCCAGACCGCGCGCGCTCTGTCGCTCAACTTTCTCCTGGCGATCGTCATCACCTACCTGTTGATGGCGGCTCTTTTCGAGAGCTTCCTGCATCCGTTCGTGATTCTCTTCAGCGTGCCGCTGGCAGCGTTGGGCGGCTTCATAGGACTGGGAGTCGTCAACCTCTTTACGCTCCAGTCGCTCGACGTGCTGACGATGCTCGGCTTCATCATCCTGGTCGGCACCGTCGTCAACAACGCGATCTTGATCGTGCACCAGTCTCTGGAGCATTTGCGCTCGGGCGTAACGGACCAGCGGGAGGCCATTCGGGACGCGGTCGCCAATCGCATCCGGCCGATCTTCATGAGCGTTTCGACCAGCGTTTGCGGGATGCTGCCGCTGATTCTCTTCCCCGGAGCGGGCTCGGAGTTGTACCGGGGCCTCGGCAGCGTAGTCGTGGGAGGCCTCATCGTCTCGACCGTGTTTACGCTGTTCCTGGTCCCCGCCCTGTTCAGTCTGGCCCTCGAAGCGCGGGCCGCGGTGGTCGATCGGCTGCTGCGGCGCGATTCGACCGCCACCGAACCGGCCTAGTGGCC
>CALZIK010000065.1 GCA_945787635.1 Thermoanaerobaculia bacterium | reverse complement strand
CTCGCCCACGGCCAGGTTGCCGACATTCTCGGAGCCTGGAATCACGTTGCCGTTCGAGTCGGTCAGCACACAGTTGGTCAGCGGACCGCCACCCGTGTTGCGCGCCCGGTAGAGGAACTTGATCTCGTCCGCAACACCGGCGCCGGACCAGCCGATGCAGCCACCGGTCGCGCCGTCGTTGAAGCCGACGTCGTTGTACGTCGCCCCGCTGTCGCAGGAGATCTGCTTGTCGACCTCGACGTCATCGCACGTCGCCGAGTCCTCGTCCGAAGTCGTCTTCGGGTTGCCCTGTGCGTCGAACGCGCCCACGATGTCGCAAGTCACCGACGCCGTGTTCGAAGCGTTCGGGCTGGTGCAGTTGAGAGTGGTCGAGCTCTGGCCCGGAGCGAACGGGCCCGCGAATACGGCTCCGTTGCAGGAGGAGTCCGGGTCGGAGACCACGCAATTGGCGATGCCGGCACCGTTGGGGTTGGCCGGATTGGTGACGCTCACCGTGTAGTTGAAGGTCCCGGCCGGTTCTTCGCCGGTGCATTCCTTATTCAGCTCCACGGCCGGCGCCTGGCAATCGATGTCGGCTTGATCTGTGGACTCGATCGCGAACGGACCGCCCGGCTCCATGGTCGCCGGGCAAGTGCACGCCAGAGTGGCGGTGTTCGGCTCGGCGAGGGCAAAGGCGGAGTTGCACTCCAGCAGGGAAGTCTCGAGCATCACCAAAGGAGCGTTTGGGAAGCCCTCCAGGTCGAACGGTCCGACCATTCCACCGAACTCGGCCAGCACCGCCGGATTGGAGTCCGTCAACGTGCAGGAGGTCAGCGTGTTGTCGCCGGCGTCGGTGAAGTTGCCGATGGAGTTGTTGAGCGCGAAGTAGCGCACCTTGACCTCGAGTGGCGCGCCGGGGTCGTCCCAGCCGGCGCAGCCCGCGGCGACACCGTCGCCGATGCCATCGCTCAGGTCCGGATCGATGTCGTTCCAAGTCGCGCCGCCATCGCAGGAAACCTGCTTGTCCAGCTCGACCCCGCAAACCGGCAGCGAGAACTCGGTGGCAGCAGTGTCTTTCGCTTCGGACGGGAGGTCGAAAGGCAGGCCGGGGTTGTCCGAAGCGAGGCAGGTCGCCCGCGCACCGACAATCTGAAAGACGCTCTTTTCCTCTTGGGTACCACCCTGGCTGAAGGTCTCGGGGAAGTTCACGACCTGCTGTTGGAAGACGATCTGGCAGCTCTGACCAGGGTTCAGTTTGAGAAAGCCGGGAGTCGGGCTGGTCGGGAATGTGAACTCGAGCCACTCGATTCCAGGAGTCACATTCGAAGGATTCGGATCACCGAGCGAATAGAACTCGGTGACCGCCGCTCCGGGACAGGTGGTCGCGGGCAGCAGCGGCGCCGCAGGGAGCGCGAAGGGGCGCCCGTCGCCGGGAGGCGTCAGGCCGTCGTCGTACATGACCACGCCGCCGGTACCACACGCCGATTCGTCATTGGGGTCCTTGGAGCTATCGACCGCGCGGCAATTAGGGCGATAGAAGATCTTCTCAAAGGACTCGATGTTCCCGCCCGCGACATTGTTGTTCTGGAGGGTCAGCACTACCGTCTGCGAGATGGAACCGGGGTTGAGTCGAAAATCCGGCAGATTCACCGTGACATCGGCGTTGCAAGCCAGGTCCTGGGCCTGCGCCGGGACTGCGCCGGCCAGCGCCAGAAGCAGCAGCGCCAGGCCCGCAACCAGGACCTTCGCACCGGCGATGGAGTTGGTTCTAGGCCGGGCTCGGTTCAGCGAGCGACGAATCTCACGACCCTGACCAGGGCTTGCCTGACCTGTGCGGGTCGTCCGCTCGGTACAGTGGGGTGTACAACCGTCAGCGCTATGAGACATCACAACTCTCCCTTTTCCAGCGTTACGGAAACAATCAAAAAACTCGGGAAACATCTGTGCAAGCAGTCAGATCCGCCCCTCGAGAGGGACCGGTCCTCGATTTCTGTCGCTCGCAGTGGATCACAACCGCCGTCAGCAAGCCGTCAGGAACGAATTCAGTTTCATCTATATGCCAGCGGGCTTCGAACGCGCAATCGAGCAAATAGAATCCGGGCGGGCCGCCGCGGCTCGTCCTCGCAGCGCCAACTGCGAGCGCCGAACCCCAAGGCTGCACCTCCGACCGCCATCTGCTGCTTCTCCGAGCCCGCGGGCCCCTCCTCTCCCAGGGATCATTTCAATGTTTTCGAAACTCTATTGGAGGCCCCGCAGACAGTCAAATAGCCCGTCGGTCATTGGGCCAGGGGACGACCCCGCTATACTTCGAGTGGCCTAGTGGCCTAGAAGAGAATCCCTACCCCACAGGACCACCCCAAGACCTTGAGAACACTGACCGATTCAGGCGGTCCCGCCTTTCGGGCGTCGAGCGCCGGCCTGGGGTTTCTGGTGCGAGCGGGAGCGTGGGCTCTTGCTCTCTTCGGTTCGGTGCGGATTCCATGGGTGCAGCAGAATCTGCTTCTGCCCTTTGCGATGGCCCAGGGTCGGGTCGCGTGTGCGCTAGCCGGTACCGAGCCTGACGCCGTCTTCGTAGGGCTCAGCTGCACCGGAGCCGATCCGATCGCGCTGGTCCTCGCATCGGTGCTCGCCTTCCCAGTGACCTGGCGGGAACGCTTGCGCGGCTGCGCGTTTGGCGTGGCTTTGATTGTCGCCCTCAACACTGCCCGCATCGGGACTTTGTCCCTCGTGGTGGGTTCGAAAGACCTCTTCAACCTCCTCCACGTCTATCTGTGGCCGGCGCTGCTTATCATCGCGGCGGCCGCCTACGTCTTCCGCTGGATGGGGGCTTCGCTTCGACGCCCCGTGCCGGAACTCGGCCAGCCGGCGGCGCGGCTTGCCTTCTCCCGAGCGCAAACAATCAGGTTCGCGGCCTTGCTGAGCCTCTTCGTGGCCGCCTTCTACGCCGCCGCCCCCTGGCTCATGCGTAGCCAGGCGGTGCTCGAAGCCGCGCGCTGGGCTACTCTGGCAGCGGCAGGAGCGATGAAGGTATTCGGAGTTCCGGTGGAGGCGGCCGGCAACCTCCTGCGAACTCCCCACGGGACATGGGTGGTCACCCAGGCCTGCATCGCCACCCCACTGCTCCCGGTCTATCTCGCAGCCGTAGCCGTTCTGCCGATCTCCCGAACCAGACGCTCGTTCGCGGCGTTCATGGCGTTGCCCCTGTTCTTGCTCCTTGGCAGCGCGCGCCTTCTGGTGCTGGCCCTGCCCGCGGCGGCGCTCGGTTCGCACGCCACCGCGATCCACGCCTTCTACCAAGTTCTGGCAGCCGGCGCGGTGGTGAGCGGTGCCGCATGGCTCTCCGCTAGCGCTTCGACGGCGGCCGGGCGTGCCCGAATCGCCGTGCGCGCCCTGGCGGTCGGAGCCGCGAGCGGCCTTGCGATTGGCGCTCTGACGCGCGTCCTGGTCTGGCCGGTTCTCGAAGGCGTCGGATCCTCCGCCCATCTGGGCCACGCCTACAACGATCCCCAGGGAGCACTGGGGCTCATGCCGGCATTCTGTTTCGGTTTCCTGGCCGCGCTGCAGGTCGCGCTGCGCCGACCGCTTTGGAGCCGGTCGACCGGACTGGCCGCGGCCGGCCTCGCGGTGTCCCTCGCCTTTGCGCAGATAGCCGCCGGCGAGCTAGCCTCCCACACCAGCATTGAGCCGCCGATTGTCGCTGTCCGGGCCCTCGCGCTCGGCCTCCCGCTACTGCTGAGCTGGCTGACGTCCCCCAGACAGCCGTCCGCTGTCGCGACCGTTCTCGCGGGCGGTCGACCCGCCTGACGCCTCGGCGATTTCGCCTCGGCAATTTTCTCCTATTGTAGAGTAGGCGCCGGTTGCGATTCGTCCGTACTAAAGAATCGTAACGGCGCGCAGTTTGCAGAAAGGTCGCACATGAGAATTACACTTCGAGCTCCCCGTCTCCTCCTCGCTGGCCTGATCGCGACGACGCTTTTCGGGACTCCGCCGGCGCAGGCGGCGGGTTTCGATCCCGAGGGCGAGGCCGTCGACCTGGTCATAGCCCTCGACGTCAGCGGAACGATGCGCGAGCTCATCGATTCGACCCGCGTCAAAATCTGGGAGATCGTCAACGACCTGGCGATCGCCGAGCCGACGCCGAAGCTAAGAGTGGCGCTAGTGACCTACGGGAACCAAACCGGCAGCGCGGCAACCGGCTGGGTTCGCGTCGAGACCGACCTCACCGACGATCTCGACCTGATCTCGGAGAGGCTGTTTGCGCTCAAGGGGCGCGGAGCCAACGAATACGTCGGCAGGGTCCTTCAAACCGGCATCCAGCAGCTGTCCTGGTCGAGCTCTCCACACGCGCTCAAGTTTCTGTTTCTGGCCGGCAACGAAGCTCCGGACCAGGACCCCTACGTCCGGTATCAAGAGATGAGCGAACTGGCGCGTCAAGAGGGCATTCTCGTAAACGCCGTCTTCTGCGGCCAGGCCGAGAGCGAGGCCGCCGCGGGCTGGAAGGACATGGCGATTCTGGCCGAGGGCAACTTCGCTTCGATCGACCATAACCTTCCCGCGGTGCTGGTGACCACTTCCGTGGACGCGGAGCTGGTCGAGCTCGGCCAGTTGATGAACCAGACCTACGTGGCGTTCGGGGAGAATGGCAAGTCCACGAGCAAGAGCCGGGCACGGCAAGACAAGAACGCGCGCAAAGAGGGCCTCGCGGTCGCCGCCGCTCGCGCGATGACCAAAGCCAGCCCGGTTTACTTCGCGCATCACGATCTGGTGGAAGCGCACGACCGCGGCTCGGTCAACGTGCTGAGCGTGGCGGATAGCGAGCTGCCCCGTTCTCTGAGGGCGATGACGCCGGAAGAGCGCTTGAACTTCGTCCAGGAAATGAGCGACATCCGAAGAGAGCTGCGCTCCCGGATCGCCGAGCTCGGGTTCGAAAGACGCCGCGCCGTAGCCGAACGCATGACCCTCCACAGCGATGCCTCAAAGGCCTTCGACCAGGTGGTGCGCAGCACAATTCGAGAACGAGCCCAGGAAGCGGGCTTCTACTTTCCCGAGGGGTAAACAGCACGATGGCGAGCAAGAAGACTCAGCGGCAGAATCCCAACTACAGCCCGCCACCGATGCCCGCGAGGCCCGGTGTCGATGCGCTCGGTCTCGCCACTCTGGCCGGCATTGTCGGGCTATTGATGATCTCGTTCTCGAACCTGCGAGCGATCGATTCGCTGCGCGAGGATCTCGACGACACCTTGGACCGGGTCGAAGCCAAGGTCGCCGACGTCGGCAAGGCGCAAGTTCCGGCTCAGGTCACACCCGCAGCTCAGCAGCCGCCGCGGCGGGGCGTCGATCCGAACCGCGTCTACGAGATCAAAACCGCCAACAGACCTTCCAAAGGAGCAGAGAGCGCGCCGATCACGATCGCCGAGTTTTCGGACTTCCAATGACCGTTCTGCGCGAGGGTCGGTCCGACTCTCAAGCAGGTTCAGGAAGTCTACGGGGACAACGTGCGCTTCGTCTGGAAGCATCTGCCGCTGCCCTCTTTGCACCCCGACGCGCCGGCCGCCCACCTGGCTTCGGTCGCAGCCGACAAGCAGGGCAAGTTCTGGGAGTTCCACGACAAACTCTTCGCCAATCAGAAGAATCTGAAATACGACGCGTTCCTGAGCTATGCCCGCGACTTGGGGATGGACGTTACGAAGTTCGAGAAAGACTTCCAGGATCTCAGCAACAAGAAGGTAGTGGATGACGACACCACGGAGGCCCGCTCGATGCAGCTCACCGGAACCCCGGCCTTCTTCGTCAATGGCCGCTACTTGAGGGGCGCACAACCGTTCACCGGATTTCAGAAGATCATCAATGAAGAGCTCGAGCGTCTCGGTCTGCCGATTCCGGAAGCGGCGACGCTTCAGTAAAAGCTGCTGAAGATGAGCCTGCGAGCGCCGCGCGGGCCCCGGAGCGAGTAGGCGCTCGGTGCCGAGATCCAGAGGCATCTTGGCCGAGCGATTTCGAGGCGCCTTGGGCCTGGCGTTGGTCGCAAGCCTGGTGACGCTCGCGATGGCGGCGCCGGTGCTCGTAGCCCCGACTTCCCGCCTCTTCGGTGCCGAGATCGTCGGCCGCCACGAGGCTCCGTTCATCGTCGCGAACCAGTTCGAGAATCCTCGGGCACCCGGCCTCTATACCCAGCCGGTCACCGACTACCTGGGCGCGGCGATCGCCTGGTGTACCGGAGACGGCATCGCGGCGCTCAACCTGATGACGCTCGCGACCTTCCCCCTGGCCGCGCTCTTCACCTACCTGCTGGCCTACCGGCTGACCGGCTCACGGCCGGCATCGTGGCTCTCCGGCCTCCTCTACGCCTTCGCGCCGTTTCACCTGGCCCAATCCGCCTATCACCCCCACGGTGCCCAGACGCAGTGGCTTCCGCTCTATCTGCTCGCCGTCTGGCTTTGCCTCGAGCGCGCCGGCGCGGCCCGGCTCACCCTCCTCACTTTCAGTCTCGGACTGGTGGCACTGTCGAACTACTACTACGGGCTCTTCGCGGTGGTTCTCACCCCGTTCGCCCTCTTCGGATTCTGGCTGGTTCAGAAGCGCTCGAGCGGCAGGCACCCGCGGGGTGTGAGCGGGACGCTTCTCGCTCTAGGAGCTCTCGCGGCGGCAGGCCTCGTCTACGTTCTGGCGGTGGCGCCCGCGGCGCTCGAGCGTCGGGATCAGCTCGCCTTCCCGCGCTCGGACCTCGCTCTCTACGGCGCCCGCTGGTCGAGCTACCTGACGCCTCCGGTCGGGCATCCCCTGGTCGGAGCCCGGGTAGAGGAGCTCTGGGCAAGCCGGGGCCTCGGCGGCATGCTGGAGCAGCAGATAACCGTGGGATTCGGCTTGCTGCTGCTTGCGGGCTTCGCCCTCGCCGCCTACTGGAGGAGCGATCGCAAAGGAGACCTGCAGGCGACGCCGGCCCTCGTGCTGATCGGGCTCGCGGCTTTCGCCGTTTCTCTCGCTCCGGCCGACGGCGGAGGATCGAGCCCGTCCGCGGTCATCTATGAGCTTCTGCCGATGTTTCGCGCCTACGCGCGGTTCTCGATCATCGTTTTCCTGACCACGGCGATATTGGCTTCGGTGGGGGCGATGCAACTTCTCAGCACGGTCGGTTACCGACGGTACGTCGGTATCGCGCTCCTGAGCTTGACCTTCGCCGAGCTAACCCCCTTGCCGCCCTTTCGATGGCGTGACGTTCTTCCGACCACCGCGCACCGCTTTCTCGACGACCGCCCAGAGCCGGTCCGAGTTCTCGACTGCGCCCCGCAGCACCGGATCGCCGACAATCCGGCGTTGCAGAGGTTCAGGCACTCGCTCGCTCTGCCCTCGGGAAACGCCGACTGCGGTGATCCCGACTTCTCGAGAAAAGTCGCGAGCGAAGGGTTCACCCATCTTCTGGTTCGGCGGCCCAGTCCACTCGGTGACTGGCTCACCCACCGTCCCGACGAAATCAGTGGCAGCCTGCAGCCGTTCGACGACGCGTTTCTCTATCGACTCAGCGCACCCGACGAGCCTCTCCCGCCCTACTTCGAGTTTGACCGCGGATTCCACTGGCGCGAATACCTCGGTGACGAGACATACCGTTGGATGGGAGAAACCGGCACGCTCGCGATCGTGAATCCGGCCGGTGCCGAGGTCTCCATGACCCTCGGCCTGAAGCTCCACGCCTTCCCGGAAGCCCGCGCCCTCGCGATCACTCTCGATGGCAGGCCTTTGACAGAGCTCAGGGTGACTACCGAGCCTGAAACCTACCCGTTGCCGGAGGTCATGCTCACGCCGGGCCGGCACCAGCTCACTCTGCGGCCGCTCTCTCCGGCCGTGCTCGCCGACGCCGTCCTTCACAACGGCGACTTCCGGGAGCTCACCATCGCGGTTTGGGGCTGGACCGCGAAGTGACGGCCGCTAATTCTGCGGGTGAAGTATGATTCAACCGGTCTGCGATCGCTTCGTAGTCGGCGAGCCATGGCTTCCCATCACTTCATCGGCAACGGAATCGCCTCGGTGGCGCTCGGAAGGGCGGCGAGTTCGCCAAACGAGCTGTTGAAACGAATCGCGGAAGAGGTCCGAGCGACCGGCCTCGAGGTCGTCGATCACCGCGCGGTGGGTTTCGAGAACGGGGGACTCACCCTGGTCTGGGTGCTCGCCGAGTCCCACCTGGTCCTTCATCACTGGGTCGAGGAAGGATTCGCGACCCTCGACCTGCACATCTGCGATTACCGCGGCTCGAACGCCGCCAAGGCCGCCGCGCTTGTGGAGGCGCTCACGGCGTACTGTTTCGTCGCGGGCACGGCCAACTGGAGCGAGCTTCACCTGGAAGACCCCGCGCCGGTCCTGTCGCGTTGACGGCCACGCGCTACCGCCGGGTGACCACAGCGGCGATCAGATAGCCGTGCCGGCGCAGTGCCGGGACCGTTCGATAGAGCCAGGCGAACGGCTTGACCGCCAGACCGGTGACGCGAGCCAAAGGCCGGCACCATGCATGGCACGCCAGGTCCAGCATCCGCAGCCAGCCGGGAATGAAGAGAATGCCGGTTTCTGCGACTACTTCAAAGCCTGCCGTTTCGAGCATCCGCCGAAGAGCCGCCCGCGAGTAAGACTTCTCGAAACCGTAGTCGTAGAGCCCCATCCGGTAAAGCACCCACACCATCAGTGGGCGTAGGAACGGGTCTCGCCGGTTGGGAACTCCGACGATCGCTTTCCCTCCCGGTTGGAGGACCCTGAAGATCTCCTGGACCGCGAGCTGGGTCTCGTCGAAGTGCTCGATCGTGCCCATCGAGTAGATCGCATCGAAGGACTCGTCTCGAAACGGAATCCGGCGGACATCGGACACCGCCGAACAGAGCTTCGAACCGAACCGTTCGAACTCGGCTCGCGCCCTCACGGTCGTCGCCGGGGACAGGTCCAGACCGAACGCTCGCGCACCGCGCCCCGATGCCCACTGCAAGATCCGCGTGTTCCTGGCCTCGTCCCAGAGATCGGTTTTGAACACCCGCTTTCCGTCGAGAGAATCGAGGTGCTCTCGAAAGAGTCGTTGCTCGTTGTCGCGGTAGTAGGCGGTGGACTCGGCGTCGCCCAGGTCGGGGAACTCCGCTCCGACGCGGGCCCAGAACGCGCGGTAGCGTGAGTCATCGGGATTCTTGGTCTTGGGCATCGAAGTCGGGATTGTGGGGACCGGGCGGTACGGAGTCAAGCCGGTTTCTGGCGCTTGAAACGTCGACGAGCTTCGGTGACGCGCCGCTCCTCGGCCAGCTCTTGTCTCCGTTTGGAGCTTGTGACATTCTTCACGAGCTCTACGGGCCAGCGGTTTCGCCCCCTCCCTATCTACCGTAATGCCACAGGATCACTACCCTGTTCTGCTAGCGCTGGGGCTCGCACTGGCCCTGGGTGTGGTCATGTTGATGCTGTCTGCACTCATGTCGCGCCGCATGGGCGGCCGGGTCTCGCTGGACACCTATGAGTCCGGCGAACCGCTGCTGGATCGATCTCATAAGCGGATCTCGGTACTTTTTTTCCTGATCGCGATCGACTTCGTTGTCTTCGACGTCGAGGCGGCATTTCTCTATCCCTGGGCTTTGGTAATCCGCGAAGGAGGGTGGCCACTCTTCTGGGCGATGATGGTGTTCGTCGGGCTGATTCTCGTCGGGTTCGCTTACATCTGGAAGAAGGGCGGGCTCGACTTGAGACCGGAACGCCAGAAGCGGAGCCTCCGTGGCTGAGAGCGCCAGACGAGCCACCGGCCTGCCCGAAGACGTGCGCTCGGCGATCGCCGAGCTTCGCAAGCACTACCCCACCGAGGAGGCACTGCTGCTTCCGGCTCTTCACTTCGCCCAGAAGCACTGGGGAGGCTGGCTTCCCGAGGAGGCGATTCTGGCGGTGGCACAGGAGCTTCAGCTCCCCGCGGCCCGAGTCTACGGCGTGGTCACCTTCTACGACCTCTTTCATCAAAACCCGGTGGGCCGCCACCGCGTGCGGGTGTGCACCAATCTTTCGTGCGCCTTGCGCGGCGGCAACGAGATTCTCGAAGCCGTGCAAGGGCGGCTCGGAGTCCGGGAGAACGAAGTCTCGGGCGACGGTAAGTGCTCGGTGGTCGAATTCGAGTGCCTGGGAGCCTGCGAGCAGGCTCCGATGATGATGGTGGACGACGAGTATCACGGACGGCTGACGCCCGAGCGGGCCCGTCGAATCGTCGAGGAGCTCGACTGATGAGCTACGAACCGGTTCTCTTGCGCCGAAGCGCCGGAGCCGCTCCGGGTGCACCGCCGGTCGGAATCGGCGCCTACCGCGACGACGGCGGCTACGAGGGGCTGGCCAAGGCTCTGACGATGGCGCCGGCGGAGATCATCGAGGAGGTCAAGGCCTCGGGCCTGCGGGGCCGTGGTGGCGCGGGTTTCCCCGCGGGAGTCAAGTGGAGCTTCATCCCCAAGGAATCCGACAAGCCCAAGTATCTCGTCTGCAATGCAGACGAATCCGAGCCTGGCACCTTCAAGGACCGATTGCTCATCGAAACCGACCCTCACCAGCTCCTGGAGGGATGCGCGATCTGCTGCTACGCGGTGGGCGCCCCGGTCTGCTACATCTACATCCGCGGCGAGTACGTTCGCCAAGCGGAGATTCTCGAATCCGCGATCCGCGAAGCGTACCAAGCGGGTGTCCTCGGCGAGAGCGTTCTGGGCAAGGGCTTCAAGCTCGATATGCGAGTGCATCGCGGCGCCGGCGCTTACATCTGCGGGGAAGAGACCGGCATGCTCGAATCGCTCGAGGGCAGGCGCGGTCAGCCGCGGGTCAAGCCGCCGTTTCCGGCGATCATCGGAGCATTCGGCGCGCCCACTGTAATCAACAACGTCGAGACCCTGTGCAACGTCCCGCACATCATCCAGCGTGGCGCCGACTGGTTCGCAGGCATCGGCACCGATGAGCGCAATACCGGCCCCAAGCTCTACTGCATCTCGGGCCATGTCGAGAAGCCCGGCGTGTACGAGTTTCCGATCGGAGCCTCCCTCGACACCCTGCTCGAGGCGGCCGGCGGCATGCTCGCAGGTCGCGCGCTCAAGGCGTTCATCCCCGGCGGGGCGTCCGCGGCCCTGCTTCCAGCCGACAAGAGCCACCTGCCGATGGACTTCGACAACCTGGCCAAGGCCGGCAGCATGCTCGGCTCGGCCGCAGTCGTGGTGATGGATGAGACAACCTGCCTGGTGCGTTCCGTCTATCGGCTAGCCAAGTTCTTCGCCCACGAATCTTGCGGCCAATGCACTCCATGCCGCGAAGGCACCAACTGGTCGCAGCTCGTTTTGGGCCGGATCGAGAAGGGCCACGGACGGCCCGGCGACGCCGAACTCCTCGTGAGAATGACCGCGAACATGAGCGGCACGGCGCTTTGCGCGCTCGCCGACGCGTGCGTTGGCCCGGTCCGCTCCCTGGCCCAGAACTTCCGCCCGGAGATCGAAGAACACATCAACTCGGGCCGATGTCCGCTTCCCTACCGCCGGGTGTTCGAGGAGACCGCCTGATGCCGGACCTGTTGAGCCTGACCATCGACGGGCGCACGATCGAAGTCGAGGCCGGCACCAACCTGGTGGACGCCAGCTTGAAAGCCGGCGTCCAGATCCCGCACTACTGCTACCACCCACGACTCTCGGTGGTCGGCCAGTGCCGGATGTGCCTGGTGAAGATCGATGGGGTTCCGAAACTCCAGACCGGCTGCACGACCCAGGTCATGAAGGACGGTATGACAGTGCATGTCGATCACGACGAGGTCAAGACGGCGCAAGAAGGAATGATGGAGTTCCTGCTCATCAATCATCCTCTCGATTGCCCGATCTGCGACCAGGCCGGTGAGTGCGGTTTGCAGGACTACTCCTTCAAACACGGCCAGGCGTTCTCCAGATTCTCGTACGAGGACAAGCGAACATATCCCGGCAAGGAGCGCATCCCGCTCGGACCGAGCGTGGTGCTCAACATGAACCGGTGCATCCAGTGCACCCGCTGCGTTAGATTCACCGAGGAGATCACCGAGACCGGCGAACTTGGATTCTTTCAACGCGGATCGCGAGCTGAGATCGGCGTCTTTCCCGGCAACGAACTCGACAACCCGCTCTCTACCTGCGTCGTCGACATATGCCCGGTCGGAGCGCTCACCTCGACCGAGTTCCGCTTCGCCGAGCGGGTCTGGTATCTGGACAAGAAACCCTCGCTGTGCACCGGCTGCGACGCCGGATGCAACATCACTCTGGAGCACCGGCGAGAGAACATCCGTCGCTACAAGCCGCGCCTCAACGCCGAGGTCAACGACCACTGGATGTGCGACTACGGTCGCGGCACCTTCCGCGCGTACAGTGAGCCTCGAATCACCTCACCAGAGCGTCGAAATGCGCGCGGCGAGACCCGGGCGCTGAGCTGGGCCGACGGTCTGTCTTCAGCTCACCGAGCGCTGACGCAGGCCGCGTCGATGGGGCGCGTGGGCGTGCTGGCTCGTGGCGCGACCACCACCGAAGAGGCCTACCTCTTGCGGCGGCTCGCCGACGCGCTGGGCACCGGAGATCGGGGTGTGCTGCACGAACCCGGTCCGGAGCGCACGATTCCCAACCCCAACGGCGGAGTTCGCGGCAATGAGCTCACGCCCAACCGGCGTGGCGCTCTCCTAGCCGGTCTCGCGCCAACCGACACGGGAACGGATCCCAACGGGATCCTCGAGGGCGCAGTAACCGGAGACCACTCGGCGCTGTTGATCTTCGATGGAGGCGCGGCCGGCAAAGACAACGCCTTGAGCCGGCAGAGCGTCCTCGAGGCCTTGCGCCGAGCCGGCACGGTGATCGTGCTCGGCTGGGCACGCACCGCCCTGGTCGATGCCGCCGACCTCGCACTTCCGATCGCGACGCACGCCGAAACCGCCGGCACGCTGGTCAATTCGCAGAGCCGCCTGCAGAGATTCGAGCGGGCGATCCCCGCTCCGGCCGGAGTCCGCTCCGGCGTAGAGGCTTTGGCGGACCTTCTGCGGTTCTTCGAGCCGGACTTCGGCGCCGCGACCGTCGCCGAGGTGTTCGCTCTCCTCGCGTCGGAAATCAGCTCGCTCGCGGGCACTGATTTCGACCAGCTGCCAGCCAACGGCCTCCAGCTCGAGGAGCGGCTCGGATGAGCTTCGAGCTGCTCGCGACTCTGGCCAAGACGGGCCTTTGGATGGCCCTTCTGCTCCAGGTCACGCCCATCATGGTCTGGGTCGAGCGACGCGGCAGCGCCATGATCCAGGACCGGCTCGGGCCCAACCGGGTCGGCCCGCTCGGCCTCTTCCAAGCGCTGGCCGACGCGGTCAAATTCATGTGCAAAGAGGACATAACACCGGCCGAGGCGGACAAGTTTCTCCACCGGCTGGCCCCTCTCCTGGCCTTGGTACCGGCGCTCACCACCTTCGTCGTCATTCCGTTCGGCCCGGACGTGACCGCCTTCGGCCGGCAGGTTCCGTTGGTGGTCGCCGGCGCCGAGACCGGCGTGCTGCTGCTCCTGGCTCTGGCAAGCCTCGGGGTCTATTCGCTGGTCATGGCGGGCTACAGCTCGAATAACAAGTACTCCTTGCTTGGCGCGATTCGAGCTTCCGCGCAGATGATCAGCTACGAGCTGGCGCTGACCCTGGCGGTAGTCGCGGTTCTTCTCCCGGTCGGCTCATTCGAGCTCAGTGAGGTCGTCCGCTATCAGCAGGGACAGTTTCTGGGCTGGATTCCGAAGTGGAACGCCCTGCCGCAGTTCGTCGGGTTTCTGGTGTTCGTGGTCGCCGCCTTCGCCGAGACCAACCGCCTGCCGTTCGACCTACCCGAAGCCGAATCCGAGCTGGTCGCCGGATACCACACCGAATACAGCTCGATGAAGTTCGCCCTCTTCTTCATGGGCGAGTACATGGGAATGGCGACGCTCTCGTGTCTCGCCGCCACGCTCTACCTCGGCGGCTGGCATCTGCCCTTTCTCTCCTACTCCGGACCCTGGTGGTGGGTCGCCGCTCAGGGTATGGGCGTACTGGTCGGCAAAGCCACGCTCTTCCTGCTGTTTTTTGTCTGGGTGCGCTGGACCTTCCCTCGTTTCCGCTTCGATCAGTTGATGAGGCTGGGCTGGAAGGTGTTGCTGCCGCTGGCGGTTCTCAACCTGATCGCAGTCGCCGCTCTCACGGTCGGAGGAGTCCTCTGATGGAGATGGCGGTGTTTCTCCTGTTCGCGGCCCTGGCGCTGGTCTCGTCGCTGGTCGTGGTCCTGCACCGCAACCCGATCTACGCCGTGATGAGTCTGGTGGTGACGTTCGTCTCGATCGCGGTGATGTTCGTGCTCCTCGGAGCTCCTTTCCTGGCGGCGGTCCAGGTCCTGGTCTACACCGGCGCGATTCTGGTCCTCTTCCTCTTCGTGATCATGTTGTTGAACGTCTCAGGCGACTCGTCCAGAGGCTTCGATCTGCATAAAGCCCTGGCTGCGGTGGTCGCGGCGGGGTTTGCCCTCCTGTTGTTGACTCTGTTCTGGGGGCGCTACCACGGCCTCGATCTCTCGCCTCTCCAGGAATCGGACGTCGCGCTCAAGCCCCTTGCCCGGGCTCTCCTCGACACCTATCTGCTGCCCTTCGAAATCGTCGGACTGCTGCTTCTCGCCGCGGTCACCGCCGCCACGGTCCTCGCCCGTCGATCGCAGGATACGAGCTCATGACGGTCCCGGTGTCCTGGTACCTGGCGCTCGCCGCCGCTCTGTTTGGAATCGGAATCCTGGGCGTGCTGAGCCGCCGTAACGCGATCACCATGTTCCTGTCGATCGAGCTCATGCTCAACTCGGTGAATCTCACGATCGTCGCCTTCGCGCGATCGTTCGGCGACCGCGCCGGTGACATGACCGCCGTCCTGGACGGAAACGTACTCGTGTTGATGGTCATCGCGGTAGCTGCCGCCGAGGCCGCCGTCGGCCTGGCCCTGTTCATCGCGGTCTACCGCGGACGGCGCAGCATCGACGTCAACCGACTGAACCTGATGCGGTGGTAGCGAAGTGAACGTGCTCCCTTTCCTCTGGCTGATCGTTTTGCTGCCGTTCGCAGGCGCCGCCCTCAACGGCCTCCTGGGCCCCCGGGTTCCGAAGTCGATGACCACCGCCGTGGCGCTCGCGGCGCCGGGCCTCTCCGCCCTTCTCGCAATCCTGGCCGTCGTCCAGTACCTACAGGGCCCCGCGCCGCAAGCCGTGCAGCAGCCACTCTACGCCTGGACAGCCGGACCGCTCGAGATCGACATCGGCTTCCTCCTGGATCCGTTGTCGTCGGTGATGTTGTTGGTGGTGACCTTCGTGGGCTTCTGGATCCACGTCTACTCGGTGGGCTACATGAGCCACGAGAGAGGCTACCAGCGCTACTTCGTGTACCTGAATCTCTTTATGGGCGCGATGCTCTTGCTGGTTCTGGGCAGCAACTTCCTGGTCACGTTCGTGGGCTGGGAGGGCGTGGGGCTGTGCTCGTATCTCTTGATCGGCTTCTACTACGAGGAGAAGTTTCCTCCGCGCGCGGGCCGGAAGGCGTTCATCGTCAACCGGATCGGGGACTTCGCGTTTCTGGTCGGCCTGTTCGCGCTGGTGTCGAAGTTCGGCACGCTCGACTACACGTCGATCTTCGGGGCGATCGAGGCGGAT
>CALZIK010000064.1 GCA_945787635.1 Thermoanaerobaculia bacterium | reverse complement strand
GTAGAGCTTCCTGAGGACCTCGTCCGGCAGCTTCATGCCGTACATCTTCCAGAAGGCGTGTCGGCGGCGGTAGTAGTCGAAGTACTCGTCGTCGGTCTCGAGCACCCGAAAGTAGACGTGGTACTCGACCGGGGTCCAGGCGTCTTTGCCAAAGAGCACCCGATCCTGGTACTTCACGAACCAGGTGTGAGCGGTTTTCGGCTGCCGGCCGAGCTCGCCGAGCACGGCACCGATCTCGGTGTAGACGTTGGGATGCGCATCGAGCAGCCGACCCAGCCGAGCGAGGTCGTTGCCCATCCAGCCGAGGTGGGCATTGATGAAGGTGGTCCGCGGGTGCTTCGCAAAGACGTTGTGCTGCTCTTCCATGATCTGTTCCCACGACGGTACGACCGCCGGATCGCGGTATCGCTCGGGGCGCTGGATGAGCTCGAACAGGCGTTCGTTGTCGCCGTCTTTGGGCAACCAGAAGGCCGCCGGCTCGCCCGAGTGGATGAGGACCGGAATCCCGAGCTCGCCACACTTCGCCCAGATCGGATCCAGGCGCGAGTCATCGACCGCCACGCGGTTGCCTTCGAAGTCGACGACGTCGAAGCCGAGGCTCTTGTAGATCTTGAGGCCCTGTGCGCCATTGGCTACGCCGGCCTCGAGCTGGCTGAGTACCGCATCGAGCCAACCCGGCGCGCCGAGGTTGTGGGTGTCTAGGTTGGTGAAGACGACGAAGCGGTTGGGTGCCGCGGTGCGGCCGTTCTCGACCGCCCGTTTCAGGTAGTCGTCGCCGCGCAGGACGAACCGGGTGATGCCGTCAGGGTCGGTGATCCGGTCGAAGCTTCGCCCGGAGAGGTTGACCATCACCGCCATGTTGAGCGAGTCCATTTCGGCGACCACCTCGCTGAGATCCTGGTCGGCCATCTGAAAAAGGTGGCTGTGAACGTCGACGAAGGGATACTTCGCCCGGGTGATCTCGGTCGAGGAAACGACCAGGGTCGAGGGCGGGTCGTACTCATAGAACGCCGGCCAGTCGCCCTCGTAGCGCTCGGGCTTTTCTTGGGAACCGACGAAGGTTGCGGTGGCCGCGATCAGGGCAAGGAAGAAACGAGGAACGGTCTGTCTCATGGTCGAGGATCTTACCCTTCCGACCGTCGGGCGGTCTGGCGATCGCGCCCTTCGAGCGAGATTCTCGTTCTCTTAGGGACCGCTGTCGACCCGAGCCTCGTGTTCGAGCTCGCGCAGATAGCGTTTCTTGCCGAGCCAGATGTTGAGCGCGTTGTCTCGTGAGAGAAAGGGAATCACCGGGCGGCGCCTGGAACCGATCTCCTGCTCGAAGTCGACCAGCCGTGGGTGACCCGGTTTCACGCGAAGCCCCCGCTGCAGAGCCTTGACCGCGCTCTTTCGGTTACGCCGGAGCATCTCGACCCGTGCGAGGTTGAGATAGTTGTCCGGCTCCGTGGGATCCAACTTGATCGCATGGCGACACAGTGAGAGGCCTTCTTTGATATTGCCGTCGATCTTGGCGGCTCCGTAGCCGGCGTAGGAGTAGTAGATCGCGGGCAGCTTCTTGCTGCGTTCCTGCTTGCGGGCGATCTTCCACAGGATCTCCATGCCGGTCTGCCACTCGTTGGTCCGGCACAGGCGTAAGCCTTCATCGATGGCCGCGCCGATGTCGATGTCCTGAGTGGATGCTTCTTGAACGCTCAACGGTGATTTCTCCGGAGGAGGATCTTAGCAACGAAAGCGGCCGGCGGTGGCTCGAGACGCCGTGGCCAGCGCTCAGGGGCGTGAGACCGGCGTTGTCTCGGCAGGCGCCCGAACCTACGGTGAGCGTCGAACCGCCGGCCCGACCTCCTCGCCGAGGAGGTGCTTTCTGAAGAACAAGACGGCTATCTGGCGGTAGAGGTCGGAGTTTTCCTTCTTGCGGAAGCCGTGGCCTTCATTGAGGGCGTTCATATACCAGACGTCGTAGCCCGCGGCTCGCACGGCTTTGACGACCTGCTCTGACTCGGTGACCGGAACCCGCGGGTCGTTCTGGCCCTGGGCCACGAAGAGCGGCGCCGTGATCTTGCCGGCATTGTTGCTGGGACTGATGTGTTCGAGAAACTCGCGCATCTTCGGATCGCGCTCGTCACCGTACTCGACCCGGCGCAGGTCGCGACGGTAGTCCTGGGTGTTCTCGAGAAAGGTGACGAAGTTGCTGATGCCGACGATGTCCACTCCGGCCTTCAGGCGCTCGCTGTATTGAACCAGGCTGGCGAGCACCATGTAACCGCCGTAGCTGCCGCCGTAGACCGCGACTCGGGAAGCGTCGAGATCGGGCTGCTCGGCGACCCAGTCGAGGAGGGCGCCGATGTCCTTGACCGAGTCCTCGCGAAGAAAGCCGTTGTCCAGCTTGACGTACTCGCGGCCGTAGCCCGCCGAGCCGCGGACGTTCGGCGCGATCACCGCGACGCCGAGCTCGGCCACCCAGCTCTGGTAGGTCGAGCTGAAGCTCGGACGGTACTGCCCTTCGGGGCCGCCGTGAATCGAGATCACCACCGGGAAAGGCCCGGCTCCCTCGGGCCGGTAGACGAAGGCCGGAATCTCGCGCGACTTGCCTTCGACTCGGTCGAAGGTGGGGTAGTGCACCAGCTCGGGCTCGGCGAACGACTCGGTGTCGAGACCGCCGACCTCGCTGTGGGTCCAGCGGGTGAGCCCAGCGTGGTCGAGTGCGCCATCGCCCAGGGCCAGGGTGAAGGTGTCGCTGGGAGTCTTGGCGGTGTTCAGAGTCAGGCCCAACCGATCGCCCGACGGGCTGAACTCGAGGCCACTGACGAGCCCGATGGGTAGACCCGCGACCGGCGCGTAGGTCCGGCTGGCGGGATCAAAGAGGTAGAGCCGGTCGATTCCCCCTTCGTTGACGACAAAAGCGCCGCGCGTTCGTTTCGAGTCGAGCGCGAACTCGTTGACGTCCCACTCGATGTCGGCGGTAATGAAGGTGAGCTCCAAGGTTGCGAGATCCAGGTAGGCGAGCTGGCTGAAGTCGCCGGCGATGTTGGTCGCCAGAAAGATCCCCTCTTCGCCGGCGTCAAAGAGCGGACTGATGCCGAGAAAGCTGGCCGGGTCGTCGGCGTTCCCGGCAATCATGCGAGACTCGCCCGATTCCAGATTCAGCAGGTGGATTCTCGAGTCGGTGACGCTCGTGTACTGCATCACGAGAAGCTCCTTGGCGTCCGCGCTCCAGTCCGAGGCGCCGTACCAGCTTCCATCCGGAGCCGAAAAGACAAGACGCGCGCTCGCGGGGTCCTCCGGTGTCATGACCCAGACGTCGTTTGCCTTGCCGTCCCGGCGAGTGCTCTGGTAGGCCAGCGCGCTGCCGTCACGGCTCCAGGCGACGACACCGTTGCGGGACATGCCGTCGGTCAGGCGACTGGCGCCACCGGTCAAGGGATCGAAGAGAAAAATCTGAGAAAACTCGCTGCCGCCTTCGTCCATCTGGAAGGTCAAATGGCTGCTGGCGGGGCGCCGCTGAACGCCTCCGACGGGCTCCTCGAAGAAGGTCAGCTGGCGGCGGGCGGCTCCCGGCGCGCCAACGTGATGAAGCTGGCGGACGTTGCCGAACCGGGTCGTCACGTAGACCGACTTGCCGTCGTCGGACCAGTCCGAGAAGGGCGCGCTTCGCACCTCGAGGTACCGGTTCAACTGATCGCGGAGTTGTTCGGGCACCTGGGGGACGGCCTCGAGAATGACGTTGCCGTTGTTGGCTTCACGGCGGTCGACGTCGGCTCGAGCGATGCCCAGGATCGACGCAAAAGCGGCAACAAGAAGAATCAGGAATCGGCGGCGAAACATCATGAGGCCTCCCGGGGGGTTTGTGGAACCGCAATCTATCAGCCACAGTTTTCGGCTATGGAATGATCGGGAGGCGATGCCCGATAGGCGCACCCGGCGAGGGCCGCATCCAAAAGACTTCGCGAGCTTCGGTGAGGAGACCGTGGAGCTGCTCAGAGGCGCGGTGGCAGATCTCTCCTGGCTTCTGGGCAGAAGTTATCCGCCGAAGGCCTCGCTCAAGCTGGTCGGCGACCGCTACGCGTTGAGGGACCGTCAGAGAAAGGCCCTGCAGCGCTCGGCCGCGAGCGACAAGGAGATCAGCGATCGCCTCGCGCGGCGCGTCGAGATCGACGATCTTGACGGGAGGGCGGTCATTGTCGACGGCTACAACGTCATCTTGACGCTGGAGGCCGCCCTTTCGGGAGGGATCCTGCTGCTCGCGCGGGACGGAGTCCTGAGAGATCTGGCCTCGCTGTCCGCCCACTACCGGAAGCTCGCGGTGACCCGGCCTGCGGTCGAGATTCTGGTGCGTGGTCTGGCCGACTGTGGAGTCTCCGGGGTCGAATGTCTGCTCGATCGGCCGGTTTCAAACAGCGCGCGGCTCAAGAAGCTGATCGAAACGACCGCTGCCGAGCTCGAAGCCGGCTGGAGCGTTCGTCTATCGGCGCGCACCGACCAGGACCTCAAGCGCTCGGGCGACATCGTGGCGTCGGCCGACAGCGCGGTCCTCGACGCGTGTGACCGCTGGGTCAATCTCACCCGCTGGTTGGTCGAAACCCACCTGCCCGGCGCCTGGCTGATAGACCTGTCGGTGGCGAACTCCTCGTAAGGTCGCTGCTCGGTTCCCTCGACATGCGATACTCGGGCCGTTCCACAACCCGAATCCGGAGGGAGGTTCCGAATGAACTGGAAGCTGATCGTTCTCGGAGGCCTGGCGTTTTACATCGTCATGTTCGTGGTCTCGATGCCGAGCGGCATGATCGTCCACGAAGGACTTCTCGACCCCATCTATCGAGCCCATACGGAATACTGGCGACCGGAGCTCAACCAGGATCCGCCCGACATGGCGGCGCTGATGCCCCGCTGGATAGGGGTGGGTCTGCTGGGTGCTTTGATCCAAGCCGCTCTATACGGTTGGGTTCGCCGCGGCCTCTCCGGCGCGCCCTGGCAGAAAGGCCTCAAATTCGGCCTTCTGCTCTCGATCGTGGGCTGCACCATGATGGCCGGCTGGTCCGGCGTCTTTAACCTGCCCGAAAAGCTCTGGCTGATCTGGGGCCTCGAGCAGTTCGTCTACTTTCTGCCTGGCGGCGCGGCGCTGGGCTGGGTGGCCGAGAAGGTGGCTCCCGAGGGCGGCTGAACTCGACCCGCTCGAGCGCGGACACGGCAACTCCGGCTATACTCTCGGCTTCTTTCCCTGGAGTCCCGGGGAACTTTCTGTCTCTTAAGGCGTTATAGGGGTTGATGTCTCGATCCGGGGCACTGATTCCTTTACCAAACGGGAGGATCTTCGATGCAAGCAAATCGCTGGAAATCACTCGCCGCAGGCCTGACGGCCGTCCTGGCGTTGGCGGTCTTCGTGGCGCCGGCAGAGGGCGAGGGCACTGAGAAACAGGTGCGGATCAAGAAGATCGTCCAATGCGAGGACGGAGAGTGCACGGAGACGGTCGAACAACTCGGTGACGGCGACGAGATCGAGGTCGTTATCGCCGATGGCGATGGCAACGCCGCAAAAAAGCACGTCATCAAGCATCGGATCGAGTGCGATGGCGAGGGTTGCGAGCACCACGACGGCGCGCACAAGATGGTCTTCGTCGGCGACGACGGTGACGTTCGCGTCATGGCCGGCGGCAAGGGTCACGCGTGGATCGGGCACTCAGGAGGCACGTATCTCGGAGTCGGCCTGACCGAGCTCACCAACGAGCTGCGCACGCACTTCGGCGCGCCGGAGGGTTCGGGCGTGATGGTCGGCCAGGTAGTCGATGGAAGCCCGGCCTTCAAGGCGGGTGTCGAGGTCGGCGACATCATCACCGCTATCAACGGGACGGCGGTCGAGTCCGGAGCCGCGCTGGCGGCGATGATTCGCGGACACGAGGCCGGCGACGAGGTGACGGTGTCTCTCTTCCGGAAGGGCTCTCTCCAGCAGCTTTCCGCGGCGCTCGACAAGCGGCAAGGGGGTCTTCATGCTGAGCACATGGAGGGCCAGGGGAGGATGCGCAAGATTGTGGTCGACTGCGACAGCGAGGACGGCGACTGCCAGCCCTACGGCGAGTTGGCCGGGCTCGACGACTTTGATTGCGGCGGCGCCGAAGAGTGCGAAGTCCGGGTACAGTGCGAAGACGGCGACTGCACCTGCGAGGTCAACGGCGAGGCCGCCGATTGCAGCGGCATTCCCGGAGTGCCGAGCTCGGGCGAGTAGGGCGAACACAGTCGAGAACTGATCGGCCCGGCGCCCGTTTGAGGTCGCCGGGCTTTTCTCTACCTACCGGAAGACGGCCGCTAGCGCCAGGAATCGAAGCCGTCGAGCTCGATCGTTCCGGTGGTCGTCGAGACCGAGCCGCCAATCGCGCCCCAGCGAACCGTTTCGACCTGTGCACTCGCGTTGGTAAGGCCGGTGAGGCCCGTAAGCGGTCCCTGGTTGACCGCCACCAGGAGGGCGCCGTCGCCGGCCGCTGCCGTCCACTCGAGGTCGATCCTGTTCCAGCCGGCGGCCAGCGCGAGCTCCTGGCCCGGTGTCATCTGCACCATGCCGCCACCGTCCTGACGTGCCGCCAGGTGGAGGGCCCGTTGACCCGAAGGATTCTTGCGTAGCGACAGGACGAACTCGGACTGGCCCAAGAAGGAGTAGCCAACCAGATGCTCTATCGAGTCACCGTCGGCGAGCACGAGATCATCCACCCGGACCATGAAGGTCGCGTTATAGACGGTCTCGCCGATCGGCGACGGGTCGTCGACGGAGGCGAAATCGGTGCTCAGAAAGGGGTCGAGGACGGCTGTGAAGCTCGCGTTCGACGCCACGCGAAAGCCGTCTCCGAACTCGATCGCCTCGCCGGCGCGGAAGGTCGCGCCGGTGCCGGCGACCTCGACGTTGTCCGCGGTCACGCTGAGGCAGGCTTCGAAGGCTCCCTCGATCGGTCCCGGCGGCGCCGAGATGGACAGGTTGTCGGGCAGTGAGCAGGTGTCCCCGACGGTGACCTCGAGTCCGAAGGCACCCACGGTGGCCGAGGCCGCGGTTACCGCAATGCCGCTCGGCGAGGCAGGCGCCGCGAACAGGGCACCGAGCAGCAGGACGGCCAGGAAAGACTTTCGCGTCTCGAGTTTCCGGCGCATCGGTCTAGCCCTTCCAGGCCGAGGTGTCTCCGGACTCGAAGCCGTCGGAGAAGATCGTCGAGCCGGGTCCGCCCTTGTAGTCGGGTGCCAGATCGGGCCCCGCCACGACCCCTAGCGGGGCATAGTTGGTGTAGCCCGGAAACACCACTCCGAGCTTGTTGTTGCCAAGGCGGCGAATGAGGATCTCGGAGAGGACCTGCCGATAGTCGGTGGTGACCGCGAGATCGTCGCCCTGGAAGAGCTGTCCCGGAGCCAGGCCCGGCCAAACGCCCCGAATGCCGCCGGTCGCGCTGCCGGAGAGGACCATCATGACGTTGCCATGTCCGTGATCGGTGCCGTCGTCGGAGTTCTCTTCGAAGCGCCGACCGAACTCGCTCTGTACGACGGCGGTGAGCCGTTGAGTGTGGTCGTCCGCTCCGGAGCCGTTCAAGTCCGTGTAGAGCGCATGCAGGCCCTGCGAAAGCTCGGTCAAGAGGCCGGGCAGGTGTCCGTCCTGATTGGCGTGGGTGTCCCAGCCGCCGAGATCGAGCGTCGCGACGTGAAGACCGATCTGGAGCTTGATCATCTGGGCGATGACCTGAAGATGATCACCGAAACCTCCGGACGGATAGACGGCTCCGTTGGCCGGTGTGTAGTCGTCGGTCACGAAAAGCCCGATCACGTCGACCGCGTCGAGGGCCTGAAGGCCGGTGACGTGTAGCAGCGATGAATCCGCCTCGTAGAGCTTGCGCAGCGCGGTTCGTTGCGCGTCCCGCCATCGCCAGGGGCCGGTGTTGAGGGCGAAGTTGCCCGGATTTCTGAGGTTGATCGTCTGCCGGTCTCCCCGGAAAGAGGCCTGCTGAAGACCGCCCATGGCGAGTGAAGGCATGATCAGCGTATCGGGCAGATTCTCGGAGCTCTGCAGATGACGCGTGAGCCAGCCGGTCGGGGTCGTTCGCACGCCGGGCGTGCCGAGCTCCATGAACTCCATCGACTCGAAGTGGCTCCGGTTGGGCTCGGTCGAGCCGGCGGCGACGACGATCGAGAGCTTATTGTCCTGATAGAGCTCCTGCAGAGGGGCAGCCGCGGGATGGAGTCCGAACTGCGCGGTCAGCGGCAGGGCCGCGTTCGGACCCGTAGCGGGGATCTGGAGAGCCGGCCGCGCCGCTTCGTAGTAGCCGCGGTCCGAGCCGGCGATGGGCGCCACCAGGCTGAGCCCATCCATGCCACCTCGCAGGAACAGAACCAGCATCACCTCCTGCTCTCCCGGTGTCTGCGCGAAGGCCAACGTGTTGAACCGGGAACCGGCGAGCCCGGCGATGGCCGCGGAGCAACCGACCATGAAACCGCGGCGACTGATCTCACACATGATTGGTTTCGCCGTTCACGGTTACTACCGCCACAGGAAGTCGGGCGACAGGAAGATGAGCCCGACCATGGTCTGCAACCGATCCCGCAGGTCGGAGTCGGAGTCGAGCGGGAGGTCGAAGCTCGGGTTGACGCCCTGGGCCATGAAGTCCACGATTTCCTGTCGATCCTGGGCGCTCATGGGGCGCCCGAGAATTCTGTCGATCCAGTAGTCGGCCAGGTCGTTTGCCGAACGTATCCAGACGTGGGTCTGGGCGTGGGCGTTGAGGCGGTAGATATCGTTGGGGTCCTCGACGTCGATCAGCCAGTTGGTCAACCTCCAGCTCAGCACGCGCGGGCTCGAGCTCACCCAGGCCTCCCTGAAGTCCGGATACCCGTTGGGCGGATGCCAGTCGAACGGATAGTGACCGGTGTTGTAAAAGCGCCAGTCGAAGGAATTGGTGTCGGAATCGCCGTCGATGAAAGGAAAATCAGCGCCCCCGGCTCGCATCGCGCTGACCGCGATGTCGAAGGGCCGTTTGACTTTCTGTCCCCAGGTGCTGCTGAACTCGCTCGACAGGGCGATCGTTCGAATGACCTGGGCGATCTGATCGGGCGCCTGCCACTGCGTTCGGAAGACCTGCGCCGCGGCGTCGACAAGGCTCTCGGGCGGGAAATCGCCGACCAGGCGCCGGCAGAGCTTGCGGCAGACGAAGCGGGCCGTACCCGGGTGCGAGGCCAGGATGTCGAGAACGTCCTCGCCGTCCTTCTCGGCGGGCTGGCCCGCCGGGAGCTGGTGGCCGAGGACGTTTTTCGCCGAGGCGTCGTGCCAGTCGGCTCGATAGAAGTAAGTGCCGTTGCCGTCTCGCGGCCTCCACCAGGGGTCTCCGTCGATCGACCAGCCGGTCAGGCATCGGGTCACGGCGAAGACATCCTCGTCCACGAAGCCGGATTGAATCCCCAGGGCGTCCGTCGGCACCTGGTTTCTGGGCACCGCGCCGAAGTAGTTCTCGTCCCCGAGTGTGTGGAGCTCCATGAGCTCGCGGGGATAGTTTTCGTTGGGCCCGTCCTCCGAGTTGAGCCAGTTGTCGAGATAGAAGAGCATCGGCGTGCTCTTGGCGACCGCTCCCAGCATCGTGCGGAAGTTCCCTAGCGCGTTCGCGCGGATCACGTCGCGGTCGTAGTGGACCCAGGTGGCGGCTTCGTAGCGCTCCCATGCGTAGACCGAGAAGTGGTTGTGCCAGAAGTCGGCCATGACCTCGAGAAGTTGGCGCTTGCTGTAGACGGCGCGCACAAAGGTGGCCAGCGTGGTCTCGTCCGCCGGGCGGATGCGCTCACGGTAGGAGAGTCCGCTGGGGGCTGCGTGGTCGGCCCAGAGTTGGGTGAGGGGCTTGCCGAGAGTGGTGTATCCCGACGCTGCGATCCTGGCGTCCGCGACGCTGTCGTCGATAGCTCCGGGTTGGAGCTGCTGGTCGACCCAGATCTGCAGGCGCTGGGCATCGGTGGCGGCGAGCGCGTTGAAGGCGGCGATGTCGCCGGGAGCTTGACCGAATCCGAGCCGGTTCAGCGCGATGACGGCAACCGGAGGCGTGATCGCCGGTGGGCGTGGGGCCGGCGGATCGGCGCTCGGCGCTGCGGGGCGCGAGGGTCTCATGGTGGGCACGCCGAAGATTCTGCGCACCGAGCGGGGCACCGGACGCTCGCCGGCGACCGGTTTTTCAAGAGCGTGCGCCTTGGCCTCCATCAGGGTACGCCGGCCCGGTCCTGGTTTGTGCGCGGCGCTCGACATGGAATGGGTTCTTTAATACGGCGAGTTCGCGAAACCGACTGTGAACTGGTTCACACCTGGTGACCTCCGCGCTGGCTGGAGGGCAGGTTTGCGAGTTAAGCTCGGTTCCCGGTAACGCAACCGGGGTGCCATTCACGTCCCCTCACTGGCGATCCACCGAAAACGCTGGTGCCAACAGCGTCTAGAGGGATCGCCTCGCGAGTGAATGCGCAGCGAAATCCTCGGCCGCGATCGGAAAGAAGCTCCCTGCAGGGCTCTTTTTTCCGCCGCCGACGTTGGCTGCGGGTAGGGGCAAACGCGGCCGGCGGACTACTTGTACTGTACGCCGTGCTTGATCACGACGTCCACGCGCTGGAGCAGATTGACGTAACGAAGGGCGTCGCCTTGGACGGCGATGATGTCGGCGTACTTGCCCTCGGAGATAGTCCCGACCTCCTCCTCCACGCCCATCAGCTTGGCCGGCCAGTAGGTCGCCGAGCGAATCGCCTCGATGGGCGGGATGCCCATCTCGCGCACCCAGATGTCGAGCTCGTTCCAGGTCGATTGGGAGTGAAACTTCATCGGAATGCCGCTGTCGGTACCGACCAGGAGTTTGACGCCGGCTTCGCGCAACTGAGAGATCTTGCGTTTCAGGGTCGGCTTGCGGTCCGAGGTGATCTGGAAGTAAGGCAGGCGGTCGGGGTGACGAAAAGACTGCTTGATGTCGAGGATGATCTTCTCTGGCAGCCCGAGGTGCCAGGAGCTCGAGTCGAGCTTTTCGTGATTGTCCCGCGTGTAGTCGTAGTTGAAGAGCCCCTCGACAGTCGGGGTCCAGTAGAGCGGCCCGCGGTTCATTTGCGCGGTGCGCTCCTTGAGCATCGTCATCACGTCGTCCGGGTAGTCCGGCGCGGTCGCGAGGCCGGTGTGCTCGAAGTTGTCGACGCCGGCGGCGAGGCCGCGGCGAATTTCCTCGGGGCGATGGCCGTGTGCGGCAACGGTCAGACCGTGTTTGTGAGCTTCGTCGACCACGGCCTTGACCTCGTCGATGGTCATCTGGTCCTGATCGATAAGCTTGATGACGTCGACGCCGGCCTCGGCGAGCTTCTTGACCTTGGCGCGGGCGTCGGCGGTCCCCGAGACCCCCCAGCGAAAGAGCTCGGTTCCCGGATACGGCTCGTGCTGGATGAAGGGTCCGGACATGTACATCGTCGGTCCAGGGATTTCACCGGCGTTGATGCGATCGCGCACCGAGATCGAGTCCTCGAGCGGCGCGCCCAGATCGCGGGCGCTGGTCACGCCGGCGAGAAGCAACTGGTGCGCCGAGGCGGGCATGATCACGCTGGCGAACTGGTCAGGATAGGTTTTGTCCCAGTGGGCGTAGTCGGCGTGACCGTTGATCATGAGATGGACATGCATATCCCAGAGCCCGGGGAGAACGGTCATGCCTTCGGTCGAGATGACCTCGGCGCCTTCGGGGACGGCCAGGGTCTCGACGGTCCCGACCGCGGCGATACGCTCGCCGTCGATGAGGACGACGCTGTTTCTGATCGGATGGGAGCCGTAGCCGTCGATGAGCGTGCCGCCGACGAGGGCCTTGAAGCCCGCCGCGGTAACGGCCGAAGATGAAAGAGCGAGAACCAACAGAACCGCGGGGAGCCGGCGCAGAATCGAGTGCATGGGACCTCCTTGGGTTGACGAGAATACCGGAAGCCCGCGAGCTGTGAGTGACCGGTTCTCAGCCGCGTCGAGCGCCACGGACGCCCACTGCATGCCCGCCCGTATCGTGGCGTATTCTTACCGCACTATGAAAGCAGCACACAGGCTCTCCATCACCGCCTTCACAGCGCTCACTCTGATCACCCTTCCCGCGGTCGCGCAACGGACTGTCAAACCGGTCCTCCACGGCAAGCACTGGGTCGCGATCACCGGCAAGCCCCTTGCCGCGACCGCGGGTGCGACGACCTTCGCGCGCGGCGGCAACGCGGTCGACGCCGCCTGCGCGATGCTCGCGGCGACCTCGACCATGTGGGACACGCTCGGTTGGGGCGGCGAGACCCAGGCGCTCATCTACCATCCTGTTGAAAAGAGGGTGATCGGCATCAACGCTCTGGGCGTGGCTCCAACCGGAGCCACGGTCGAGTTTTTCAAATCGAAGGGCATGCGCTACCCGCCCGAGTTCGGGCCGCTCGCGGCGGTGACGCCGGGAACTCCGGGAGGGCTCCTCTTGATGCTTGCCGAGTACGGGCGGCTGAGTCTCGCCGAGGTGCTCGAGCCCGCAATCGAGATGGCTGACGGCTATCCGATTGAAACCGCGCAGGCCGACAACATGGAGCGTCGCCGCGAGATCCTCGCGCAGTGGCCGGACTCGAAGCGGGTGTTTTTGCCCCACTTCGACGAGAGCGATCCGTCGAAACGCGCCGCGCCGCAGGCGGGCGAGATCTTCCGGCAACCGGATCTGAAGCGCACTCTCGAGAAGCTGGTCGCCGCCGAGCGCGAGGCGCTCGCGGTCGGCAAGAGCCGCAAAGAGGCCATCCAGGCCGCCTACGCGCGCTTCTACCATGGGGACATCGCCGAGGAGCTGGTGCGGGCGACGCGGGAGCACGGTGGCCTCATCACCAAGGGCGATCTGTCGAACTGGCGCGTTCACGTCGAAGAGCCGGTGACCACTCGCTACAAGGGAATCGACGTCTACAAGCTCACCCACTGGGTGCAGGGCCCGGTCATGCTTCAGGCCCTGAACATCCTGGAGAACCTCGACCTGGCGGCTCTCGGCTACAACAGCTCGGCCTACATCCATGCGCTTTACCAGGCGATGAATCTGGCGTTCGCCGATCGCGACTTCTACTACGGCGACCCGTACTTTCCGCCCGAAGAGCCGATCGCGGGCTTGCTGTCGAAGTACTACGCCAAGGCGCGCTTTGCATCCATCGATTGGGAGAGAAACGACGAGCACGCCAAGCCGGGCGACCCCTACCTCTTTCAGGAGGGCGACAACCCGTTCCTCGATCTGCTCGAACAGTGGACGCCGATTCCGCCCGCGGCCGAGGCGGAGGGCGAAGAGGGGTTTCAACAGTCTCTGGTTCTTTCCGATGAAGAGGCGTTTCGCGCCGGCACGACGTCGATTCAGGCCGCAGACTCCGACGGGTGGGTGGTGTCGGTGACTCCCTCCGGGGCGTGGATCCCGGCCTTCATCGCCGGCTCGACCGGAATCGGGCTTTCGCAGAGGATGCAGAGCTTCGTTCTGGACGAGCGCCTGAATCCGTACAACCTGGTCGAGCCCGGCAAGCGGCCGCGCGCGACCTTGACCCCGGGGATGGCGCTCAAGGACGGCAAGCCGTATCTTTCGTTCGCGGTGCAAGGCGGGGATACCCAGGATCAGAACCTGTTGCAGTTCTTCTTGAACGTGGTCGAGTTCGGCATGAACGCCCAGCAGGCGGCCGAGGCCGCCAACGTCACGAGCTACCAGATGCAGTCGTCGTTCGGCTCGCACAAGGCCGAGCCCGGCCGCCTGGTCGTGCGCGACGACGTCCCGGCCTGGGTGCGAAGTGAGCTCGTAAAGAAGGGCTACCGGGTCGAAACCAGGACCCGGACGTCCGGTCCAATCACCGCGATCTTCTTCGATCGCGCGCACGGCTCGATGTGGGGAGCGGCGAGCGATTTCGGGGAAGACTACGGGCTCGCCTGGTAGCACGATGACCGGTCCGAAGCCGTTCTCGAAGACCTTTCACGTCCGCTGGGCCGATCTCGACCCGAATCGGCACATGCGCAACACCGCCTACCTCGACTACGCGACCGAGGTTCGGTTCGCCTATCTCACCGCCAGGGGATTTCCGGCATCCCGATTCGTCGAAGAGAACTTCGGTCCGGTGATCTTCAGGGAGGAGATTCGCTATTTCAACGAGGTCGGGGCCAACGACGAGGTCACCGTCGATTACCGCCTGGCCGGCGCGTCGTCAGACGGACGTAAGTTCCGTCTTCGTCACACGCTCCATCGCGGGGACGGAGAGAAGGCGGCCGAGGTCACGACCGACGGGGCGTGGTTTGATCTCTCGAGCCGCAAGCTGCGGGTGCCGCCCGCCGAACTTCAGGCCCTACTTATGGATCTGGACCGGACGGGTGATTTCGAGGAACTCTAGAAGGAGCCAGCTTTGAACACCGACGAAGCCAGAGAAATCGAGCAGCTGATCGCGAGCGACGCCAGCCCGGTCGGCATCGACGCCAAAAAGACTCACGTTCTCATCATTCAGAAGCTGCTCGAGATCGAGCGTCGCTTGGAGCGAATCGAATCTCGGCTCGAGGCTGGCCCCGCCGGGTGAGACCGCCCCGGAAAGTGGATATCCAGAGGATGATTGGTGGATGACTAGGGGGCGGCGTCGGATCTCGAGGTGCTCAAGCCGGGCGCGACTCTGGTCGAGCGCCGTGGGATCTCTTCCGGGTTCTTGGTCAGCATGAGCGCGCGCCGCTTTTCGATCGCGTTGAGCCAGATCGGTACGTAGGCCAACAGATCCTCGATCGAGAGCTCGATCCGAGTCATGACCTCGCGAAGAAAGTCGCCGATCACTCGGTGGCTGGCGAGGAGATCTTCGACGCGGCCGGCGCGTTCCTCCAAGGTCGTCACTGGGCGCGCTTTCAGTTCTTCTATCGAGCGGCGGCCGAGCTCATAGGTCTCGCGGAGCAGATGGCAATTGTGGGGCACCTTGAAGGCGTAGTCGTCGAGCGGCTCCATCTCGTCGTAGCGAATCCCGGTCAGAGCCAGGACTTCCTTGAGCTTGGGTGACAGTCCCTCGATGACCTCGGTGAGAAAACGCTCGACGCTGCCCCAGCTGGCTTGGGTGGGCAGCTGAGGCTCGGTTTCGAGTCGACGGGAGACCTCCTGGAGATCACGCATCAAGACCCGGCCGATCTCCTGCATGTAGTCGTTGAGCTTGTCGACCGAGGCGTACAGCCATTCGGCCTCCTCGATGTCCTGGGGAAAGCGCTTGGAGAGGTAGTAATCCGAATCGTGGAGACTGCGCGGGTCGCACGCGACGATCTCGCCAAAGGTGTCTCGCAGGAACTCGTAGATCTTGCCGATCGAGCGGCACAGGAGACGCCGGACCGCGGTGAGGTCGCTTTCCTCGATGCGGTAGGGATACTGCTGAAGCCGGCTGATGACCGTGTTGTTGAGGGCGAAGTAGGAAAGCTCGGCGTTGCGTCGCGCGGTATCGAGAGCTGGGATCAGCGAGGGTTCCGAGAGCGTCGGAGCCAGTCGAGTCTGGATGATTTGGCAGACGCGGCGGACGCGGCGCCAAATCTGAAGCAACCGGCCCGGCGAGCAGTGCAAGATGGCGTAGTTGCTTTCGTTGGTTCGCTCGAGCAGGCGGATCGACCCGAGGTAGGCTCGAATACGAGGGTTCTGGGAGCGCACCTTCTCGAGCGCCCAGGCATCGACCCCGACGCCGGGCGGAAGCGCCACCTGATGCTCTCCGACCTGGATGTACTGCTTGGGGAGCGGTTGGGTCGCGCTATTTTCGGGCACGTCCGGCCTCTGTGAAGACGGGCAACGGCTATGAGTTCTCGTGACTCGAAGAAACGGGTCGGGAAGTCTAGCACAGGTTATGGGTAACCACCTTGTTGTCAGGGGTTTGGGGCTTCGCAGCCGGACCGGACGGACCGGCGCCTGGAGCGCGGTCGCGCGCGGGTCAGTCGCCCAGATCCACCCAGGCTTTGCAGACTTCCCGGATCGCTTCCTCGCGTGCTTGCGAGAGCGCTTGCTCGGAGAAGAGATCGATCTCCTTTGGCGCGACCCGAGCCAGGCGCAACTCTTCGCGCACCGCCGCCACCAGGGCGAACGGGTTTTCACTTTCGGTTCGAACGCGGATCTTCGGATAACGCACGGCTCGGGATTCGCAGTAGTGAACCGTAAGCCTTTCATGCAAGAGAGTTGCCGCGAGCCGTGCAGATGTGTTTGGCGAGACGAGCGGGTCCGGGACCTTCCCCGTATTACCAACATTTGAGCCATGAACGGTCACGATGACCCGGGGCGGCCATTCTGGCGACGGCCGAGGCACGTAGCTCGACAGAGCCGCTACGTGCGCATGCCGGCCTATGGCCTTCTCGAGGCGTAGCGCACAGGCAAGCGCGCCCACGCCGCTAGCGCCGCGAGAGCCCGGTCCACGGTTCGAAATGTGGGAACACCCGCACGGTCGAGCTTGCAGGCCAGGGGATCGTAGAGTGAGCCACCGTCGATGACCGCGACCCAGGGTTTTGCCGTCGTCCGCCAGAGCTCGATCAAGAGCGAGCCGATTGCCCCGGCATCGTCGAGATCCTCGGAATGGCCATCCGCTGCCGGCAGAGTCTCGAGTGCGCCGGTCAGCGGCACGCACCCGACGATTGCGAGGTCGACGTTCTCGTCCTTCAAGATCGCGGCGGCTGTGGTGGCGAAGGCCGTGTCGCCCAGCATCGGCGTGACGTCGAGCGGATTGCCTGGAGCGACGATTGACTCCAGGCTGGCGTTCCGGAAGACTTTCGCCAGTTCGGTCCTTGTTCCGCCGGTCAGCGTCGCCAGCTCGAGGCCGTTCAGGTTATCGGCGATCGCAACTGCTTCGAAGCCGGCGTTCGAGACAGCACCGAGTCGGCCGGCCCCAGGCCGTTTTCCAGCAAGAGCGCAGAATGTCCGCACCAGGTCGTCGAACTCCTCGATCGTATCGGCGACGAGCCCGCCGGCTCTCTCGGTCAGGTCACGCGTGACTCGATAGCTGCCGGCGATCGAGGCGGTGTGCGAAGCGGCGGCGAGAGCGCCGGCGGAGGTCCGTGCGGCACGGTAGAGAATGACGGTGCGTCCAGAATCGCTGATCTCGCGCACGGCTCGCAGGAATCGCCGGCCGTCGAGCGGGCGGAAGCCCTCGAGGTAGCAGGCGAAGACCGAGATCTCAGGATCGTGGGCCAGGAAGTCCAGGTAGTCACCCAAGGTAAGGTCGATCTGGTTGCCGAAGGTAACGACATAGCGTGGGTCGATCGAGACGAGCTTCGAGGCGCGTGCGACCGCGAAGGCTCCGCTCTGCGAGAGCAGCGCCAGAGGAGCGGGCTTGCCGACGTTGAAGTCGAGCTTGTGTCCCGGGATAAAGAGGGTGTCGAACCTCCCTGGTAGCGAGCGAACGCCGAGACAGTTGCCCCCATTGACGATTGGTCCCTCGCCCGGCCGATGGCGAGCGTCTCGAATGATCATCTCGAGACGTTTGGCGACCGTTTCGGTGCCGGAGCGCTCGCCGACCCCGCCGGGAATCAAGATCAGACTCACGGCACGATTCGCAGACACGATCTCCTCGACCAAGTCGGGGAGCCGGGCGGCGGCGACCGCGAGCACAGCAAGATCGACCGTTTCAGGAAGCTCGCCGAAGCTCGGAACGCAACGGCAGCCGTCGATCTCCTGGGTGCCGGCCTTGACCACCCAGAGCCGCTTGCGGTCGAAGCCCTGTCGCAGGATGTTGGCGAGAATCAGCCGGCCGATGTTCTGCTGGCGCGAGACCCCGGCTACCGCGATCGAGGAAGGTCGCAGGAGATGCTCGAGCTTCCGAGTCGGCCGGCGCGGCGCGATATCGACCGAACGTGTGGCTCTGCGCACCAGAGCGTCGAGAGCAGTGGGCCCCTTGGCGCTCATCACCACCGGGTTGAATTCGATTTCGGCGATCCGGTGGGCCCTTTCGGGGGACATCCAGTCCTCGGCGAAAGCGAGCAGGCGGGAGATCAACTCATCCAGGGCGTCGAGCTCGAAGCGCCCGCGCCTGGCCCGATAGGGCTCGGTGAGAAAGCGCACCAGTGGATGCCCGGCGGGTAGCGCCCGGCCGGTGGTCGCGGGGTTGGCCCAGTTGCTCAAGACCGGGGCCAGACCGTCCTCTGCGGACAGCCTCTCGACCTCGAGACCGCCGAGGCCGAGGACCGCGACCGGTCCGAAGTCGTCGGTCCAGTGCGCTGCGATCAGGATCTCCTCGCCCGGTCCCCCGCCGCACTCGATCCGTTCGGCGACCGAATAGCCCTCGATGGGTGCTCGGGTACCGACCCGGCGGCGAATCGAATCGATCGCCCGCTCGAGAGCCGTGGCATCGCTTGCGCAGAACGCCACTCCCCCGAGGTCGGACTTGTGCGCGACCTGGCTCGAGATCATCTTGACCACGAGCCGATCTCCGGGAAAGGCGGAGAGATCCAACTGGGCGACCTCGGAGGCGCTCTCGAGCTCGCGCGAGAACGGAACCCGCAGGCCGAGGGCGCCCGCAACGGCGAGCCCCAGGCGTTCCGGAAGAAGCTCGCGACCGGCTTCCGAAGCGGCTGCTAGAGCTCCTGCGAGCTCGAGCTCTAGGCCGCCACGCATTGGGCGGCCTCGCGCCCCAGCTCGAACGCCGCGAGGTTGATCTCGACGATTCGATCGCCCTTGGTCCCGAAGACACGACGAATCTGGGTCTCGAAGGTACTGGGCCGGATCGGCACCAGCGACGAGGCGGCGCCGGCCATCACCAGGTTGACGGCCTTGGTCGAGCCCGCTTGGCTCGCCAGGCGGCGGGCCTCGACGGTGATCGCCCGCGGCAAGGCGAGGATACGTCGCAGGAGATCCTCGATCGGCGGATAGTCGGGAATGTTTCGATGGGGTTCCGTCGAGGTGATCAGCGTGCCCGTGGGCGCGAGCTCGCTTGCGTATCGCAGCGCTTCGAGCGGCTCAGTGGCGAGCACGAGATCAGCGGTTCCCTGGGGAATCAGGCAGCCGTGGATCGGGGCGTCCGAGATCCTGAGGGTGGCGTTCACCGATCCGCCGCGCTGTGCCATGCCGTGGACTTCAGACATCTTGACCTCGAAGCCGTCCGCTCGGGCGCATGTGGCCAGCACCAGCCCGACCGACAGCACGCCCTGGCCGCCGACCCCGGCGAGAACCACGTCGTACTTCATCAGGCCTTGGCCTCCTTCCGGCGGCGCTTGACATGCTCGATGCACTCGCGAACCGGGATCACCACCGACAGGCCGTGGTGTTCGAGCTCGTGGCGCAAAACGTCCGCCAGCTTCTGCACGTTGGCGGGTCGCGCTTCGACGACGTGGCAGTGATCGGGATCGACGCCCAGGCCAAGGACTAGTGGCTCGAGGCGTGAAGAGGAGAGGACGGTGTGTTGAGCACCGGTCATTCCGATGGCCTCGTTATCGAGAATCATCAGCGTCATGTCGCAATCCGCCGCAACGGCGTCCATCAATGGCGTGACACCGGAGTGCAGGAAGGTCGAGTCGCCGATCACCGCGACCACCGGATGGAGACCCGCGTCGGCGGCGCCCTTGGCCATGCCGATGGCGGCTCCCATGCAGACGCAGGACTCGATCGCCTGGAACGGAGGCGCGGCGCCGAGGGTGTAGCAGCCGATGTCTGCGTTGACGATCGACAGCTCGTAGTCACCAAGCGCTTCGTTGAGCGCGTTGTAGGAGTCGCGATGCGGACAGCCTGGGCAAAGTTGTGGGGGCCGGGGCGGGAGGTCTTCGACGGCCGGCACGGAGATCGGTCGGCACGGCAGACCGAGCGCCTGGCGAACGGCATCGGGCGTGAGCTCGCCGGCGAGCGGCACGTCTCCGGACTCCTTGCCTTGAACCAACAACGGCGTCGGCAGGAGACCGCGCAGCTGCCGCTCGACCAGTGGGTAGCCCTCTTCCAGGACCAGGATCCGATCGCATTGCTCGGCCAGCGCCCGCACCTTGGCGACCGGGATCGGATAAACCCCGATATGGAGATGAGAGGGAGAAGAATCGAGCTCGGGCAGGTTCTCGAGGAAGTAACCGCGCGCGATGCCAGTGGTGATGATTCCCAGGCCGCGATCGTGATCGGACAGCGTGAGGCGGTTATGCGGCGACTCTTCGGCGAGAGCGACCAGCTCAGGCTGGACTTCGAGAAGTCTGCGCCAGAGCCCGCGTGCGTGGGAGGGTAGCAAGGTCCAGGATGCGGGGTCGCGCGCCTTGTCGAGCGGCTTCTCGGCTTCTTCCTGATAGGCGTAAACGATCGACCGGCTGTGTGCGAGGCGCGTTACCAGACGCAGCATCACCGGGATCTCATAGCGCTCTGAAACCTCGAAGGCCTGACGGGTCATCTCGTAGGCCTCTTGCTGATCGGCGGGCTCGAAGCAAACGATGCGCGCGAAATCGGCATAGAAGCGGCTGTCCTGTTCGTTCTGCGAGCTGTGCATGCCCGGGTCGTCCGCAACCGCCAGAACCAGACCGCCGTGCACGGACACAATGGCCGAGTTGATGAACGGATCCGCCGCGACGTTGAGGCCGACGTGCTTCATGACGACCAGTGAGCGCCGGCCAACCATGGAGACTCCCAGGGCCTGTTCGTAGGCGGTCTTTTCGTTGGCACACCATGAGGCCACCGGATGACCGTGACGCTTCGAGTAGCCGAGCAGAAACTCGAAAGTCTCGGTCGCCGGCGTACCCGGGTACGCATAGGCGGCGGTGAGACCGGCATGAACGGCCCCCAGGGCCACGGCTTCGTCGCCCATCAGGAGATGCTCGTTGACGGCGGGTTGCTTGAGAGCTTGGGTGACCAGGATCGACCTCCTCGGGCAGCGGGATTCGGCCCTTGTGCCCTCTTCCAGAGTAGCAATGGGGCGGCTTAAAATCGCTACCTTTTCGGGTTGGAAAGGCGATGCAAATAGCCTATCTAAAAGGAGATGTCGCCACTCGCCGACAGGCTGCTAGCATCTCGCCGAGGCGTTCTGCACGCCATGGAAGCGGAGAAGGGAGAGCCGATGACCTCGGTTGAAGCGCTGGCCATGAAGAATCTCTTGACCGCATCGTCGGGGGCGACGGTTCGCGAGGCAGTCGGGCGAATGGTCGAGCGGAAGGTCGGCGCGATCCTCGTGGTCGACGACGGCAAGCTGGTCGGAATCTTCTCCGAGCGCGACGCCCTACAACGGGTCCTCGCCGGGGATCTGGACGCGGAAGGAACCCACCTCGGCGACGTCTGTACGAAAGACCTTCTCGTTGTGCGACGCAACTCACCGATCAAGGAGTGTGTCGAGTTGGTCAGGCGCCACGGCATTCGCCACATTCCTGTTGTGGATGACGAGAATCAGCCGGTGGGCATCTTGTCTTCGCGGGACTTTCTGAGCTACGTCATCAACGAGCTCGAGCATCTGATCGAGCAAGCCAGCGTCGAGCTTCGGCGAGAGGAGCTCACCGACCCCTACAGCTTGATCGGCGAGTAGAGTCGTCTTGAGACAGCTCGGTTCATGCCTGCTGGTCGTTGCGGCGATGAGCGCGGCCGCGGTCGCACCGGCGGCGGCAAAGCCGTTGCGCGTTCTGACGTACAACCTCTGGCACGGGTTCTGGCGAACCGCCGACAAAGAGCTGTTGATCGTGCCTTCCGAGCCGACCAGGGACCGAGGCCGACGGCAATCGATTCAGATGGCCGAGCTAGAGCGCTTGCGGCCGGACCTGCTTCTCGCCCAGGAAGTTCACCCGCTGCCTTGGCGGGCCCGAGAGCTGGCCCGGGGACTGGGCCACCATTCGATCCATCAGCTAGTGAGTTGCGGCGTTCGGTTCCTGCACCTTGGTATTCCATGGGCGGTTCGTTCGGGGCTTGCCGTGACGGCGGCTCCCGAGCTCGAGCTCGAGCGGCTGGCGGCCCCGGTTCTGAGTGGACGATTCGGCTACTGCAGCGACTGGGTGGGCTTGCAGTTCGAGGAGGCGCGCCGTGCGCTTCTCGGGCGGATTCAGCTGGCCGGCGGTCGCCGACTCCTGGTCGTGACGACCCACCTTCATTCATCGACCGAAGGCGGCGCCCTGCGGGCCGACCGCCGTACCCGAGAGGTCGAGGCGCTGCTTGCGGCGATCAATGAAGTGCGGCGCCGCGACCCGGCGATCGACGGCGTCATTCTGGGCGGCGATTTCAACGCTCTCAGCGAGTCCGAAGCCGTCAGTCTGCTGCTGCGCGCTGGATTTGTGGATGTCGCTCGGTTTCTCGACACCGAGTTTCCGACCTACGATCCGTGGGCGAATGACTTCGCTGCGCAGATGACCAGGGCCGGTGGCGGGGATCCCGCGTACTCTCCACCGCGCCGCATCGACTATCTGTTCGTTTCTCGGGAGCTCGAGACGACGATTCGGTCGGTGGATCGGTACGGCCTCAGGGACGGTCAGCCGGAGCCGGTGGACTCGGACCACTTCGGAGTTCTGCTCGAGCTCGAGCTCGACTGATCCGAGGCCTTTGCTACGATCTTGGGCGTGTCTCACCCGTGGAGGTCACGCTCGCTGCTCGCGCTCGCCGTGACGATCGTCGCGGCAGGCGGTTGCGGCACCCGATTCGAGGCACCTCCACTCGAAGCGAGCTACAGGCAATCGCTAGTCGGCGCCGGCAATATCCTGCAACTGAAGAATCAAAGCAACGAAGCTCTCCTCGAGGTCGAGGTGACGATTCGAGCCGCAAGTGGCGAGGTGGTCTACACGGAGGAGAAGTTGGCCGGTTACGAGGTGCTCGAAGTGGGCTGGAAGAAGCTCGGTGGATTCGAGATACCCGACGACGCCCGGATCGAAGTCAAAGCGCGGGGCTACCTGCTGCCGGTCAAGGTCAACCTCGATGCCGCCGGAAACGAAGCCGGAGCTGGAGCCTCGTGACCTACCGAGCCTGGATCGGATCTGCGCTGCTGCTGACCGTGCCGGTCGTGGCCGGCGCCGCGGGTTTCGAGCTGCCTGCAGCGACTGCGCATCCGCAGGCCGTTGGTCCCGAGGTCGAAAGCCCTACGGCGACGGCCAGTACGGCCCAAGACGAGGGCGAGGCGACCGAAGAGCCGTCGCCGTCTCCCCCGGTGACAGACATTTTTCTGATCGAGTTCGACACCACGTCGATCCCCTGGCAGGTCGGAAAGGTCGGTCGGGTGACCGACCGCGAGGCCTACGACAACCAGCCTTACTTCGAGAGCGATGGCGAGAGTATCCTGTTCACGTCGGCACGGGGCGAGCAGACCGACATCGTTCGCTACTCGATTACGAGCGGCGCCACGAAACGGCTGACGGAAACCACCGAGAGCGAGTACTCGGCGACGCCGATCCCCGGATGGCCGGGCTTTTCCACCGTGCGGGTCGAGGCCGACGGCGCTCAGAGGTTGTGGCGATTTTGCTCGAGCGGCGGTTGCTCTCCGGAGCTCCTCTTCGAGGGCATCCAACCCGTGGGATACCACGCCTGGATAGGGTCCGAAACCGTGGCGATGTTCGTTCTGGGCGAGCCGCACGAGCTCGTGATTGGTGAGCTCGCCACCGAAGAGGCCAAGACGGTGGCTACCGACATCGGTCGAGCCCTGCACCGGGTGCCGGGCACGTATGCCGTAAGCTACGTCGACAAGTCAAACGGCGAACCGTGGACGATCACGCTTTTTGATCTCGCGACCTCGCGGAAGACGAAGGTCCTTCAGACGCCTCCGGCGAGTGAAGACTTCATCTGGTGGAGCGACCGTGAGCTCCTGATCGGGCATGGCTCGAAGCTCTATCTCTTCGACCTCGACAGCTCCGACGACTGGCAGGAGGTCGCCGACCTGTCCGAGCACGGGATCGCGGGCATCACACGCCTGTCAACTGCACCTGGCGGCAATCGCCTGGCGGTGGTTTCCGAGCGCGAGCAATAGCTCGCCATCGCTTTCGGCGCCCTATCCCTTTCCCTTCCCTAGAGCCATCACCTTCGACGGCGTTCGAAGCAGCACCAGACCTTCGGAGATCGCCGGGGTCGCCATCAGGGGCTCGCCGAAGTCGTGAACCGCGATCTCCTCGTAGGTCGGCCCGGCCTTGAGAATGTAGAGGAGTCCCTCCTCGGTGGGCACGTAGAGCATGCCGTTGGCGGCGACCGGCGAGCCGGTGAAAGCGCCGCCACGGGAGAATCGGCTCTTGTAGATCGGCGAGCCGTCTTCGGGATCGTAGGCGACGATCCTGCCGTTGTGGTGGACGACGTAGAAGAGGCCGCGGTAGAAGAGTGGCGTCGGCATGTAAGCGCCGCCGATACGGTGGCTCCAGAGCAGGTTCTCGTCGGGTTTGCCGGGCTCGATCTCGAAGTCGCCGCGCAGGCCGGCGGGCAGGGCGTAGATCGGCTTGATCGGCGGGTAGCCGGCCGATACGTAGGCAACGCCATCATTGACGACCGGCGTCGCAACCACCAACTCGGAGTTCGGACCGAGGCTCCAGAGCTCGCGGCCGGTTTCGGGGTCGTAGCCGTGAATGGTCGAACCGTTGACGACCAGCTCGGTGCCGTTCGGTCCCTCGAGCAGAGTCGGCGTGGACCAGGAGGGAGCCACCCTGCGCTCGGTGTGCCAGAGCTCGCGGCCGGTCTCGAGATCCCACGCCGCTAGGTACTGGCCTCCGTGCAGATCGACTTGCAAGATCGCGCTGTCCTTGTAGAGGATCGGAGAGCTGGCGAACCCCCACTCGATTCCCGGGTCGGTGAAGGCGCCGGCGTTCAGGCCGCCCAAGTCGTGGTGCCAGAGGATCTTGCCGTCGAAGTCCAGGCAGGCGAGGCCGGCGGTGGGAAAGACCACCACCAGGTGCTTGCCGTCGGTCGCCGGAGTCGAGTTGGCCTGGGTGGCTTTGAAGTGGCGCTTGGTCAGGGGGACCGCCCGACCCACCTCGGTCTCCCAGATCTGCTCGCCCGAGTGCTTGTCGAAGGCCATCACCCGCCAGCTGTGCTCGACCGCCTCGTCGACGCCGTCGCCGGCCCCGGTCAGTCCCGTGCGAAGGGTCTGCTCGACATCGTCCGCGACCGCAGTGGTCACGAAGACCGTCTCGCCCCAGACCACCGGACTGGAGTTGGCGAGGCCGGGGATCGCGGTCTGCCAGAGCACGCCTTCGCCGGTGTCTAGGTTCCACGCGATTGGCGTGTCGGCTCCGTCGCCGATGCCATCGGCGTTGGGACCGCGGAAGCGCGGCCAGTTGACCGTCGATCGCGCCGGCCTCGGGTCCGCGGCGGTCAGGCTCGCGAACCGGGCCAGTGCTTCGGGATCGGGCTCGGCGACGCTCCGCCGCGCGAGCTCGGGCGGTGCGCCGTTGCGGCCCAGGCCGATGCCCTCGAT